>JAVEWN010000120.1:0-8882 GCA_034004515.1 Anaerolineales bacterium | reverse complement strand
ATACCCTGTTGAAAGTTTGTTCATCATCATTTCTCCTTGAAGAATAGGGCCGCATCACTTTACAATAAAATTTTGAATTTTTGTGATGGGCTGCTACAAAAATCTTACGGATGAGAGGCTGTCATAAGCCCTCAAGACCACTAATCTTGATTGTACAGTACAACGCTTGCGGCAAACTTGATTTTGCCTGTTTTGTATCGCAAAATGTATCTTGCGGGCGGGCCAGCCTGTGCCATCGCAGTATAAAAAACCGGAGTTGCTCACAGGCAGCGCAAAAAGCAGTGCTAACTGTCAGCGTGTCCCGCCCGGAGCGCAGCCGCCATCCTTCGACTGCCATGGTTTTCTCAAAGTCAGAAATGTCATTGCGAATCCGGCGTTCTTGGGCCGGGTGAAGCAATCTCCTCACAGACTGCGCTTCCTTGCTTAAGTTATCGCTGTCTTGAGCGGAGGGCGAATCGCCCTGAGTTTATCGAAGGGTTGCGCAGCCCGCAGCCGAAGGACTCCGCTCAGGGCGGCTTATAAGCCCATGCCTTTTTGGGTGGGGTGTTCGATAATACAAAAAACCGCCCGAATGGGCGGTTTTTTGTATTTACTCACCGTTGGGTGATTATTGTATCTTGCGCGCTTCGACATAAAAGCGTTTCTCGCGGGCTTCACCCATCGAGAAGGTTTTGCGTGGCAGAGCGCCATCGAGAATGACAGTCTTGAACAGCTCGTCTTTGCCCATGCCGGCCAGGTAAATGCCGACGTTGCCAGGCTGCTGGCCGAGGCGGACGGTCACATCTGCGCCGTGAACGTAATCGATTTTCTCGGCGTTGGCTTGTTTCAGGAAAGGATCAAGGAAAGCCTGGATGCTGCCGACTGCCAGGTTTGCGCGCGGATTGCTGAGTGAGACCAGCCCGAAGCCGCGCCCACCGCCGACGAAGCCGATCAGCTGCCGGGCCGGGTCGCCGTGGTTGACTGCTGTTAGCATTTCTTCGGCGCTGGCGAGCGGGGTGTAGGTGTAATCTGGGCCGAAGGCCGCTTCGAGCGCGGCGTAAATGTCCGTTTTCAGGCCGAACAGGACCCGATGAATCGGTTCAAATTCCAGGCCTTCGTCGTGGACGTTTTCCAGCTCGACCAGCGCGTAGCGCGCCGGGTGATCCATGCCGACCGTGGCTTTCATCTGCTCCCAGACGGCTTTGGCGGTCGCCAGCGAGTGGTTGCCGTCTCCCATCGCAAACAAAAGCACAGGGGAGTCTGAGTCCAGGCCATATTTGGCGGTAAAAGTCTCAGGCTGAGCCAAATGGCGCAGGGCGGCGATAACGCCATTTTCCAGTTCCTGGTCGTCGACCCCATAACCGACAAGGTGGCCGCTTGCGAGCATCAGGTCGAAGTCGTAGAGTTTGTGCAGTTTGTCTTTGGCCG
Organism: Anaerolineales bacterium; assembly: GCA_034004515.1. Lineage (GTDB taxonomy): Bacteria > Chloroflexota > Anaerolineae > Anaerolineales > Villigracilaceae > UBA8950. Next base: position 7,475 of record JAVEWN010000120.1, on the reverse strand, counting down.
CGCCGAGCGGCTCGATCACGGTTTTTTGAGGGTCGTCGATCAGGACGAGGATATGAGGCAGTTCGAGCGGCGCGCCGGTCCGGATTTTCATGCGCGGCGGCAGGCGGTCGACGATGGTGCCTTCGGTCGCCCGGATTAGGCTGGTGGAGCCTTTGTTGTAGTCGTAGCGCTCAAGGTCGAGGCATAACATCAGGCCTTTGCGGGTTTTCCCGGCGGCTGTGCGTTCGACGTAGATCAGCCCGGGGCGTGGTTCAAGGATGCCGGCATCCAGGTATTCACGCATCGTTTTTTGGATGGATTGGATGTGCTCGGCTTCGCCCGGTTTTTCGAGGTAGATCTCGGGCAGGGTGATCCGAAAAGTGGAGGGGGCGCTGCCCACAATGGCTTCGACCTTTTGCCAGTATTCTGGCTCGGAGGTGAACTGGTCTACCGCGATGACCGCCCATTTGTGCAAATCGACGCCCGCTTTGGGCAGCAGAATATCGGGAATTTGGATGCCAATATCTTCAAAAATTTTCATGGTTACTCTTATTTAACGGGCAAGAGACGCAGCCTTGCTGCGCCTCTTGCGAAAATGTTATTTCTTGGCGAAAGCGACTACAATTTGGGCGACTTCTGCGCCGACACGGCCCTGGCCTTCTTTGGTGGCCGCGCCGATGTGCGGTGAGCCAATGACGTTCTCCAACTGGAGCAGTTTCCACTCGCTGGGCGGTTCTGCGGCGAAGACATCCAAGGCGGCCGCTGCAACTTTGCCGCTCGTCAGGGCTTCGTAGAGCGCATCTTCGTTGATGATTCCGCCGCGCGCACAGTTGATGATTCGCACGCCGTCTTTCATTTTGGCAAATTGCTCTGTGCCAATCATATCGGTCGATTCTTTGGTTTTAGGCAGATGCAGGCTGATGTAATCGGCCTGGGCGAGCAGTTCATCGAGGCTGACGAGTTTGCCGAACTCAAAGTCTTTGACATACGGGTCGTAAGCGACGACTTTCATGCCGAGGGCGACGGCCCGCCGGGCAGTGGCTTTGCCGATGTTGCCGATCCCGACCAGACCGAGGGTTTTGCCGCCAATTTCAACGCCGCTGAAGGCTTTCTTTTCCCATTTGCTGGCTTTCATGGTTTCACTGGCTTTGTAGAGTGAGCGCGCCATCATCAGCATGTAGGCAATCGCCAGCTCGGCCACCGAATCAGAGGAGGCCATCGGCGTATTGCGAACTTCGATGCCTTTGGCGCGCGCATAATCGACATCGATTGTGTCCAGGCCGACCCCGCCGCGCACGATCAATTTCAGGTTGGGGCAAACGTCGATCAGGGGTTGGCGGATTTTTGTCCGCGAGCGGACAACGGCCACGTCGTAGGCAGGCAGGGTCGTCATCAATTCTTCGGGGGTAATCTCGAAGCTGGTGTCGACCGTTAAACCGGCGGCGCGCATCTCTTCGATGCACTCTTTTTCGGTTTTGTCACAGACTAAGACTTTCATAGGGATTCTCCTGATTGGGAATTTGGCTGTCAGCCAATTAAAGAACAGAACCAGTCCCGGAAAAACCGGCTGGTTCTGATGAGTGGGACTGCAATTGCTTTCACAAAAATCATTCTAACAATCCAAAATGGCTTTGTCAACGGACAACTATCAGGCGATAAACATGTCAAATGTACTTGGTGTTTGCCTGGCCTGGGGGCTATAATCGATAGGCAAGTAAAACTGAAAAATTTTTGGATCCCTGAACCCCCAAACCCCCTTTTTTTCATCTCAAGGAGAGATAAAATGACCGAAGTTAAACGCGCCCACAACTTCAACGCCGGCCCGGCTGGTTTACCGTTGGAGGTGATGCAGCAGGCTCAGGCCGAATTGCTCGATTATAAAGGCTCGGGCATGTCGGTGATCGAAATGAGTCATCGTTCGAAAGAATTTGACTCGATGATTAAAGAAACTGAGGCAGATATTCGCGAATTGCTCAGCATCCCCGCCAATTATAAGGTTCTGTTCATGCAGGGTGGGGCCAGTTTGCAGTTCTCGATGGTTCCGATGAACTTCCGCGCTGAAGGCGCTTCGGCGGATTATATCGTTACCGGAACCTGGAGCAAAAAAGCGGTGGGCGAAGCTGAAAAACTTGGAGCCACCCGGGTGGTAGCCAGCGCTAAATCGACAAATTTCAACTACATCCCGGATAGCTTGGACCTGGATCCGAAAGCTGCCTATCTGTACTACTGCTCGAACGAAACCATTCATGGCGTTGAGTTCTTTAATTATCCCCAGCCTCCGGCGGGCGTAGAGCTGATCTGCGACGCCTCGTCTGATTTCATGAGCCGCCCGATTGATATTAGCAAATATGCCTATCTGTATGCGGGCGCGCAGAAGAATGTTGGCCCGGCGGGTGTGGTGATTGGCATTTTGCGGGAAGACATGCTTGAGCGAGTCCCCGAAAACATGCCGGTCATGCTCGATTACAAAGTGCAAGTTGAAAATGATTCGCTCTACAACACCCCGCCCTGCTTCTCAATCTATATGGTTGGGCTGGTGATGAAGTGGATCAAGAAGAATGGCGGCCTGGCGGGGATTGAAACCCGCAACAAGGCCAAGTCTGACCTGCTCTATGGCACGATTGACGCCAGCGGCGGTTTCTACAAGGGACATGCCCAGCCCGAATTCCGCTCGCGGATGAATGTCACCTTCCGCCTGCCGAACGAGGAACTCGAAGCTCAATTTGCGAGCGAAGCCAAAAAGATGAACATGATCGGCCTCAAGGGCCATCGCTCCGTTGGCGGGTTGCGCGCATCGATCTATAACGCGGTTGAACTTTCGGACGTGGAAGCTCTGGTCGGCTTCATGAAGGAATTCCAGGCCAAGAACGGCTAATTCCTCTGTTGGCTGTGTTTTACGGATTGTATTCGGAATGCCGCCCATTGGGGCGGCATTCTTTTTCATCCTTTATCCTTCGGCTTTCATCCTTTATAATCCTTGCCATGAACGATGACCTTGAATTTTTCTTCCCGGAACTCTCTGAAGGCGGCCAAAATATACCTCTGCCTCCGGCGGAGATGCGCTTTCTCGAACTGCGCGCCGAACCTGTGATCGACGATGGGCCTTTGCGCGCGCGCGTCTATCTTGAAGTGACCCCTTTTCAGAAGCGGCCTTTCATTGAAGTCGTCCTGACCGCAGAAAATGGGGAGGAGATTGCGACGGTCAGCGTGATCGAGCCGCTTCAGCGCAAAAATGTCTTTACCATCCACATCCGCGGCTCCCAGCAGCATGGAAAGTTTGCTCTGTACGCGCGCATGTATTACCCCTCCAACAGCGATAACCCGACCGATCAGGAAAACCTGACGACAATCGAATCTGACCAGGCCCAGGCAGAATTTGTGGTGGCGGTTTGATTTTCCGATGCAATTCAGCAGAATTCAATTTTACGTTTTTGCTCTGCTGGCCCTGGCTTTGGCAGCCTGCGCGCCTGTTGTGGCCGCCCCTCAAACCAGGCCCGCTGCTCAAACGCTAACCGTCGAACCGCCGCCCTCGCAAACAGCCCCAATTCTGAGTGTTGTTGCCAGCCTCCTGCCAACCGGTACGGCCACAATTCCCCCAACGCTTGCCAGCCCTCAACCTTTGGTCTGTTCTCCGCTGGCCGTCCAACCGCTGGAGACGCTCTCCGAAATCATCACCCAGCCCTTCAGTGCCCCGCGCCAATTGGACGACGGAAGCTACAAGGATGACGCCCATCACGGCCTGGATTTGGGCTATTACACCCGCGATGGGCAGTTGTTTACCGGCACAGCGGTTCTTTCGGCCACCAGCGGGCGGATCGCCGCCGTCATCCACGACCGGCCTCCCTACGGCAACGCCATCCTGATCGAAACCCCTTATGAACGGATTCCGGCCCAGGCGATTGAGAATTTGGAAATCACCGCGGGCGCTTCGCTGTATGTCTTGTATGCCCATCTTCAGAACCTGCTGCCCTTCCTCCTTAAACAAGAGATTACCTGCGGCCAGCAATTGGCCGAAAGCGGTCTGACCGGCTTCACCGGCGGCCCGCACTTGCACTTTGAAACCCGCTGGGGCCCTGCCGGCCAAACCTTCGACTCGCTGGCCTATTACCAGGTCGAAACCACTGAAGAAGAGCGCGCCAATTACGTCGTCTGGCGCATGAGCGGGACTTATCGGCTATTCGACCCTATGATTCTGTTATCCCTGTCCACTGAAAACTAGGGTATAAAGGTCCGAGAGACAGGCCAAAAACTAAAATATGCCCATCAACAAACGTTATTTTCTTATTTTCTTAATCCTGTTGGCGGCCGGCGCAGTCTTTGCCTGGTTCACTTCCCAGGGCAATCAGCCGGCCTCCTCGACCGAATCGACCGGTCTCCCGGCTTTGTCTGCCTCCCCCGAAACCCTGACGCCAGATATTTCCACGCTCGCTACAGCCACGCCCGCCCCGCCAACGGCAACCCCCACCCGCACCGCGCTGCCCCCCGATTCGGTTTCAACTTTCTTCCTGGCACTCGCTGAGAATGGCTACAGCCGCCTGTACGCCTATGCTCCCGGCACGCTTGCCCCGCTGCGTTTGAGCAATGGCCCCTGGAACGACAAATCCCCGGCCCTCAGCCCGGATGGCCGCACGCTGGCTTTTGCCTCGGACCGCAACGAATACTGGGACATCTACCTGCTCGATCTCGCCAGCGGACAAGTCAGCCGCCTGACGGATACCCCAGCCTACGACTCCTCCCCGCGCTGGTCGCCCGACAGCCAGTGGATCGTTTTTGACTCTTATCTGGACGACAACCTCGAAATCCTGATTGCCTCGACCGTCAACGTTGGCGAAACCATCCGCCTGACCGATGACCCCGCCTGCGACCAGCGCCCCTCCTGGTCGCCCAGTGGACGGCAGATTGCTTTTGCCTCCAGCCGCTCCGGCGATTTTGAAATTTGGATCGCCAACCTCGACACCCCCGGCGAGAATCGTTTTCAGAATATTAGCCGCAGCCCCAACAGCGCTGAAACCAACCCAACCTGGTCGCCGGATGGCGCTCTTCTGGCCTGGGAATCATCCAGCCAGGCCGAAGCCGCTACCCTCTACGTCTGGGATCTGGCCCAGCCGCGGGCCGCTGCCCGGCCAATTGGCCCCGGCAGCATACCTGCCTGGAACCAGTTTGGTGACCAAATCGCTGCGACCATTCGCGAGCCGAACCAGGACTACCTGCTGGCCTACACGCTGGACGGCTTTACCAGCCAGCCGCCCGTGCCCATCTCGCCGATCCAGGCAATCGCCTGGCGCAGTTTGCCGATCTCTGGCCTGCCGGCTGCCTTTCAAAGCAGCGCCAGCCTGACGGCCACTCCACTTTTTGATCCGCCCGACCCCGCTCAAAATCGGGCCTCCTTGCTGCCGCTCGACAAGGGCGTTGCGGCCCCGCAGCCTTTTCTGCATCAGAGCGTTTTGCCCGCCTTCAATGCCCTGCGCCAGCGCACCGCCCTTGAAGTCGGCTGGGACGTGCTTGCCAACCTGGAAAACGCCCATACCCCGCTGACCGCCTCGCTCGACCCAGGGCGCGGCGATTCGTGGCTCTATACCGGGCGCGCGTTTGGCATCAACCCGCTCCCGCTCAACGCCGGTTGGATGGTGGTCAGCCGCGAAGATTACAACGGTCAGACCTACTGGCGCGTCTACCTGCACCCGCAAGCCCAGGATGGCTCGCTGGGCGAACCGCTGCGCGTCAGCCCCTGGGATCTAAACGCCCGCTACAGCCTCAATCCCACCGCCTACGAGCAAGGCGGCCTGCCTTATGAAACCATCCCGCCCGGTTACTGGATCGACTTTACCGGGCTGACGCGCGCCTACGGCTGGCAGCGCCACCCCTCCCAGACCAACTGGCGCACCTACTTCAAAGGCGCACTCTTCAACGAATTTGTCATCCCTGGCGGCCTGTCGTGGCGTGAAGCCATGCTCGAACTTTACCCGCCAGACATCCTGATTACGCCGACCATCGTCATCCCGCCCACGCGCACCCCCACCCTGACCCCGACCGGCTACCGTTACAAAACACCCACCCCCACATCTTCTTTCACGCCCACCATGCGCCCAACCTTTACCCCTGTGCCATGAGAAAAGATTCATTTTCAAGCCCTGATCGGAACGCAGTGAAGTCGAAGGGCTGGTTATTAATTTTATTGGTGCTTTTCTCGGCCTGCAGCTTGCCTTCCGCTTCCGAGGCTGAACCTACCCCGGTTATTTTCGAGCAGGAATCAGACTCCCCTCCGCCTGCTTCCGCTCCCTCAGCCGCCCCCCAGCCGACGCCGGTCTGCCCCAACCTCGATTGTCTCGTCGTTGCCCCGGCCCCTCCGCCCGTCGAAGCGCTCCGTTTCGACCTGCCCACGCCTGGGGCCGAACCGATCTCTGCCTGGCGCCCGCCGCTTTACCCCGTCCCCTGGGCCTTGAACGCCTACGACCACTTCTACTTTACCCGTCCCATTGGCGCAGACGAAGTCAACTGGCCGCTTGCCAATTATCGCTACGGGGGCGTCTTCTTTGAAGACATCACCCACACCGGCGTCGATATTCCAGCCGCACCGGGCACGTCCGTTCTGGCGGCTGGCCCCGGCATGGTTGTATGGGCTGGCTGGGGCCAGTTTAGCGGCGACCCTAAAAACGAAAAAGATGCTTATGGTCAGTCCGTTACCATCCGGCATGAGTTTGGCTATAACGGCGCAACCCTTTACACTCTCTACGCCCACATGCGCCAGGTCGATGTGGCGGTCGGTCAATGGGTCGATACCGGTCAATATCTGGGTGAAGTGGGAGATACCGGCTACACCACCGGCCCGCACCTGCACTTTGAAGTCCGAATCGGTGAAAACTCCTACTTCCAGACCCGCAACCCTGAACTGTGGATCGCTCCGCCGCAGGGCTGGGGCGTGCTGGCCGGGCGCGTGATGGATTCCAACCGTGAACTGTTCAATAGAAAATCGATTCTGATCGAATCCCTGCAAACTGGTCGCCAGTGGACGGTTATCACCTACGGCCCCGATGCCATTCGCCCGGACCCGTATTACAACGAAAACTTCGTCATCAGCGACCTGCCCACCGGGCGTTACAACGTTTACATCGTCTTCGATGGCAAAAGCCGCCGCCAGGAACTTGAAATCCGCCCAGGGCAGGTCACTTTTTTCGCCTTCCGCGGCGAATACGGCTATAATCTCGACTTGCCGCCCGCTCCTGGCATGGAAAACATCTTTACGCCCACCCCGACCCCGAAGAAGTAAATTTCAACAGCAGAGATAATCATGTGGGCGAAAGGCGATTTCCCGCTTTTGCATCAACATATCCCAATAGGAAAATGAACCACATGGACGAAATTATCCCAAAAATTGCCGCCTATATCGCCACCGAGATTCTCAAACAGCCCAACCACGCCATCGCGCCGGATGAAAAACTTATTTCCAGCGGTCTGGTCGATTCGTTCAGCCTGGTTGACCTGGGCCTGTTCATCGA
>JAVEWN010000017.1:0-42835 GCA_034004515.1 Anaerolineales bacterium | reverse complement strand
CCGCGACGCCACCGATTCGCAGCTTGAATTTGACGGAATTGATGTGACCCTGATCGACACTGCCGGAATCCGCCGCCGCGGACGGATTGACCCCGGTGTGGAAAGATACTCGGTAGTGCGTTCGTTCAAAGCCATTGAACGCGCAGATGTGGCGCTTTTGATGATCGATGCCGAAACCAGCATTACAGCCCAGGATGCCCATATTGCCGGGTATATTCTCGAAGAGTGGAAATCTTGCGTGGTATTGGTGAATAAATGGGATGCGATCGAGAAAGATTCTTATACGATGGAATCTTATACCGCGCACATTCGCCAGCAATTGAACTTTATGGACTACGTCCCAATGCTTTTTATCTCTGCCAAGACCGGCCAGCGGGTGGATCAGGTTTTGCCGATGGCGTTGCGTGTCCAGGAGGAACGCCTGGCGCGCCTTTCAACCTCCAAGCTCAATGCGGTCTTGCAAAAAGCGCAGGACAAGCACCCCGCTCCCAGCCAGGCCGGCCGCCAGCTTAAGATTTACTATGCCACCCAGGTGCGATCAGACCCGCCGACTTTCCTGTTATTTGTTAACGATCCGACCCTGATGCACTTTACCTATGCCCGCTATATTGAAAACCGTATTCGTGATGAATACGGTTTCGTGGGAACGCCCATTCGCGTGGTGGCGAAATCTCGCCGCGATACGGATTAATCTTTTCCGATTTGCTCTCCGCCCTCAGCTTGCACAAGTTAAACTACCCGGCCAACAGGCGCAGCGCCATGCCGGGTTTTAGCATTTCACCCGGAGAGACCACGCCGGCCAGAATGCCCGCCATTGCGGCCCCGAAAACCGGGTCTTTGGCGCAGCGCCGCACGGTGCGGTCGACCATCCACGGCAGCGCGAGAGCAGTGCGCGCCAACTGCGAGATTTTGTGCAGGCTGTCAAACTGTTTGTGGAAAGCGAGGCCATACGCCGCCAGACCCGGTTCGGAAACATCGCCCTTTTCGAGGGCCTGGATGGCGTGGTGGGCGGCGATTTCGGCGCTGATCATGGCCGGCCCGATCCCCTCACCCGTCATCGGGTGGCCGGTTCCGGCGGCGTCGCCGACCAGCATGATGTTATCGGCGTAGGGTTTGACCATTTCGGCGTCATCGCGGTAGGGATGCCCGGCGACCGGCCCAAGTGGTTGCGCATTTTTGAGCGCCTCGCGCGCATACGGGTTTTGGGTGATGAAGGTCTTCAATCGCTCCTGGATGTTGGCCTTGAGCCGCTGCTGGTCTTTGCGGAACATGCCTGTTCCGAAGACGGCGATCCCGTCGTTCAGGTGGAAGATGAAACCGTAAGCAGGCAGGACCGATTTTTCCCAGTGCAGTTCAAATTGGCCGGGTGTGCCAGCCACATTGCTGTAATACTGGCGCAGGGCCAGCGCGTCTGCCGGGCCGGGGACCATTCCCAGGCGGCTGGTAAAGGCCGAGATACTGCCATCGGCTGCAATCACCAGTTTGGCGGTCAGGCTGACCGGGGTTTCATCCTGCTTGCCCATCACCTGGACAACCTCCGGGCTGATGCGGGCAAAATCGGTCAGGCGCACGCCTTCGCGCAGACGCGCCCCGGCTGAGACGGCGTGTTGTACCAGCGCGTGATCAAACTCGCGCCGCGGAATCAGGTAATTTGGAAAAGGAGAAAAATGGCTCGGAAAGGGAATATCGGCCAGGCTGCCGTTGGGGGAACTCAGGCGATAGCCGATATTGGTGGCATAGCCTTTCAGTTTGGCCCAATCGCTTAATCCCATCTTGTCCAGAATCTCTACGGCCCCCGGGCAAATGCTATCCCCGCAAGATTTATCTCGCGGAAAAGTTGCCTGGTCGACCATTAATACATCTACCCCGGCATTTGCTAAAAAGTAGGCGGCGGTCGATCCGGCAGGCCCGGCTCCGACAATGATTACGGTGGCATCGATTGTGTCAGTCATGTTTTTTCCTTATGATTCGTTATTTTTGGCTGCCAGGGCTGCGCCAACAATCCCGGCCTCGTTTAGAAATTGGGCAGGCACAACTGCGGTTTTCAATTGCAGCAACGGTATAAATTTATCATGCTTTTTGCTGACTCCGCCCCCCAGAATGAACAGATCCGGCCAGAAAAGATATTCCAGGCGTGAGAGATATTGGTTTAAGCGTTTGGCAAACTTTCTCCAGGAGAGTTCTTCGCGTTCACGGGCCGCGTCAGAGGTGCGCAGCTCGGCTTCCTGGCCGTCTATCTCGATGTGGCCCAATTCTGTATTGGGAAGCAGAATCCCATTTTGGAAAATGGCAGTTCCCAGGCCGGTTCCAATTGTTACCAGCAAAACCGTGCCGGGCTGGTTTTTGCCGGCTCCAAAGGTCATCTCGGCCAGCCCGGCAGCATCGGCATCATTCAGGAGCGTAACGGCGCAGCCGCTGGCGGCGCTGAAAAGGCTGAGCGCATTCACCTCCAACCAGGCTTTTGAAATATTCGCGGCCAGCATGGCCCGCCCGCCTTTAATCGCAGCCGGGAAGCCAATGCCGAGCGGGCCTTGCCACTCGAAATGATCCACAATTTGGGCGGCCACTTGCGCCACCGCTTCGGGTTCCGCTCCTGGCGGGGTCGGGATGCGCAATCGCTCTGCCAATAACTGGCCCGATTCGGTATCGACCGGCGCGCCCTTAATCCCGGAGCCGCCGACATCTATCCCCAGAATATTCATGCTGCCTCCTGTAATTAATTTAATAGCGTTGTTCCCAAATAGTGATGTCTGTCTGAATCCTGTCTTTGCGAGCAGATGCATAAAACAAACAATTATTGTTGAAGGGAGCGTAGTCGAAGGCTGATTTGCAGGAAAATGTCCTTCGACTACGGCTCGCAGAAGCGGGCGGGCCTCCGCTCAGGACGAGGTTCGTTTTGTGTGACAGGGTCAAAGCAGGTTGATAATGTCAGGATGCCCGCCGCGAGCATCAAGACAAACAGGATGAGCAGCGATTGAATAAAGGATTTTTGGCTGATTTGTGCGCCTGCTTTTGGGTTATCCATTGAGATTCCTTTTCAGAACTGCCAGGCATTGCGGATAAAGTTGAAAAGCTGGTCTGCGCCCTGCTGCAGGGGTTCGGTTTCGATGTATTCGTCCAGGGTGTGCGCGCCGCTGCCGTGCGTCAGCCCCAGGACGAGCGACGGGTAGCCCAGGCTGAGCGGGATGTTGGCGTCGGTTGAACCCTGAGTCAGAATCGGTTCGATGCCCTCAGCACTCAGGCAGTGGCGGGCATGGCGCAGGAGCGGGTGATTGAGCGCCAACTCTCCGGCAGGACGCTGACCGATGACCTCGGCCTCGAACCAGACCCCGCGCCGGCTGCTGCTTTCAACCAGGCTTTCGGTTTGCTGGATCAGGTCTTTTAGCGCCGATTCGCCCTCAGAACGCAAATCCAGTTCGAGCCAGGCCTGGGCGGCCAGGGTGTTGATCGACGTTCCGCCGGAGATGCGCCCGACGTTGAGGGTTGTGCGCGGGTTCACCGGGAGGGCCAGCCCGCTGAGGGCCGTCACCAGGCGGGCCAGTTCGTGAATGGCGGAGGGTTCGCCGTAATCTGTCCACGAGTGGCCGCCGCGGGTGTGACAGGTGATTTTATAACGGCGCACGCCGATGGCGCGATGATAGATGTGCCCAAGCGCCATGCCTTCGAGGACGAGGTACAGGCGCGGGCTTGGGCCGAAGCGTTCGCAAATGGCTTTCATGCCGCGCAGGTCGCCCAGGCCTTCTTCGCAGGTGTTGGCTGCCAGCCAGACATCCCCCGGCAGGCGGATGTTGTTTGCTTGGAGCATGGTTTGCAGCCCGAACAACCCGGCCACGCCGGCTGAGTTATCGCCGATGCCGGGGCCGTAGATGCGGCCCGCTGCGCGCCGCACGGCCAGGTCGGTTTCAGCGGAGAAAACGGTATCGAGATGAGCGGAGACAACAATCGGGGAGTCTGTTCCCGCGCCTGGGATGCAGGCCAGGACATTTCCAACGGAATCCATTTGCGGCTGCGAGAGGCCGTTTTGGCGGAACATTTCCAAAACGAATTGGGCGCGTTCTGTTTCTTCAAAGGTTGGGGCCGGAATTTGTTGAATTTGAACGGCCAGTTCGGCAAGATAGTTTTTCATGTGATTTCTTTGGTGATTTCAGAAAGAGAGAGCAAACGGGCCTGGGCCAGGCCGGGCATGGCGTCGAAGATGTAAAACGGGCCGCTGCCTTCGATATCGAGCGAGGCGGCGATGTTGCCATGCAGGCTGGCTTGCAAAAAGCTGAGCGTTTTGGCGTAGCCATGCAGGAATCCGCCGCAGAAGGCATCGCCTGCGCCGGTGATGTCTGCCGGGTTGCCCGGGTAAGCCGGGATTTCCCAGCGGCGGCCTGTCGCGGTTTCGTACAGGTATTGGCCGCGTCCGCCGCGCTTGATGAGGATGGCCTGGCAGCCAAAGCCGCCCAGGATGGCGGCCATTTCCCACAGGTCGCTGGTGCGGCCCCAGAAAAGCGAGCGAATTTCTTCTTCGGATGGCAGGAAGGCGGTCAGGCCTTGCAGGAGCGAGCGCAGATCGACCAGGAAGTTGCCGTTCATGTAGCCCGGGTTGGGGTCGATTGTGAGGATGTTGGCCCCAAACTGACGAAATGCGGCTGCAAATTGCATGTGGGTCGCAAAATCGAGCGGACAGAGATGGACGGCGCGCGGCTGTTTGTAGTCCTCCGGGATGTCGAGCAGGCGCGGTGAATCTGGGTTCTGGCGGGCGCGGCTGTCTTGTTTTTCTTCGGGGGGCTGGTATCCGAGCAGCGATTTGGGAAAGGTTAGCCCCAGCCGCGCAAAATGCGAAACCGGGTTGGCCGATTGGTAGGTGTGCGTGCTGGTGTAGACCAGGAAACTGCGTAAATCGAGGCTTTCCGGCAGGATTTTAATGCCCTGGGTGTCGAAGCCTGCTTTTTTGAAGTTCTTGAGCCACTCCTGGGGGTAATCCTCGCCGATGCGGGCCAACAGGCCGATAGTTTCTTGTCCATTTTCGTTCCAAACTTGCGCCCCGGCCGCGGCATATAACAAATTGCCGCCGGGCGCATCCAGTAAGGGAGGGCCTTCGGGCGGCAACAGGTATTGGCGGCGCAACTGGCCGGCAATCACGAGCGGGCGGTTGGCGGGCATCAGGTAATAAAAACTTTCGAATCGGCTTCGGCTTTTGAGGAGTCGACTGGCAGGGTGATGGTGAAATTGCTGCCCTTGCCGGGAATGCTTTGGGCCTTGATGCTGCCGCCGTGCATTTCGATCATCATTTTCGCCACCGAAAGGCCGAGGCCCATCCCGCCATGTTTGCGCGTCAGGTGCGATTCAACCTGGTAAAATCGCTCGAAAATATGCGGCAGGTCTTTGGCCGGAATGCCGATGCCATTATCGGCCACGAAGATCAGAATATGGCCGCCCGATTCTTTGGCCTTGACCATAATCTGCCCGCCCTCGTTCGTAAACATGACCGCATTCCGAACCAGGTTAAGAATGGCCATGCCTATTTTCTCGCTGTCGCCTTCAAGCATCAAGTCAGAGTTGTCGAATTCAGTGCGCAAGACGATTCTTTTATGCTTGGCTTCGATCTGCATACCTTCAACAACTTCGGCGATGATTTTTTTGATGGAAACATCGTGCGAACGCATGACTGCCGTGCCAGCCTGAACGTTATCGACGCTGGTCATGTTCTCAATAATTTCCTTAAGGCGCATCGCATTGCGGATGATGGTATCCATCTGCTCGTGGTATTCCTTGTCCACAATTTCTCGCAGGAAGGTGGAATGACCGATAATCAAGCCGAGCGGGGTGCGCAGTTCATGCGAGGTAATGGCGATGAAGTCTGTCTTCATCTTGTCGAGGCGGGCGGCTTCTTCCTTGATTCTTCCGATAATGCCCTCAAGGCTGGCGTTTTCAAAAGAGAGCGCCAGGAAGGAGGCCAAAGTCTCTAGGACTGTGGCATCTTCGCCGTTATAATCAAAACCGTCATTTTTGTTGATTGTTTCAAGTACCCCTAAAACTTCGCCCCGATAGATAATCGGCACGGCCAGGATCGAACGTGTCACTAATTTTGTCTCCTGGTCAATCTCTCTAAAGTGGCGCGGAAATTTCGCCGCTTCCTTGATGGCGACAATCCGCTTTTCGGCAAAGGCCACCCCGGCCACACTTTCTTCAATGGGGACGGGGAAATTTTGCGCAATTTCATGCGATAAATCTGACGAAGCCACAAAACGCAGCGCATGAGATTCATCATCATAAAGCAGCACCGAAGCCGCACTTGAATTGGTTAGCGCAACCATCGCCTGGGTTACGGTGTCCAGCAGGCTTTCCACCTCAACATCACTGCTTAACATGCGCCCAATTTCAAGCAGCCAGTTGGTCTGGCCGGTGGGACGGTCAAATTCTCTCTGAGACCCTGGAGTTGCCATAAGAATCCGCGTAACCTGTTTGCCTTCGTGAGATAATGAGATTATACTGCTTTTCAGCAAAAATACGGCCTGGCCTGGCGGTATTATTTTTGAAATCCACCCCACCTACTTCACGCTTCTTAAAATAAAAAGGGGCGAAGACTTTAAAATTCTGCAAGGAGAACCTTATGAGCAACAAAAAAGTTCGTGTGGCGATCATCGGCGTGGGCAACTGCGCTTCGTCACTTGTGCAGGGTGTCGAATACTATAAAAACACACCCGACGATGCCAGCGTACCCGGTTTAATGCACGTCGACCTGGGCGGCTACCATATCCGCGATATTGAGTTTACCGCCGCAATCGATATCAACATCACGAAAGTTGGCAAAGACCTGAGCGAAGCCATTTTTGCCGAGCCGAACAACACCTTCAAATTTTGCGATGTGCCCAACCTGAACGTGCCGGTCGTGCGCGGTATGACCCATGATGGTCTCGGCAAATATCTTTCCCAGATCATCACCAAAGCCCCCGGCTCGACTGCCGATATTGTCAAGATTCTCAAAGAAACCAAAACAGATGTCGTCGTCAGCTACCTGCCGGTCGGTTCTGAAATGGCGACCAAGTGGTATGTCGAGCAGATTCTGGAAGCCGGCTGCGCCTTCGTCAACGCCATCCCGGTTTTTATCGCCTCCAGCGAGTATTGGGGCAAACGCTTCAAAGACGCCGGCCTGCCCATTTTGGGCGATGACATCAAAAGCCAGGTTGGGGCCACCATCCTGCACCGCGTCCTGACCAGCCTGTTCGTCGATCGCGGCGTAAAAATTGACCGCACCTACCAGCTCAATTTCGGCGGCAACACCGATTTTATGAACATGCTCGAACGCGAACGCCTTGAAAGCAAGAAAATCTCCAAAACCGGGGCCGTCACCAGCATGATCCCCTACGAAATGGATCCAAACAACGTCCACGTTGGCCCGTCGGATTATGTGCCCTGGCTCACTGACCGAAAATGGTGCCACATCCGCATGGAAGGCACCACTTTTGGCAATGTCCCGCTCAACCTTGAAGCCAAACTCGAAGTTTGGGACAGTCCCAACAGCGCGGGCGTCATCATCGACGCCGTTCGCTGCGCCAAATTGGCCCTCGACCGCAAAATGAGCGGCCCCATCATCGGCCCGTCCTCCTATTTCTTCAAAACCCCGCCCAAGCAGTTCAAAGACGATGTCTGCCTGGCGATGACCGAAGCCTTCATCAAGGGCGAGTAACAATCAGTAACCAGTTCCTGAGCGGAGCGTAGCGCAGTCGAAGGACAAGTCGGCAAGAATCGTCCTTCGACTACGGCGCTAGAAACGAGCGGCTCTGCTCAGGACTTTTTGAAAAGCGGGCATGTCTGCAACTTGTGGACATCCCCGCTTAATCGATTAAAATCTGGTCTATGTCTTCTTACCGTTTTATGACCCTCAACATTCTAAGCCTGAGCCTGCTGACCGCAGCCCTGGCCGCCTGCCAGCCTGCGGCCGCGCCCCTGGCCCCCACCGACGAGGCGAGCCTGATGACCGCCGCCGTCGCCACCGTCTACGCCGAGACGACCCTGGCCGCCAATGCCGCCTCGCCCGTCTCGCCGGCAGAAACCCCGCCGCCTGCGCCAAGCGAGACGCCCACGGCCACCCTGGCTGCGCCGCGCACCCCGCCCGCTCTGCCGCCCGGGTTTGGGACGGATTTGCTCAACCCGCTCGACCTTCCTGCCGCTTACATCCCTGAGGCCTGCCAATACCTGCGCGCCAAATGGGACCCCGCCAACGCCGAACCCGGCACGGTGCTGATGCCGATCATGTTTCATGGGATCGCCAAAGGCGAAACCAACCCCGGCGCGACCGGTGTCTACCATGATATGAGCATGGCTGACTTTCAGCGCCTGATGAAAGACCTGAAAGACCAGGGGTTTGAAGCCGTCAACATGCAGCAGGCCTCCGATTTTCTTTACAAGAACGCCAGGATTCCGAAACGTTCGGTGCTATTGATCGTCGACGACCGCAAATTTCGGCAGAGTTTCGACGATACCTTCCGCCAGTATTATCAGGACTGGGGCTGGCCGGTGATTAACTCTTACATCACCCTCGATGAGCGCCCCGATATTTGGCAGCAAAATGCCGAGTTGGAAGCCGAAGGCTGGGTCGACCACCAGGCGCATGGCTATGTTCACAATGAAAATATCTCCGCCAACTCCAGTGAAGACTATATGCGCCAGGAATTAGGCAAGCCTTTCGAAATGATGCAGAAGTATTTCAACAAAACACCGATTGCCTATATCTGGCCGGGCGGAAGTTTTACGCCGCGCGCGGTTCAGATTGCGCGGGAGTTTGATTATCAGTTGGGGTTTACCGTCAACCCGCGCGGCCCGCTCATGTTTAACTGGGTTCCGCAGGCCCAGGCCGCAGACCCGATGCGCCCGTCCTACATCCCCGAAGCCCCGGCAGGCGACCCGCTCCTGACCCTGCCGCGTTACTGGTCGCCAGATGCCGGCAGCCACATCGACACGGTGCGCCAGATCGGCAACGCAGCCAGCGCGTATGCCGAAACGGTCAGAGCAACCGAGTTGGAATATTACGATATTGTTTGCGCGCCCACCCTGGGGGCGCTGCCAGCCCCGTAAGCGCGGATTAAATTCTGATAACTGCTCAGACCCTACCCAAGACGGGCCTGGCCTTGCGAGGAAGGGCGCTTTTCCCGACAAAGCACGAGTACCCGTAGTGGTAATCTCCTTTTTAACGGGAGAAACCCCAATTTGAGAGCTTTTTGCCGTTTAAGCGGAGGCGGCTCGCAAGGTCATTTGAAACGGCTTTTCCACTAGCCCTGAGCGGAGCGTTTCTCAGCGCAGTCGCAGGGAGCGGAGTCGCAGGCTGATTTGCAGGAAAATGTCCTTCGACTGCGGCTCGCAGAATCGTGCGGGCCTCCGCTCAGGACGAAGTTGATGGGGCATTTGTTTAAGGTGACATGTCCAAGGTAGTTACAGAAAAGGCTTTCGTCTGATGGACGAAAGCCTTTTTTGATTCTTATCTGGCGATGCTGGGCGGACGCGGGGGCTGCTGCATGGGTGGTTTGCGCCTAAAAATGTTCCAACTGTAGATCCCCAAACCGATGCCGAGAATGAGCAAAATACCGCCCGCGATCCCCAGAATGGGCGTGCCGCCCTGGGCATCGCCTGGGCTGGCAATCGTGTTATCCGATTTTTGGGCCCCAAACTGGACGTAATATTTATCGGCTGCTTTTACCTCCAGCCGGTAGGTTTGTTGTGTGGTCGGGTAATATCCTTCGGGCGCGGCGGCGCTCAGGTTGTAAGTGCCTTGCGGGACATCTTCAAAGCAGGTCGGGTCGAGGCCCGCCAGTGTGGCGCGCGCTTCAGAAAACTGGCCTGAAGAGCCGGTCAGACTGATCGCGCCATCGGCGATGACCACTTCCGTTTCCTGTCGCAGCGCATCACCGTTGAGATCGTCGTAGAGCAAGATGCAGACGGTTGCGTTGCCCGGCGAGGGCGTCGGGCTTGGTTCGCCTGAGATTTCTGTGGGGGTTGCCTGCGCGGTCGGTTCGTCGGGGGCTGATCCCGCGCCGATCCCGATCACCAGTTCTTGCCCAATCGAAATGGTGCAGTTTTCGTCGAGCCGGTTTAGCGCGCGCAGCTGCTCGATTGGAACGCCGGTCAGCAATTGGATGCGCAGGCACGAATCGCCTTCCTGGGCGATGTAAATAATGCGTCCATCTGCGCCCGGGGTTGGGGTCGCAAATTGCGGAAGCTGGGCTGAGGGCAGGGCTTGCGCGGTGAGCACGAAACTGAATACAAACAAAAAGCCGATTAATAAAGCGCCAAAGATGAGTTTTTGTTTCATATCGAAAAATTATATCATGCCTGCCGTTTTCGCCGCTAAATTTTTGCGTTGCGCGCTGCGCTTTACGCTTATAATCAACCTGTCAAAATTCTATTGGGAGCGAGCGTATGCCACTTAAAATTGTTGTAGGCGCGCAGTGGGGCGACGAAGGCAAAGGCCGGATTGTAGATTGGTTTGCCCGCCAGGCCCAGTTTGTGGCCCGTTATAACGGCGGAGATAACGCCGGTCATTCTGTCACGGTCGGCTCACAACTCTTCAAGCTGCACCTGATCCCGTCCGGGATTGTCCACCCGCAGCCGGTGGCGCTTTTAGGAAGCGGGATGGTGATCAATCCCGAATCGCTTTTTGCTGAGATCGAATCACTCGAAAAAGTGGGTCTCGAAATTACCCCGCAGCGTTTGCGCATCTCGCACGCCGCGCACCTGATCACCCCGGCCCACAAAGCTCTCGACCAGGCCATGGAAGCCGCGCGCGGCGCAGGCTCGATTGGCACCACCGGGCGCGGTATCGGCCCGGCTTACATGGACAAAGCCGCCCGCACCAACTTGCGCGTGGCCGATCTGCTCCTGCCTGATTTGGCAGACAAAATGCGCGCTCATCTTGCGTTTGCGAATGTGCGCCTGGCTTCGCTCGGCTTTCCCGCTTTGGAAGCTGAAGCGATCATCCAGGAATTCACCCGCTACGCGGAGCGGATGCGGCCCTTCGTGGCGGATACGGCCGCAGAGCTGGAGGCCGCCCTCAGGGCTGGCAAAACCGTCCTGGCAGAGGGCGCCCAGGGGACTCTGCTCGATATCGATCACGGAACCTATCCCTTCGTCACCAGTTCCTCGACCCTGGCCCCGGCGGCCCTGCTCGGCCTCGGCCTGGGGCTGACGGCGGCCCGCGATGCGATTGTGAGCGGAGTCTGCAAATCTTTCCAGACCCGCGTCGGCAGCGGCCCCTTTCCGACGGAGATCGTTGAAGAAGAGCTGGCTCGGCGCTTGCGCGGAACCGGTCAAAATCCCTGGGATGAATACGGAACCACTACCGGCCGCCCGCGCCGCGTTGGCTGGCTGGATGGCGTCCTGCTGCGCTACGCGGCCCGCCTGAACGGTTTCACTGAACTGGTCATTACCAAGCTCGATATTCTTTCCGGGATGCCCTCCATCAACGTCTGTAGCGCTTACACCAGAGACGGCAAAACCTACCGCGACCTGCCCTTTGGCCCGACTGATCTGGAGGGGTACGAAGCCGTTTACGAACAACTGCCCGGCTGGGAAGAAGACATCAGCGCCATTCGGCGTTGGGACGACCTGCCTCAGGCCGCCCGCGACTATCTTAACGCGATTAGCGAAATCGCCAATGTCCCTGTGCGGCTGGTCAGCGTCGGCCCGGAGCGCGAGCAGATTGTGGAAGTGAAGTAATCTGGTCGAAAAATTGTATTTACTCACGGGTAGTAGAAAAAGCCGTTTCAAATGTCATTGCGAGCCGCCCTGAGCGCAGTCGAAGGGTGGCGAAGCAATCTCCGCTTAAACGGCAAAAAGCTATCAGCTTAGGGCTTTTCCCGTCAAAAGGGAGATTACTTCGTCGGGAAAAGCACCCTCCTCGCAAGGTCAGGCCCGTTTTGGGGTAGGGTGTGAGTAGTTACGAAAATTCTTATCGAGGCGAAATGAGTGGTTTGCAAGTCAATTTGTACCAAGGCGATTGCAGGGAAGTGCTTAAATCTTTGGAAGATAATTCCATCGATTTAATTTTCACTTCCCCGCCTTATGCTGACAGCCGAACAAATACATACGGTGGACACAAACCTGATGATTATGTAAACTGGTTCTTACCAATTTCCCAAGAATTGATGCGTGTCCTAAAGCCTACTGGTACTTTTGTCTTAAATATTAAAGAAAAAGTTGTTGATGGCGAGCGACATACCTATGTCATCGAATTGATTTTGGAAATGCGTAAACAAGGCTGGTTGTGGACAGAAGAATTTATCTGGCATAAGAAAAATAGTTATCCGGGGAAATGGCCTAACCGTTTTCGGGATTCTTGGGAAAGGCTCTTGCAATTCAATAAAACCAAGAAATTCTATATGTATCAAGAAGAAGTCATGGTTCCAATGGGCGATTGGGCAGATCGTCGCCTGAAAAACCTGAGTCAGACCGACAAAATTCGTGATACGTCCAAAGTGGGTAGTGGGTTTGGCAAGCGCATTGCAAATTGGATTGGACGTGAAAAGGCATATCCAACCAATGTTTTACACTTGGCAACCGAAACAAAAAATCGCAGCCACAGCGCTGTGTTTCCTGAAGGTTTACCAGAGTGGTTTGTTAAGTTATTTACAAAAGAAAACGACTGGATTCTTGACCCTTTTATGGGTTCGGGCACTACTCTTAAAGTAGCTCAAAGAATGGGAAGAAACGGCATTGGCATAGAAATTTTGCCAAATTACTTTGAACTTGCGCGTCAGGAAATTCAGCCGGACATTGAAATCGAACCTTTTCAACAAATGGCGCTTTTAGAGAAAAAGAAAAAATATGAATCCACTGAACCTGAATGACGTTTCGGGCTTTATTCAAGAAAATATTGGGGAGTTTTATTCGCGCCGAGAAGCGGCTTTGCATACGCTTAAGTTAGGGAGAATATTACAAAAGAAAAATCCCTATCTTTTTAAGGCAAAAAATATTCATACTGCCCAAGATTTGGTTAAGGGTTTACTTGACGCTCATCTTTCATCACAAGAAGAAGCGATTTTTGGCGAGTTTCTTGAAAAATTAGCCATCTTTGTTTGTAAAAAAGTTTATGCGGGTAAAAAATCATCGGCAGAGGGAATTGACTTAGAGTTTGACTTGGATGGCATTATTTATATTATTTCAGTAAAATCCGGGCCAAACTGGGGAAATAGCGGCCAGGTGAAACGCATGATAGATGATTTTCAAAAAGCCAAGCGAATCTTAAGAACAGGAAATCCGCAAACCCATATTGTTGCCGTTAATGGTTGTTGTTACGGAAAAGATAATCAGCCTGAGAAAAAGCAAGGCTACTATAAATATTGCGGGCAGGAATTCTGGGCTCTTATTTCTGGTAATGAACAACTGTATCTTGAAATCATAAAGCCATTAGGGCATGATGCTCACCAAAAAAACGAAGCTTTCACAGAAAAATATTTGCAAATTCTGAGCGATTTTGTTGTTGAATTTCAGAATGACTTTTGTGATGGCATTCTCATCAATTGGGAGAAACTGGTTCAGTTCAATTCGGGCAAGACAATTAAAAAGGAGAAGGAGAAGAAATGACTCTCCCTGAACTGACTCCATCTGCAAAGCGGAAAATCGAACTATACAAACAAAAGCGGTTAGAAGTTTTGCGAGATGTAACTTTCACAAATCTTTTATCTGGGCGATTTTTCTTATCGGGTGAACTAACAACCATTAGTGAGCTTGTCTGTCATCGACTGGATGAACATTTCTCAAATATTACATCCAGTATGTTTGATGAACTCTGCAAACAATTTCCTGATGTGAAGCAAATTGGCTATTTGACCAGTGATCCGGTTTTTGATAATGAATGGGATGACCAACTCAATAAATTCATCGTAGAATTTTCCAAGACATTTACAATAGACGGCCAAATAAACTGGCAAAAGTTATCAGAAATCCCATCACAATAACTCCTCCCAAGCCAAAAACGGGAAACGAGTCTGAAAACTCGTTTCTCGTTAGTCTTTTCCCACCCTCACCCAAGGAGAATGACCCATGCGTCGAAAAGCAATCCTAATCACCGGAGCCGCCGGAGAAGTCGGACAGGCCCTTATCCAGCAATTGACCGCCCAGGGCGCAGACAACCTGCTGACCGTCGACGTGCGGCCTCTGCCGGCGGAGCTAAACGACAAAGCCAGCCACCACCAGGCCGATATCCTCGATAAAGCTCTCTTCGACCGGCTCGTAATTGACTACGACATCACCACCATTTACCACATGGCCGCGATTCTCTCCACCAGCGGCGAATTCAACCCGATGGCTGCCCACACCGTCAATGTCGAAGGCACCATGCGTCTGCTCAACCTGGCCGCCGAACAATCCGACTGGACGCGCGAACCCGTCAAGTTCATCTTCCCCAGTTCCGTCGCCGTTTTCGGGATGCAAACCCTCGAAAACAAAGCCAAATACCCGCGCCCGCAAGAATGGGAATGGAACTACCCGATCACCATGTACGGCTGCAACAAACTCTACGGCGAAACCCTGGGCGTCTACTACGCCAAACACTACAAACAACTCTCTGAAACCGAACCGACCTTCCTCGATTTCCGCTGTGTGCGCTACCCCGGCCTGATCAGCGCCTTCACCGTCCCCAGCGGCGGCACCAGCGACTACGGCCCCGAAATGCTGCACGCCGCCGCCCAGAACCAGCCTTACGCCTGCTTTGTCCGGGCAGACAGCACCATTCCCTTCATGGCCATGCCAGACGCCATCCAGGCCATCATCCAGCTCGCGGCAGCCCCGCGCCAGGCCCTGACCCGCCAAATCTACAACATCACGGCCTTCAGCCTGAGCGCCGAACAAATTGCAGAGCGCGTCAAAGCCCACTTCCCCGGCGCAGAAATCAGCTACGAACCGCACCTTAAGCGCCAGCGCATCGTCGATTCGTGGCCGACCGACATGAACGACGACGCCGCCCGCCGCGATTGGGGCTGGCAGCCGGCCTACGACGCCCAGCGCTCCTTCGACGAGTACCTCGTCCCCAACATCCGCGCCCGCTACGCCAAATAGCCTCCACCCAAACCATCCCTAATTAGCCCTTCCCCTCCTTTTTGGATTTTGAAAAGAGGGGAAGGCCGGGAAGGGGGTAAAATCAGCGGGATGAAGCGAACCTTTTCCCACGCCCTGGCCCTGATTCTGACCCTCAGCCTGCTGGCCTGCTCCAGCGTTACGGAGTTGGCCCAAACGCCCCCCAGCCCGAATTCCGTTTTAGAAACCGAATCCAGCCCCACGCCGAGCGCGACCATCGACTGGTTCCCAGTCACCTCAACCGCAACCGTTCCCCCAACCCTGCCCGCGACTGCGACCGTCATCCCCCTGCCCGGCTTGGGCAGCCTGACGTATAGCGACGACTTCTCGAGCCTGGCCCCCTGGCTGCGCGCCAAACCTGCCGGCGATGGCAGCAACAGCGTCATCATCGAGCGCAACCGGGCCACAATTGCGATCAACAATACCCCGGCCAGCATCTCCAGCTTGCACAAAGAACTTTTTCTGACCGATTTCTACGCCCAGGTGGATGTTTCGATCAACCGCTGCCAGGCGACAGACGCCTATGGCCTGCTTTTTCGGGCCGCTGGCGATTTTGACAGCTACCGTTACATTCTCAACTGCCGCGGCGAAACCCGCCTCGAGCGGATGCGGGCCGGGGTGGTTTCGCCCCTCAGCGATTGGGTCCTGAGCGGCGACGTGCCTCCCGGCGCGCCCGGCGAAGTGACCCTCGCTGTCTGGGTTTCGGGGACTGAAATGCGCTTTTTCTTAAACGATCACTACCAGTTTAGCGTGCTAGACCCGCTCTTTCCGAATGGAACGCTGGGGATTTTTGCAAGCGCCGACAGCCCCTTTGGGATGAACGTCAGTTTTAGAAACCTGGAAATTCGTTCTGTTTCTTATGTTTCGCCCACCCCCAGCGCGACCGTCAGCCCGACCCCCACCGCCAGCCGCACCCCGCGCCCTTAATCTCTCCTGCCAGTTTTTTGTCTTTTGGGCTGAGCCAACCTTGCTTCTTGAGTGAGAATTATGAATCTGACTTCCCTCCTGCCCATTTTGTATGGCCTGGCTTCGGCAACCGCCTGGGGTACCGCCGATTTTGCGGGCGGGCTGGCTTCGCGCCGCTCAGGCAGCGCGCTGACGGTTGTCTTCCATGCCGAATGGATTGGCTTGTCTGCTGTGCTGGTCGTTGCTGTGCTTTCGGGCGAAGCGCTGATGGGCCTGAACGGTTGGTTGATTTCGATGGTGGGCGGGGTGGTCAGCACGATTGGCCTGATCTTGCTTTACAAGGCCATGGCCGAAGGCCAGATGAGCATCGCCGCGCCGGTTTCGGCAGTCCTGGCCGCCAGTTTGCCGGTCATCTTTGGCAGTTTGAGCGAGGGCTTTCCGGGTTGGGCGACTGTCTTGGGCTTTGTGCTGGCCCTGGTCGCAATCTGGATCATCTCCTCCGGCGAAAGCGGCAGCCTGCGCCCCAGCATCAGCGGTTGGAAAGAATTGCAAATGCCATTTCTGGCCGGCCTGGGCTTTGGGCTGTACTTTATCCTGCTTCATCGGGCCGGGCAGGAAGCCAACCTGTGGCCGCTGGTCGGTTCGCGCCTGGGCGGGATGCTGCTGCTGTTGGCCTATGCTCTGGTCAAACGCCCATCTCTGCGGCTGGCCAGGCCGGTTTGGCCGATTGTGTCGGTCAATGGCTTGCTGGATGTGACCGCCAACGGCTTCTACATTTTGGCCGGTCAAACCGGGCGGCTGGATGTGGCCGCCGTGCTTGGCTCGCTTTATCCCGGTATGACGGTCCTGCTGGCCGCGCTGGTACTCAAAGAACGTGTCAACCGCCTGCAAATGGCAGGCATTTTGATTGCACTGGCCGCAATTGGGCTGATTGCATTCTAAAGCAATCATTTTTCAGCTAAAAGTGAAGGGCAGGCGCGAGAAATTTACAGGTAGGCCTGGAGGCCCGTGGCAGCCCAAGCCGCCGTGGACATGCAGCCGGTCAGCAGATAGCCGCCGGTCGGCGCTTCCCAATCGAGCATTTCTCCGGCGCAAAAGACGCCCGGCAGGGCTTTCAGCATCAGGTTTTCATCCAGCGCCTCGAAGCGGACTCCGCCGGCGCTGCTGATCGCCTCGGCCAGCGGACGTGGACGGAGCAGGGCCACCGCCAGGCCCTTGATTGCTGCTGCCAGCTTTTCAGGGGAATTGAAATCTTCGCGCGGGACAAATTCCCAAAGCAGGCCGGCTTTGACGCCTTTGATGGCGACCGTTTTCTCAAGATGGCTGCTGATGGAGCGCGAAGCGCGCGCCAGGCTCAGCCGCTTAACCAGTTTTTCGTGAGTCCAGCCGGGAGCCAGGTCGAGCTGAATAATGGCCTGGCCGCTTTTCTCGATCTCAGTGCGCAGGGGCGCAGAAAAGGCGTAAATCAGGCTGCCTTCGAGGCCTTCCCGGCTAACGATGCACTCGCCCTGTTTGCGGATTCCGCCAAAGGTCAGGATCAGCGATTTGAGCGCGGCCCCCTCAAATTTGGCTTTGAAGACCTCGCTCCAGGCCACGTCGAAACCACAGTTTGCCGGGCGCAGGGCCGCAACCGCTACGCCCTGCGCTTCCAGGATCGGAATCCAGCCGCCGGTTGAACCCAGCTTCGGCCAGCTTCCCCCGCCCAGGGCCAGCAGCACCGCCTCAGCCCGGACGGTTTTCTGCCCGGCGGGGGTTTGAAATACGAGGGTTGTTGCGCCGCTATCGCCTGCTGCAAGGACATCAATCCATTTGTGATTGGCATGAAGCACCACCCCGGCTTCCGCCAGCCGCTCCAGCCAGGCCCGCAAAATCGGCGAGGCTTTCATCCCCACCGGGAAAACCCGCCCAGACGTGCCGGTAAAAGTCTCGAAACCAAGGTCCCTGGCCCACGAGATCATCTGCTGCGGGCCAAAGGCGCGCAATATTGGCTCCAGGCGCTCAGGCTGGCTGTAGCGGCCAATGAAAGCCTCGAGCGGCTCGGAATGGGTCAGGTTCAGCCCACCCACCCCGGCCCGCAGGAATTTACGTCCGAACGAGGGCATGGCCTCGTAAACGTGGATTTCAAGCCCTGGCTGGCGGGCCTGGGCCAGCCTTTCGGCGGCCATCAGGCCGGCCGGGCCGCCGCCAACGATGGCGATCATCTTTTTAGGTCTCATTTGAAAGGCTTCTTTTTCGTAGTTTACTTGCAACTGTCCTGCCATCCTTCGACAGGCTCAGGACAGCGCTTCGCTGCCTTGATTAAGTTATGGCTGTCCTGAGCGGAGGGCGGAGCGCCCGGAGCTTGCCGAAGGCTTGCGCCGCCCGTAGTCGAAGGACTTATCCGTGAGATTTATTATACCCTCGCGCCTC
This sequence comes from Anaerolineales bacterium, assembly GCA_034004515.1. Classification (GTDB taxonomy): domain Bacteria; phylum Chloroflexota; class Anaerolineae; order Anaerolineales; family Villigracilaceae; genus UBA8950. Next base: position 24,466 of record JAVEWN010000017.1, on the reverse strand, counting down.
GCCGAGGTTTGTCCGATACGCCCGCTTGTATTCAACGGTATAATGTCGGCAATTGGAGAACGTTATGTTTATTGATCAAGCAGAGATTTTTGTTAAATCCGGCAAGGGCGGCAACGGCATGATGCACTTTCGCCGCGAAAAATATGTCCCGCGCGGCGGGCCGGACGGCGGCGACGGCGGCCGGGGCGGCGATGTTATCATCGAGGCCCGCCATACCGTTAATTCGCTGATCGCTTTTCGGCATACCATGCGCTTTGAGGCCAAGGACGGCAAGGGCGGCGGCTCACAAAAGATGTACGGCCGCTCCGCGGAAGACCTGATCGTGCCTGTCCCGATGGGGACGGTGGTCTACGAGGCCGGATCGGGCGATCTGCTGGCCGACCTGACCGAAAACGGACAGCGCTACCTGGTTTGCAAGGGCGGGCGCGGCGGACGGGGCAATGTTCACTTTAAGAGCGCCCACAACCAGGTCCCGACTACTGCCGAAAAAGGCGAGCCGGGCGAGGAAAAACGCCTGCGCCTCGAATTAAAACTGATTGCGGATATTGGCATTATCGGCGTTCCCAACGCTGGAAAATCGACCCTTTTATCGGTTTTGACCAACGCCAAACCTGAAATTGCCCCTTACCCGTTTACCACCATCCAGCCCAACCTGGGCGTGGCTGAAATTGACGAGGATACCAGCGTCGTCCTGGCCGACATTCCGGGGCTGATCGAAGGCGCCAGCCAGGGAATCGGCTTGGGACACGACTTCCTGCGCCACATCCAGCGCACGCGGGTTTTAATCCACCTGCTGGATGGCCTTTCCGAAGACCCTCTGGCAGATTTTAGCCAAATCAACACCGAGCTTTCGCTTTTCGACGAAAACCTGGGCAAAAAACCGCAAATTGTTGCGTTCAATAAAATTGACCAGCCTGAAGCGCTCGCCCGCCTGCCGATTCTGAAGAAGGAACTGAAGAAACGCGGGATCGACTTGGTTTCAGTTTCGGCCATGGCCCGCACCGATGTCCAAAAACTGCTCTTGAAAGCCTTCCAGACCCTGGCAGAGATGCCGGCCATGGACGAGATGACTCCTGCTTCCATGCCGGTTTACCGCCCACAGGAAGACCCGAACGAGTTCACGATCACGCGCGAAGATGGCAAGCAGTGGCGTGTTTCAGGCCCCGCAATCGAACGGGCGGCCGCCATGACGTATTGGGAGCACAGCGGTTCGGTGCGCCGTTTTCAGCGCATCATCGAGGCGATTGGCATCGAAAAAGCCCTGCGCAACGCTGGTGTCCAGGAAGGTGACACGGTCTTTATCAGTGAGTTTGAGCTGGAGTGGCAGGATTAGCTTGAAGATCACTCTTTGAACAAGGCTCGCGGCTAAATTAAAGGATGAGACGCCAGAATTTTTTCCGGCGTCTCATCCTTTATGGCGCGGCTTGCGAACGTTTACCCGCCCCAGACTTTAAATCCCTTTAAAATCGAGCCGCCGATGAACTCGCGCAAAATCGAGTTGTCGGGAACCAGGTCGCTTTCGAGCGGCAGAAACCATTCCAGAAAGGCCAGCAGACGTTTGGTTTCGATAAACTCCGGGGTGTGCGGGGCAACCTGTCTCAGGAGCGGTTCCGCCAGAGGACGCAGGACCGACATTTCGTACGTCAGGGCCGAGTTGAACATCACGTCTGTATTTTCCTGGTAGGGGAAGATATGCCGTTTTTCCCCGCGCCGCACCGATTCCCAGCGGTTGATGGTTTGGGCGGCGCTGTAACCGCGTTCACGCGCATCCCGCACAATCCGCCGAATCAGACGGGTATCGGTCGTCGAGACGCGGTTGTGGCGGTCGAGGTTGAGCTGGGTCAGGGCCGAGACGTACAGCCGAAACGAACGATTCGCCAACGAAGCGGGAATCAGGCGCGGGTTGAGTCCGTGGATTCCTTCCAGAATAATCAACTGACCGGGCCGCAAGCTGACCACGTCGCCCGCTTCGCTTTTGCCAAGTGGGAAATTGTAGCGCGGAATTTGGACTTCCCGCCCGGCCAGCAGGGCTTCCAGCTGTTTGCCGAGCAAATCCAGGTTGAGGGCTTCGATCGTCTCAAAGTCGAACTCGCCGTTCTCTTCTTTGGGGGTCTCATCGCGGTTGACAAAATAATTGTCCATTTCGAGCGCGAAGGGCGAAAGGCCGCGCGCCAACAACTGGACGGCCAGGCGGCGCGAGAAGGTCGTCTTGCCAGAGCTGGAAGGGCCGGCAATCAGCACCAGGCGCGCATCTTTTCGTTCGGCAATCTGATTGGCAAGGCTGGCAATGTGTTGTTCGTGCAGGGCTTCAGAGACGAGAATAATCTCGCGCGCCCGGCCAGCCTCAATGGCGTCATTCAGCGCGCCAACCGAATCGGTGCCGAGGCGTTCGAGCCAGCCGCCATACTGCCGGAAAGCGGCCAGCAGCTTCGGGAAATCTTCGAGGGACGAGAAAGTCGTTGGACTTTGCCGGCGTGGGAAATGGAGGGTAAAGCCGCCATTTGAAACCGCCAGCCTGAACCATTTCAGGTAGCCGGTGGCCGGCACCATGTAGCCGTGGTGATAGTCGAGGTGGCTGCCGAGACGATAGAGCGTGACATACGGTTTGCGGCGATGCGCAAAAAGGCGCACTTTATCTTGATAATTTTTGGCTTCAAAGTGGGCAATCGCTTCTGCGCGGGTCACTTCCTGGCGCGTAAAGGGCAGGTTGGCTTCCACCATCCGGCCCATTTCAGCATCGAGTGCGCCTAGTTCTTGTTCTGAAAGCGGAGCGCGCCCGCGCACATGGCAGTAATAGCCTCCCGAAGCGACCGAGTGATCGATCAGCAAAATGGTTTCAGCAAAGAGGGCTGAGAAAGCGGCTTCGAGCAGGAAGGTCAGCGAACGCCGGTAAATGCGGACGCCGTCTGCGTCGGCGGTGGTGACGGGCGTGACCTGCGATTCCATCATGATCGGATAGGTCAGCTCGTGCAGATCGCCGTTGATGATTGCCCCAACAATCGGCGCGGGGTAATTATCCTGGACAGAACGCAGGAACTCTTCAGCGGTTGCGGCCCGCAATCCTTCAAGGGTAAGCCCGTCGGGCAGGTGAATTTGGACTGTCGGGCTGGGGGTGGTTTGGGTAATGGTCATCTTTTCTTCGATTCTGCCGCGGCCAAAAACAGGTCTGGTTTTCCGGCATAAGTTTCGAGCGGCAGGCGTTTTTCGGCAAGTGCCAGCAGGGTTTCTGTCAGTAATTTATTAATTGGGGTTGGCACGCCCAGCCGCTCTCCGGCCCGGACGACCGCCCCATGCAGGTAGATCACCTCGCTCCGGGTGCGCCCGGCGTACAAATCGATCTGGAAAGATGGCATCTTGGCCCCGCGCCCGGCCCCGGCGGCTTTGGAGAGAAAGGGTTTCGAGAGCCAGGCGGGCAGTTGGGCGGCCAGCGCCAGCAGCCGGACCGGCGTGCCGGGCAAATCGACCACCTGCAGGCCCTGGGCTTTCATCACCGCCAGGCACTCGCGCAGTTGCCTAATTTCGAGCCGGTAGAGGCCGGGGTGGTCATAAATTTCGGCGGCGGTCATATTCAAAATAGCCGAAGTGGGGTTGGCGAGTAAATTGGTCAGCAGTTTCGACCATTTCATCTCGGCGGCGTTCGGGAAAAGCCGGCAGTTCAGAAGGGCCTCGTCCAGCGCGGCGGCCACCCGCCGGCTGAGTTCGGAGGTCTCTGCGACGCCCATCCCGCGTAGTTTTTCGAGCGTAATCTCGCCCGGCCCGGCCCGTCCAATTGCCGAAGTGACCGTGCCGTACAGCACCTTTTGCGGGCCAAGCGCCGCCGCGATGGCCGGTTCATTATCCACGCCATTTTGCAGGCACAGGATCGGCGGCAGCGCATCGCGGAAGGGTTTCAGCGCTTCGAGCGCGGGCAGGGTATCGAACGATTTCAGGGCGAAGAGGACGACGTCGAAACGGGAGCCGGCCAGGGCCGATTCGAGCGAATCGACTATTTTCAGATCCCGAACTTCAAATACGGAACGTTCCACCCGGCGCTTGTCGACCGATAAATCGAGTTTGAGTCCACGCCCGCGCAGGGTTTCTGCGACTGCGGGTTGTTCCACAAAGGTCAGGTGATGGCCGGCCAGGGCCAAAGACCCGCCGATATAGGTTCCAATTGCGCCTGCGCCAAAAACCAAAACATGGAGTGGGGAATTTTGCACTGGGGCGTCCTTTTATTTCTTGAGGCGCGGATCGCGCTGAAGGGTCAGACGCAGCCCCTCTTCGAGTGAAATGGAGGGCCGGTAGTTGAGTTTTTTTGCCGCCAGGGTCAGATCGGCGCACATGCGCGAGACGCCGCCGGGCGTATTTGGGCTGTAAATCGGTTCGGCGGAGGAACCGGTCACATCGAGCGCGGTCTGCACCAGGCTGCGGACCGGGGTCTCGACCCCGCTCCCGACGTTGATGACCAAGCCGTCCATGTTGGGCGCGGTCGAAGCGGCCACCATCGCTGAAACGACGTCATCGACATAGACGTAATCGCGGGTCTGCGAGCCGTCTCCGTGCACGACCAGCGAACCGCCGCGCAGAGCCTGGCGCAGGAAGTTTGGCACAACCGGCGGATGGGAGGGCGGCAGGTGCTGGCCCGGGCCATAGGCGTTAAAAACCCGCAGGCTGATGGTTTCGATATCCCACAGATCGCCGATGGTGTCGACGTAAAACTCGGCGGCCAGCTTCGAGACCGCATACGGGGAGCGCGGCTTCGGAATCATGCTTTCGCGCAGCGGCTGTTCGCTCTGATCGCCGTAAATTGCGCCCGACGAAATCAGCACGACCCGCCGCACGCCGACATCCCGCATGGCTTCCATCAGGCTGACCGTCCCGCCGACGTTGACGGCGTTATATTCGCGCGGGTAAAGCACCGATTCCTGAACGCTGACGCGCGCCGCGAGATGGTAGACGCAATCGACATCCTGCAAGAGAGTCCACAGTTTGGGGCGGTCGTTGACATCTCCGCGCGTGAAATGGATATCCTGTCCCAGCGCTTGCGGGTCGCCGGTCGACAGGTCGTCGATTCCGCGCACCTGGTGGCCTTCACGGGCCAGCCGGTTGGCGAGCGATGCGCCCAGAAAGCCCGCCGCTCCTGTAATCAGAAAATTCATGGTTATTTCTTTCCTTCAGTTTTTCAACCACCAGATATTTTTGCAGCAAGCGGGTCGAGCCGTCTGGTAAAGACGTGTCGAAGCCGCCGCCGGCCCGGCCCGCTTGCGGGTGTCTGTTTCAATTTTCGTGCGGGCATTATAAACGAAGTTTTTGCGTCCTCCGCAAATCTCGCGAGTTGGTTTTCAGGCCGCGAGAGAATCTTGAGCGCGGGTGATGGCCTCGTAAAACTGAAGCGCTTTTTGCATATTGGCGTTGTATTCGGCCTGTTCGGCGATGATTTTGGCGTTGGCCTGCGCGGCGCGCTGGCGCAAGAGCGGATCGTTCAGCCCGCGCAGGATGGCAGCTGCCAGGGCGGCCGGGTCGCCGGGGTCGACCAGCAGGCCGTTGACTTCCGGCGTGATCCACTCGCGGATCGATTCGAGATCGCCAGCGATCGGGAAGCAGCCGCAGGCCAGGGCTTCAAGCAGCGAGTTGGGCGTTCCATCGTGAATGGCCGGTGAGACGACCAGGCTGGCCCGCCGGAACAGGTCTGCCATTTGAGGGTGGGGCAGCGGCGCAAGCAGTTCAACCGCCGATTCGATCCCCAGCTGACGCGTCCATTTTTGGGCCTGCGGTTCAGCGGCCATCGCAGCGCAGACGAAGCGCGCGTCCGGGCGTTGGGCCAGCACCAGCGGAATGGCCTTGAAAAAGGTGTCATTGCGGACATAGGCCCGGAATCCGCGCGGGTTGACCACCAGCGGCTCGGTTTGCGGCGCGGCGGGCGGGTAGAACAGGTCGGCCCGGATGCCGCCATTGCCGGGCGTCACCAGAGTCGGCTTATGGGGCGCAAAGCCCCAGGCGCGCGCCAGGCGGATATCGCGCTGGCAGTCGGCGTGCAGGGCGTCGGCGACGCTTAAGGCCAGGTTTGTGTAATGGCGCATGAGCGGGCTGGCAGGGGCGTGCAGGGTGAAGTCGTTGCCCCACACCGAAATCAGGAGCGGGACGCGGGCGGCGGCCAGGGCCTCAGCGGCCAACATGCCCTCGTACGGAATGCGCAGGGCGTGAACCAGGTCGGGCTTGGTTTCTTCGACGAAACGGCGCAGGGCCGGGGCAGCGCGCGCAATTGTCAGCGGGCCGAGCAGCTGCCGGATGACGGTGCGCAGGCCGAGGCTGCGAGCGCCCCACAGCTCACCTTTTTTAACGGAAGCAGGCCGCCCGGCCGCTTTCGCTTGGCTGAAGGCGACCGGCACATTCCTTAATCCGGCCAGCGGCAGCTCTGGTGTGCAGGCAAAGGTTGAGGCCAGGTAGACTTGATGGCCGTGTTCAAGCCAGTAATGGAGCCAGTTGAGGCTGATTGGGGAGCGGCCGTCGGCCACGAAAAGGATGCGCATTGAGTTACCCGGAGAACAGGATTTCAGAAACGAGTCGTTTTTGGAGGGTGGAATGGCTTTTGCAAGCGTTGCAGGAAAGACAGTTTACCACGCCGGGAATTAGATAAGTTCTCTCTCATATCAACGTTGACGCTGTTTTTGTTTGCAGGTATGCTTATGCCATTAAATTTGAATGGATGAGAAGGATTATATGAAGAAACCCCTTTCGAGAAGAGATTTCCTGAAGCTGGCCGGGCTTGGGTTGGGCGCGCTGGCCTTTCGCCATTATCCCCTGCCGCTCTTGGAGGATTACGCCATCCCCAAGCGTCTGGCCCAGTTCCCGGAGGGCAAGACAATTGGGCGGGTGGTCGATGCCGGGGTTAAGTTGCGCAGCCGCCCGACCAATGCCAGTGAGAATGTCGTGCGTGAGTTGGAAGCGGATACGCTGGTGGTTTGGGGCCAGGAGGTGGTGGGGGATGTGATTGGCGGGTTGTCCAACCAGCGTTATGTTGAAACGCCCGAAGGGTTTATTTATGGCTCGGCCCTCCAACCGACCCGTAATTTGCCGAACGCCCCCATCTCTGAAATTCCTGGCGGGCGGAGCGGGTTTTGGGCAGAGGTAACTGTGCCGTATGTTGATTTGGCCCACGAAGGTTCGGTGTCCTCACCCTGGCTGAAGGATCATATCGCTTATCGCTTTCCGCCGCGCCTGTATTATGGTCAGGTGGCCTGGATCGATCAGATTCGGACGACGAACGGCTTTGTCGAATATCGCTGGAACGAAGAGGCCAATGGTCACGGCTATGGTTACGGTTCCTATAATGAGTTTTATTGGGCCGATGGGGCCGGATTTAAAGTCCTGAGCGACGCCGATGTGGCAACCATCAGTCCGCAGGTTGACCCAAACGAAAAAACGATCCTGCTTAACCTGCAGCAGCAAACGCTATCCTGCTTCGAGGCCAACCGTGAAGTGTTTTTTTGCCGGGTCTCGAGCGGGATATTGTATGACCCCGCCAGCGGTGAATTGAGTGACGAGCTGGCTACCCCAACCGGAACCCTGCTGACCCACTGGAAGATTATTTCAAAAAATATGACCGCCGGCAGCGAATCTGCGGGTTATTCAACGCCAGCGGTGCCGTGGTGCACTTTTATTCAGGGCGGGGTGGCGATCCATGGTGCCCACTGGCACAATGCCTATGGCGAACCGCGTTCGCATGGCTGCGTCAACGTCACGCCGGAGGATGCCAAGTGGATTTTCCGCTGGACTTTGCCGTTTGTTTCGCTGGAGGCGGGCGAGGAGCGGCGCAGTTTGCCGGATCACGGCACGGTTGTCAAATCGATCTAGCGGGTTAATCGCTCCGTGGGGGCGCAACAAGAAGATCACCCGCTGGTTGTTGATCTGGTTCGTGAATTTTTAGCCAAGGAGCAATAAAAAATGGACTTAAACCCTGTTATTTCCATACTGGGCCGCAGACTACGCCTGGCCGTCATCGGCGGAGGCCCCGGCTCATTCATCGGCGCGATCCACCGCCAGTCGGCCCGGCTGGATGACCGTTATGAGATTGTGACGGGGGTTCTTTCGTCGGACCCCGAAAAAGCCCGTCACTATGGGCAGGGACTGGGCTTCGCCCGCGACCGGCTGTATGGTGACGTAAAGGCGATGCTTGCGACCGAAGCGGCCCGCGCGGACGGAATCGATGCGGTTGCGATCATGACTCCCAATGACAGTCATTTTGATTACTGCCTGTGGGCGCTCGAACATGGTTTCGACGTGATTTGCGACAAGCCGATGACCAACACCCTGGCGGAGGCCGAGGCGCTGCACGCCAAAGTCCAGCAGACTGGCCTGATTTTTTGCCTGACCCATAATTACAGCGGCTACCCGATGGTGCGCCAGGCGCGCGCCATGGTTGCTGAAGGTCAACTGGGCAGCATCCGCCTGGTGCAGGTCGAATATGTTCAGGGCGGCAAGGCGGATGAAGAGCGAGTCTTCTCGCCCGAAAATTGGAAATTTGATCCGCTCCGCGGCGGCCCCTCGCGCGTTATGGGCGATATCGGCACGCACGCCCATCATCTCGTCCGTTTCATGACCCATCTCGAAGTTGACGAAGTCGCCGCCGAAATTGGCGCGATTGTGCCGGGCCGCCAAATCGACGACTACGCCGGGGCCTTGCTGCGCTTCGAGAACGGCGCGCGCGGCAGTTTCTGGGTTACGCAGGCCGCTGCCGGAGTCGAAAACTGCCTGCGCCTCCGCGTCAGTGGCACGCAAGGCACGCTTGAGTGGATGCAGGAATTCCCACAGGCCCTGACCTTCAAGCCTCTGCGCGGCCCCTCTCAAAACCGCACCCCCAACGGGCCGGGCACGCTTCCGCTTGCGAAACGTGCGACCCGCCTGGTTGCCGGGCATCCCGAAGGCTTCCCGGACGCTTTCGCCAATCTCTACGCCGACGCAGCCGAGGCAATCGCGGCCCGCCGGGCCGGGATCCGCCCCGACCCGTTCGCGCTGCACTTCCCCAACTCTTATGACGGCCTGCTCGGCGTGCGTTTTGTCGAAAGCGTGATCGCCTCGAGCAACGCCAACGGTGCCTGGCGGAAATGTTAACCCTTACCCGGCCAGCCCGCCAAAGGCAGATGAGACCGGCTTCACCCCACCGATTCCCAGAAAGCCCATCCATGCGCAAGCCTGCATAGCTTCTCCATAATTTCTGCACAATTAACCGGTATGCTGGGGACTGTATAAAAGAGATCAGGAGAGTGGCTATGGCATTTGCGCGTCTTAAAACGATTAATAAAAAAACCGGATGGGGGTTGGCAGCCCTGATTCTTTTGGGTTTGGCGGCTTTCTATTTTTATGGGCAGTCTTCGCAAAAAACAAGCCTCTACCAAACTGAACCCGTTAAACGCGGGGACTTAACGGCCAACGTCGGCGCAACCGGCACGGTTCGGGCGCGCCAGTCTGCGACTCTGCTCTGGCAGGCGCAGGGCCGTGTCGAAGCAGTAAATGTGAAGATTGGCGATTCGGTCAAAGCGGAACAGGTTTTGGCCTTCCTGGCCCCAAGCTCGCTCTCGCAAGGAATGCTTTTGAGCCAGTCTGAGCTGATCGCAGCTCAAACCCGCTTGGAAACGGTGCTTTTTTCCAACCTGCCGCTGGCCCAGGCTCAACAAAACCTGGCCAACGCCAAACAGGCTGCCGAGAATGCCCAGAGTAAATACGATGTTTTAAACCGCCCGCGTGTTTCTGAGGCGCTGATTGACCAGACGCTGGATGGAATTGAGGCCACTCGTGATCAGCTCAAAAGCATTCGCGCGCTGTACGAACGTTTTTATGACTATCAAAACATGGACGATAGCCGGCCTGCCAAAGCCGAAATGACCCTGACCCTGCTCAATATTCAAAACAACCTCGATCGTCAGATTGCGCTCTACAACTGGTACACCAGCGCCCCTGATCCGCTGGAAGTCGAACGCTCGCTGGCAAGTCTCAAACTGGTGCAGGCTCGCCTGCAGGATGCCCAACGGGAAGTGGATCGCCTTGCGGACGGCCAAAATGTGGATGAGATTGCCGCCGCCCAGGCCCAGGTCAACGCTGCCCAGGCCACTGTCAATTTATCCAAGATCATTGCCCCTTTTGACGGGGTGATTACTGAGGCCAACCCCCAGCCTGCGGATATGGTTACGCCCGGAAAAGTGGCCTTGCGCATCGAAGACCTGAGCCAGTTGTATGTCGATTTGCAGATTTCGGAAGTCGATATCAACCTGGTCGAGCCGGGCCAGTCCGTTATCCTGGTCTTTGACGCCATCCCCGGCAAAACCTTTACCGGTCAAATTGTCACAATCGACCTGGTGGGCCGCGTCTCTGGTGGCGCGGCCAATTTTGCGGTAACGGTAGCGATGACCGGGACCGATCCGCTCGTCAAGCCGGGCATGACCGCCGCGGTAACGGTGGCCGTTAAAGAAGTCGAAAATGCGCTGCTTGTGCCCAATCGCGCGGTACGCGTTCTGAACGGGGAACGGGTCGTCTACGTTCTGGTCGATAACCAACCCCTTGCTGTCAAAATCCGATTGGGGACAATCACAGACCTCTACAGCGAAGTTGCCAGCGGCGACCTGAACGTGGGCGATCTGCTGGTCATGAATTCCATCACGCCCTGATTTTAGATTTCGTTATTATTTTGTAACCTGCCCGCATCGGGCAAATTAAAACCGGAGGGTTTCTTATGTTCAAAAACCGCACTTTCTGGATTGTCGTTGTTGTTCTGGCGATTGCAGCGGCAGCCTATTACTTTACGATTGGCCGTTCCACGGCTGCTGATGGCACAGTTTATGAGACACAAACTGCCGCGCGCGGCACGCTGACCGCCAATGTCGGCGCAACTGGCACGGTTCGGGCCGGGCAATCGGCTGTTTTGATCTGGCAAACCGGCGGACGGGTTGAAGTGGTCAACGCGCTCATCGGTCAGCAGGTCTCTCAGGATGAAGTTTTGGCAAGCCTTTTGCAGACTTCTCTTTCGCAGGGCATCATCCTGGCCGAAGCCGATCTGGTGACCGCCCAGAAAAACCTGGATAACGTGCTTCAGTCCAAACTGGCGCTGGCTCAGGCCGAGCAAAACCTGGTCAATGCCCGCCAGGCCGTTCGGGATGGACAGGAAAACCTGACCAAGCTCGATTATCGCCGGGCCAGCGATAATTTGATTCAACAGACCCAGGCCAATATTGATTTGTCCAAGAAAAATGTGGCTCTGGCCGAAAGCGCCTATAAAACAGTTCAAAATCGGCCTGATGGCGATTCGAAAAAAGCCCAGGCCTTGCTCGAATTGACCAAAGCCCGCCAGGAATTAACCACCCAGACCAATAACCTGAACTGGTACACCGGCACACCCTCTGATCTGGATGCCGAGAAGTATCGCGCTGCCCTATCCGTAGCCGAAGCGCAGCTTGCAGACGCCGAGCGTGAAGTGACACGTCTCAAAGATGGCCCGACCGCAGACGATGTTGCCGCCGCCGAAGCGCGGGTCGCTGCCGCCCAGGCCACCCTCAACCAGTCCCGGATTATCGCCCCCTTTAACGGCACTGTGACCAGCTCGCAATTGCAGCCCGGCGATGTGGTCACAGCCGGTTTTAGCGCCTTCCGCGTGGACGATCTCTCGCATCTTTTGGTTGATTTGCAAATCTCCGAAGTGGATATTAACGATATCAAGGTTGCCCAGCTGGTGACGCTCTCTTTTGACGCCATTCAGAGCAAGGCTTATAACGGCAAAGTGATCAAGGTCAACCAGGCTGGTGATTCAACCACCGGCGCGGTCAATTTCACCGTAACGGTCGAATTGACCGATGCGGATGCGCTTGTTAAACCGGGCATGACCGCCGCCGTTAACATCACCGTTAAAGAAATTAAAGATGCCCTGATTGTGCCGAACCGCGCTGTGCGCGTGGTCGATGGGCAGCGCGTGGTCTATGTTTTGAAAGATGGCGCGTTGAAAGCGGTCAACATTCGGCTGGGGGCCAGCTCAGAGTCGGTCAGCGAAGTGGTGGGCGGCGATTTGGTGGAAGGCAGTCTGGTGGTTTTGAATCCGCCGGCAGTCCTGTTTGGGCCTGGCAGCGGCGGCCCGCCCGCCGGTATGCGTGGCAATTAAAGCGAGGGTTATCATGAGTGAAACTGTTATTTCAGCCAAAAACCTGACCAAGGTTTATAAAATGGGCGATATGGAAGTCCACGCCCTGCGCGGCTTGTCGTTGGATATTTACAAGGGCGAAGTGGTCGCGATTGTCGGGCCGTCTGGCTCCGGCAAATCGACCCTGATGAACATCCTCGGCTGCCTCGATCTGCCCTCCAGTGGCGAATATTCCCTGGACGGGGAACAGGTCGCCAATCTGACGGATGACCAGCTGGCAGACATCCGCAACCGCAAAGTGGGCTTCGTTTTTCAGAGTTTTAACCTGCTTTCGCGCCAGACCGCCCTTTCCAATGTTGAACTTCCTCTGCGTTATGCCGGACAGGTGGAAGGCCGCAAGGAACGCGCCCGCCAGGCCTTGATTGCCGTCGGGTTGGAAGACCGCATCAGCCACCGCCCCTACGAACTTTCGGGTGGACAGCAGCAGCGTGTCGCAATTGCCCGGGCCCTGGTCAACGACCCGGCCATCATCATGGCCGACGAACCGACCGGCAACCTTGATTCCAAGGTTGGGCAGGAAATCATGGATTTGATCTTGACTCTCAACAAGGAACGCGGCACAACCCTGATTATCATCACCCACGATCCGCGCGTGGCGGCCCAGGCTGGGCGCACCATCCATGTGATCGACGGCGTGGTGGAAGGGCAGGAACAATGAAACTGACACAAGTTCTGATTGAGGCCCTTGAAAGCCTGAATGCCAATAAAATGCGCTCTGGTCTGACCATTCTGGGGATTGTGATTGGCGTGGCAGCGGTGATTGCCATGCTGGGCGTTGGCAACGGGGCCCAGGCCTCCATTACCGGTTCGATTAACGACATTGGCACAAACATCCTGTTTGTTTTCTCTGGCAATTCTGATGCGAAGGTGCGCAACCCGCGCCCGCTCACCATTCAGGACGCCGAAGCCCTGGCGGATATCTTTGCCGCGCCCTCTGTCCAGGCGGTTGCGCCGGTCGTTCAGGGCCAGAACGAAATCTCTGGCGGCGGCCAAAAATCATCGGTTCAGGTGAGCGGGGTTGTGCCTGTTCACGCCCAGGTGCTGAATGAAAGCCTGTCTGAAGGTGAATTCTTCAGCGAGGCGAATCTTTTGGGGCGCGCCTCGATTGCCATTATCGGCCAGGATACGGCTCAAACCATTTTTGAGCGCAAAAGCGGGCTGGTGGGTGAAACCATCCGCATCGATGGACAGCCTTTCCGCATTACAGGTGTGCTTGCCTCTAAGGGCGGCGGCATGATGGGCAGCCAGGACAACCGCATTCTCGTCCCGCTCACCACTTTCCAGGCCCGCTTAAAAGGCGGCGCCAACGATAAGGTCAATATCATCTACGTTCAGGCAATCAGCGCCGAAGCGGTCCCGTCTGCCGCCGAGGAAGTCTCCCAAATTTTGCGCACCCGTCACCGCACCGAAGTCGGCGTAGACGATTTCACGGTCTTTACCCAGCAGGATTTCCTCTCCACGGCTCAAAGCATCACGGGCGTCTTCACCGTCTTTCTGGGCGGGATTGCCGCAATTTCTCTGCTCGTAGGCGGAATCGGGATCATGAACATCATGCTGGTCTCTGTCGTCGAACGCACCCGCGAAATTGGTCTGCGCAAAGCCCTGGGCGCGCGCAGAGGTGATATCCTGACCCAGTTCCTGGCTGAATCTTCCCTGCTGAGCGGCCTGGGCGGCGTTATCGGCATTCTTTTGGGCTGGCTGCTGGCCCTCGGCATTGAGCAAGTTTCAATCGCTCTCGATACGCCCTTCAAGACTGCGATCAGCCTCGATTCAGTTTTGCTGGCGACCCTCTTCTCTGCCGCAATTGGCCTGTTCTTTGGCATCTACCCGGCCAATCGCGCCGCCAGCCTTGAACCGGTTGAGGCCCTGCGCTACGAGTAACCTATAATAAAACCATGCCCAAAACCATCCTTGTCGTTGACGATGAACCCAAAATCCTTGAAATCTGCCGCGACTATTTGAGCGCCGCCGGTTACGAAGTTCAAACCGCTCCTGACGGCCTGAGCGCGCTCAACATTGCCCGCAAACTCAAGCCCGATTTGCTCGTGCTCGATTGGATGATGCCTGAAATGGACGGCCTGGATGTCTTGCGTGAGTTGCGCCGCGAGAGCAATGCGCCGGTCATCATGCTCACGGCCCGGGTCGAAGAAAGTGACAAGTTGATCGGGCTGGAACTGGGCGCGGACGATTACATCACCAAACCCTTCAGCCCGCGCGAGTTGGTGGCGCGCGTCAAAGTCGTCCTGCGCCGCGCAACGGGCATGCCTGCCCCCGGCGATCTGCTGCGCGCCGGAGAAATGACCCTCGACCGCGCTCGTTACCAGGTCAGCCTGCCAGGCCGGGTGGTGGCCCTCACCCCAACCGAATTTGAGCTGCTCTACACCCTCGCCAGCCAGCCGGGACGCATCTTTACCCGCGCCCAGCTTTTGCAAGCCGTGCATGGCGTGGCCTTTGAAAGCTATGAACGCGCAATCGACTCGCATATCCGCAACTTGCGCCGTAAAATCGAGCCTGATGACGGCCAGGCCGAGTATATTGTCACCGCGCATGGGCTGGGATATAAATTTGCAGAATAAATTGGCTCACCAACCCGACCCCAAAACCGTCCACATCATCCGGGCCAGGCTTTCGCGCCTGGTTGCCTGGTCTTTTGCGATTGTCGTCCTGATCATGGCCGCGATTGGGATGGGCGCATCCCTGCTCAACGCCGGCACAGACATGGTCAGTTATCGGGCTTTCTTCATCCTGCCAGCCTTGCAGACTCAATATATCGAGAACGGCGGTTGGCAGGGTCTCAGCCTGTCTCCAAACGCGCTTGCCCCTTTTCCCTTTGATCGCTCGCATCGTTGGTGGAATGGCGTCTACGTGCTGGACGAAAACGGCAAAACGCTTTTGGCAGAAGGCCGCACAGACACCCTCCAGATCGGCCAGACCTTTGCGCCTGACCCCGACCTGCGCGGCTATCCGATTGTGGTGAACCAGGTCGAGGTCGGGCAATTGTTCATCCGCGCGGATCAAGTTGGGGTTGCGCAGTATCTGCTCGAATTGCTGGGCCCGCTCGCGATGCTCTCCATTTTTGGCGGCTTGCTGACGGTTATTTTCGCCATCCTGCTCACCCGGCGGGTCGTCTATCCGCTCGCTGAAGTCATCGCGGCCTCGCAGGCCGTCACGCGCGGCGATCTTTCCGCGCGGGTCGCGGTCGGCGGCTCCTCCGATATCCGCGACCTGACCGATAACTTCAACCGGATGGCCGACAGCCTCGAAGAAAACGAAACCCAGCGCCGCAACCTGCTGGCCGATGTTGCCCATGAACTACGCACCCCGCTCACCGTCATGCGCGGCAAACTCGAAGGCATTCTGGATGGCGTCTACCCGCCCGATGAGAATCACATCGCGCCGGTGCTGGAAGAAACCTATCTGCTCGAAAGGCTGGTCGAAGACCTGCGCCTGCTGACCCTGGCAGAAACCCGTCAGATTCATTTTGAAATCAAAGAAGTGGATTTGGATTTCCTCGTCGGCAGGCTGATTCCGCTCTTCGAGGCCCAGGCCAGTGAAAAGGGGGTGATCCTGCGCGCCCAAACCGCCCCCAATCTGCCCGCCGTGCTGGCAGACCCGCAAAGGCTCGAACAGGTGATCGGCAACCTGCTCAGCAATTCGCTGCGCCACGTCCCCGCAGGTGGAGAAATCATCCTCGAAACCGGCCAGACCGCTGGCGGGTTGTGGATCAGCGTCCTCGATAACGGCCCCGGCGTCCCCGCAGCGGATCTCCCGCACCTGTTCGAGCGCTTTTGGCGGGGAGAAAAATCCCGCGCCCGCAGCGCAGGCGGAGCCGGGCTGGGCCTGGCAATTGCCAAACAACTCGTCGAAGCCCAGGGCGGAACAATTCAGGCTCACAACCGGCCTGAAGGCGGGCTGAACGTCACCTGCACATTCGTTTTTTAGCCGCGCGTTTTTTTGCGGTAAAATTGACCAACTTAACCCAAAGGATGGTCTGTGTTTGAAATTTTATTCTTAGGCACTTCCGCTTCAGCGCCCTCGGCCCGCCGGGGGCTTTCGGCGTTAATTGTGAAACACAACGAACATCGCTTTCTGATCGATTGCGGCGAAGGCACTCAGCGTCAGATTTTGCAATCGGGCATCGGTTTCAAACAGCTTAACCGCATTCTGTTGACCCACGGCCATCTCGATCACATTCTGGGCCTGGGCGGCTTGATGTCGACCTTTATGCGCTGGGAATCGATTGAAGAGCTGCAGATCTTTGGCGGCAAAAGCACGCTTGAGCGCGTCCGGACCTTGATTAATGATGTTGTTCTGGTTGGCAAAAAACCGCCCATGCCGCTTTATTTTCGCGAGATTGGCCCTGGCGTTTTGATCGACGAAGACGATTTCACGGTCAGCGCTTTTCCCGTTACCCATCGCGGCCCCGATTGTTTGGGATACGTGTTCGAGGAAAAAGCGCGCCGGCCCTTCTTGGCGGAAAAAGCCGACAGCCTGGGCGTCCCCTTTGGCCCGCAGCGCCGGGATCTGGTGAATGGGCAGTCCATTACGCTGGAAGATGGCCGGATCATCACTCCCGAAGACGTGCTCGGCGATCTTCAGCGTGGCACCAAGCTGGTTGTGGTCGGCGACACCGGCCGCACTGACGACCTGCTCGAAGTGGCCCGCGCTGCCGACGGGCTGGTGATCGAGGCCACTTACCTGGACGAAGACGCCGATCTGGCGCGTCAGTTTGCGCACATGACCGCCCGCGGCGCGGCAGAACTGGCTCAAAAGGCCGGGGTCAAACAATTGATTTTGAACCATATCTCGCGCCGTTACCGCGAAAAAGATGTGATCGCCGAGGCCCAATCCTTCCTCCCAACCGCAATCGTCGCCCGTGATTTTGACCAGTTCACGATCAAGCGCGAAAGTTAAGCTGATTTTACAAAAAAAGTGTCAGGTGAATTTCACCTGACACTTTTGGTTTAAACCTGAAGAGGCTAAATCCAGGTTGGCTCTGCGTAGACCCCGAAGGCTTCCTTCATTACACCGATCATTTCGCCGAGGGTGGCATAAGCCCGGACGGCATCCAGAATATACGGCATGGTATTCTGCGTGCCCTGGCAGGCAATCCGCAAACGGTCGAGGGCCTGCCCAACCTGGCCCGGGTCGCGCTCGCGCCGGACTTGTTCGAGGCGGGCCAGTTGGCGCTGGTAGCCTTGCGGATCCATTTCGAGCAGCGGCACAGATGGGGTTTTCTCGTCCCGATAGGCGTTAACGCCCACGATGCGCCGCTCTCCGCTGTCAATTTCGCGCTGGTAGCGATAAGCCGCGTCTGAAATCTCGCTCTGAAAGAATCCTTTCTCGATGGCAGGCAAAACCCCGCCCAGGGCTTCGATTCGCGCGAAGTAGTCATAAGCCTGGGCTTCGATCTGGTTAGTTTGGGCCTCGACGAAGAACGAGCCGCCCAACGGGTCGACCGTGTTGGTTACGCCGGTTTCTTCGGCGATGATTTGTTGGGTGCGCAGCGCAATCGTGACGGCTTCTTGGGAGGGCAAAGCCAGGGCTTCATCCAGGCTGTTGGTGTGCAGAGACTGCGTCCCGCCCAGGACGGCCGCCAGGGCCTGAATGGCGACCCGCACCACGTTGTTTTCCGGCTGCTGAGCGGTCAGTGAGACGCCAGCAGTTTGGGTGTGGAAGCGCAGCAGCCACGAGCGCGGATTCTTGGCTCCAAATGTCTCACGCATTTCACGCGCCCAAATCCGGCGCGCGGCCCGGTATTTGGCGATTTCTTCAAAGAAATCGTTATGGGCGTTGAAGAAGAAAGACAGGCGCGGGGCAAACTCGTCGACATCCATCCCGCGCGCGATGCCCCAGCGCACATATTCCAGCCCGTCAGAGAGGGTGAAGGCCAGTTCCTGGGCGGCGGTTGAACCTGCCTCGCGGATATGGTAGCCGCTGATTGAGATTGTATTCCACTGCGGAACGTGCGCTGCCCCAAATTCCATCGTATCGACCACCAGCCGCATCGAAGGCTCCGGCGGAAAAATATATTCCTTCTGGGCGATAAACTCTTTCAGAATGTCGTTCTGGGTTGTGCCGCGCAACTGGTCGAGGCGCAGCCCCTGCTTTTCAGCGGCGACCAGATACATCGCCCAGACAATCGCGGCGGGTGAGTTAATCGTCATGCTCGCAGAAACCTTGTCAAGCGGAATCCCATCCAGCAAGATTTCCATATCCTTGAGCGAGGAAATCGCCACGCCGCACTTGCCGAATTCGCCCAGGGCTTCGGGCTGGTCGCTGTCGTAACCCATCAGGGTCGCCAGATCGAAGGCAATGCTCAGGCCGGTCTGGCCTTGTTCGAGCAGGTACTTGAAGCGCGCGTTGGTTTCTTCGGCGGTGCCGAAACCGGCGAACATGCGCATCGTCCACAGTTTGGAACGGTGCAGGCTGGGGTGCACGCCGCGCGTATACGGGTACTGGCCGGGGTGGCCCAGATCGCGTTCATAATCCAGATTTTCGGTATCGAGCGGGGTATACAGGCGGCGAACAGGTTCAGAAGATGTGGTGATGAATTGCGCGCGCCGTTCGGGTAACGCCCGCAGCGCTTTTGCCAGATCGGCTTGCTGCCAGTGATTGAAAGAATCCTTCAACGCGGCCAGTTTTTGGCGGTCATACATGGTTCTCTCCTCTTTGTCCTCGTCCCGCTCACAAATTGCACTTTATATCCGCAGAAGCGCGCAATCTGTGATCACGGACATGATAAAAACCTATCCATTTGGCGAATATGGATAAATTATACCTTTTTACTGGGGCTGTTGGGAACCGGAGCCGGATTAGTCTTTAAAGATGATGCTGCCCGCTCCTGAGCGCTTGGCGCGATACATGCGATGGTCGGCGCAGGCTAGAATCTTCTCGGCGTCATCGCAGTCTTTCGGGTAGATCGCGATGCCCATGCAGCCTGAAAGATAGCGGTGGGTTTCTTGCGGCAGGTGCAGGCGGGTGGATGTCAGCGATTGGCGCAGCTTTTCAGCGACGTGCAGCGCGCGTTCCAGGCCTGTTTCTGGCAGGATGATCGAGAACTCATCGCCGCCGTAACGCGCCAGGAAGTCTGATGCGCGCAGGGTGCGCCGCAGAGCATTGGCGACTTGTTTCAAGACGCTATCTCCAATCGGGTGGCCGAAGGTATCGTTGATGCCTTTGAAACCATCCAAATCAATCATTAAAAGAGCGAAGGTGTGCCCATAGCGGCTGGCGCGTTCAATCTCCTGCTGGATGCGCTGGTCGAGGTGGCGGCGATTGGGCAAATCCGTCAAAATATCGGTCAGGGCTTCTTCGGTGGCGCGCGCGTAAATGTCCGCGCTGCGGATGATGGCCCCGGCGCGCTCTGCGAACAACCTTCCCACCGCAATTTCTTCGGTCGAGATGACGTGCGGCTCATCCCAATACAGGCTTAACGCTCCCTTTTGCTCGTATTGCGGGTTGAGTGAAAAAACCGCATAAGCCCGAAATTGTTCGTCAAAAATCAAATCTTGGACCGGGCTGGTCCGGGAATCCTGTCTGACATCGGGGATGATGATAAATTCTCGATTTTGCAAAATTTTTCCGCCTGCCAATTGGTTAAAGCGCTTGGTAATTTGCACAAGAAACTCATCGGACAGGCCAATCGAATATTCGCATTTCATTTCACCGTTTTTCTGTTGCAGGTGCAGGGCTGCCCGTTGGGCTTGCAGCAAACTGCGCGCCGATTCTACAATCGAGGGCAGCAGGGTGGTATGTTTCAAGTCAGAAACCAGGTCTGTCACCTGGCTGGCCATTTTCTCCAGCAATTCTGCCCGGCGGATGGCCTCCTGATGCAGCCAGGTACGTGAAATTAACAGGGATAAAATATCAATGGCGCGCTGAATGCGAATAATCTCTGGCTGCGAGAAATAGTGCGGGCGTTTATAGGCCACCAAAAGCGCGCCCAGAAAGTGATTTTCGGCTTTGCCAAACATTGGGGCCGCCAGCAGAGAATGTACAGAGAAATGGGCTGCTATGTGGGGCGAGACATACGGTGAGCAAAAAACATTTTCAGCCACAACCGGTTTGCCAATGCGTTTCACCGATCTTGTAAATGTATTCTCATGGCGAGGCGTGGGCGGCAGTTTCATATAAAACTCATGAACGCTGCTATCTGCGGCCAACGAAAAAATTTGTTCATTCTCTTCATCGTAGTGGGTGAGGTAGATATTATCTGCGCCCAGCAAGGCCTTAATTTCATCGGCCAACCCCATAAAAGCGGTTTTATCGTTGACATCTGCAATGGCTGTCCGCGACAAAAAATTAAGTTTGGATAGGAAGGCGTTTTCAGCCTCAATCTTCGACCAGAGTTGACGGGTTTGCTTCGCCCGGAAGACAACCAGCACCGTGTTGGAAATGAGCACAACCAAAATAAGTGTTATCACGCTGGGTGATCCCTCATGCGCGGCTTGCAAATTTATCCGCAGCATAGAGTCCAGCCAGCCTTGGGCCTGAGCGTTCGCCATTCCCAGGTAAGCTAAAATTGCCAGCAGGTTCAATCCCAGTGAAATGAGCGGGCTAAAAAAAGCCTCCAGCACGCCAAAATACAAGACGTACACCAGTGGCAGCAGGCTGCACGGGCCGCCTGTAATCCCAATCCCAAAGGTTATAAAAGTAATATCCAGCAAAACCTGCCAGAAAAATAGCAGTTTAATCAGCCGATTCCCAAAATAATCGTATTTCTTTTGGCCAAGACCGCGATAAAACCCCTCAAAAAGGACAAGCAGAATTACCCCCGTAACCCCAAAAACAATCAAAATTAGATCTTGAGAACTATCTTTCAAGCCAATTTTGGCAACCAGGATTGTAATGCCAAGAAATAACCATCGTAATTGGTTAATTTTTTGCAATTGATTAATAAGGTCAGGAGCGATTCGTTTTCCCACAAACTTATCCTTGTAACCCCGTGTCGTCACTGCTACTTCGGAATGGCTGTGTATGTGACTTGACAGGCCAAATTACTAAAAACAAAACTGCTCATGCTACAGACGACATTTTCAATTATGCCCTAAAACAGGCAGTTTGAGAACTTACAGATTCAATTTCTGGTATACTCATCCAAAACCACCCCTACTCAGGATTTTAGAAATGCCCCGTTTTGAAATAGATATTGACCCTTGCGAACATATCACCGCGGATGCGATTGGCGCCCCCGGTCAGCGTGTTTTTTATATTCAGGGGGCGCAGACAGCCCGCACCGTAACCATTATCATCGAAAAAATCCAACTGCAATCCCTCGCAATCGGCATCGAACAATTCCTCGCTCAGCTCAGCCAGGAAAACCCGGTTTTGGACGAAGCCTCCGCCGACTATTTTGAAGAACAAATGCGGATTACGCCCCCCGTGGAGCCTGTTTTTCGCAGCGGCGAAATCGGCCTGGGTTACGACAAAGAACGCGATCTGGTGGTCTTGGTGGCCAAAGAAATCCTTACCGATGAAGATGATCCTGAAGAAGCCGCAATTGTCCGTTTTTGGTGCACGCGCAGCCAGGCCCGCGCCCTGGCGCGCTGGGGGCAGGCAGTCGCCCAGCGCGGACGGCCGATCTGCCCGCAATGCGGACAACCCATCGAACTGGGCGGCCACTTCTGCCCCAAGAAAAACGGCCACAAGCACTAAAATCGTCCCGTTGGCTTTTCCATGAATCCCCTCCTTCCAGAACTGAAAACCATCTTCCAGTCCGGTGTCATTGAACTTAAGGGCCAGTTTATGCTTGGCTCCAATTACACTTTTCTGGTTGAAGTCCAGCATCAGCAACAAAGCCTGGCGGGCGTTTACAAACCCCAAAAAGGAACCCAACCCCTGTGGGATTTCCCCCCCGAAAGCCTGGCTGGCCGCGAAATCTCAGCCTATTTGTTGAGCGAATTTTTGGGCTGGGCACTCGTGCCCTACACCATTTTGCGTTTAGACGGCCCCTACGGCCCCGGCTCTTTGCAACAATTCATCGAATACAACCCCAACCAGCACTACTTCAACTTTAAACCCAGCGACAAAGACCGCCTGCGCCCGGTCGCCCTTTTTGACCACCTGATCAACAACGCCGACCGCAAGGGCAGCCACATCCTCTTTGAAAAGGGCAGCCGCCACCTCTACGCCATCGATCACGGCCTGTGCTTCCATGCCGAAGACAAACTGCGCACCGTCATCTGGGATTTTGCCGGCCAGGAGATTGAAGGAACTTACCTGAACGACATCCGGCGCATGATCGACGCGCTCGCGCAAGCCTCTGGCTTGCTTGCAGACCTTGAACCGTATCTCACGCCTGAAGAACTAAACGCCTTAACCGAACGTGGACAGCGATTGCTGGCCCAGGCCAAATTTCCTCAACCCCCGCAAGATCGGCGCGCCTTCCCCTACCCGCCACTCTAAAAAAAATGTGGCGCGGGATGCTATCCCGCTCCCCCCCCCGCTACTCCCCCGCTCCCCCCGCTCCCCCGCTCCCCCGCTCCCCCCGCTCCCCCGCTCCCCCCGCTCCCCCGCTCCCCCGCTCCCCCGCTCCCCCCGCTCCCCCACTCGCCCCGCGCCCCCCCGCTACTCCCCCGCGCCCACAAAAATTTGCCCCTTTTAAGGAGAGACTCATGCCTCACTACAAACTTGCCCTGCTTGGTTTTGGCAACGTAGGCCGCGCCCTGGCCGAACTCTTACTGCGCAAACAGGACGAACTCCAACGCGATTACGACATCACCTACAGCGTCGTCGCCATCGCCACCGGCAGGCACGGATTTGCGATCCAGCCCAAAGGCCTGGATTTGCCTGCTGTGCTGCAAGCCCTCCAAGACGGCCAAACCCTCGCGGCGTTCAGCGCCTTCCCAGTTTCAGACGCTTTCGATCTGATTCGCAAATCAGGCGCAGATCTGCTCTTCGAGAATACCCCGGTCGATTACAAAACCGGCCAGCCCGCCATCGACCACATCAAGACGGCCCTCGCACAGGGCATGCACGTTTGCACCGCCAACAAAGGCCCGGTTGTCCACGCATATCACGAGCTAAAGGCACTGGCTGCCCAAAAAGGATGCCAATTCTTGCACGAATCGACGGTGATGGATGGCGCGCCCATCTTTTCACTCTTTCGGGGGGCTTTGCCCGGCGCACAGCTGGAATCTTTGCGGGCGGTCCTCAACTCAACCACCAACCTGATTCTGACTCGCATGGAAAGCGGCCAATCGTTCGATGAAGCGGTTCGTTATGCCCAGGAAATTGGCATTGCTGAAACAGACCCCTCTGGCGATGTAGACGGCTGGGATGCAGCCATCAAAATTGCCGCGCTGGCCACTGTCCTGATGGGGAAAACACTGCGCCCCGCCGATGTTGAGCGAACCGGCATCCGGGCCATCACGCCGGGGATGGTGCAGGCGGCCCGGGCTGAGGGCAAACGCTATAAGCTAATCTGCAGCGCTGAGCGTGAGGGCGATCAAATCCGCGCAAAAGTTGCTCCCGAATTGGTGACCGCCAGTTCGCCGATGTATGCCCTGGAGGGCACCACCTCCCTGATCCAGTTTAAGACCGATGTTTTGGGCGAATTAACCCTGATCGAGAGCGACCCTGGCCCGCAAACCACCGCCTACGGCCTGCTGGCCGACTTTCTAAACGCGGTCAGGTAAACAAAATAAAGACCAAATTACGGGTTACAATCGGATATTCTGCTGGCGCAAGGAGCGGCCAGTGTCCAAATATTCAAGGAGAGAAAATGAGTGAAGTGTTAAAAGTTGACGATGGGCAGGTTGTATCGATGGGTTACACCCTGCGCGTAGATGGTGAAATTGTAGACAGTTCCGAGGGCCAGGAGCCGCTTGAGTTTTTGCAGGGGGTCGGCAATATCATCCCTGGCCTGGAGAGTGAATTATACGGAATGTCGATTGGCGAGAACAAGAAAGTTGTGGTTGCCCCCGCCGATGGCTATGGCGAACGGGAAGAAGAAGCCGTGATGGAAGTCCCAAAGGCTGATTTCCCTTCTGAGATTCCGCTGGAGTTGGGGGTAGAGTTGCAGGTGCGCGCCCAGAATGGTGAAACCATGCACGGCCGGATTTCAAAAATTGGCGAAGAAATGGTCGAGCTGGATTTCAACCATCCGCTGGCTGGCAAGGAATTGCACTTCGATGTGACCATTGCCGCCCTGCGCGAAGCCTCGGATGAGGAACTGCTGCACGGGCATGTCCACCAGGATGGGCACGCTCACGAGTAAGAACATAAGCCGAAAAAAAACAGGCTCCCGAAAAGGAGCCTGTTTTTTGTTGCCGTGAATACGAAAAATGATTGGGGCTAGAATGC
>JAVEWN010000119.1:0-9374 GCA_034004515.1 Anaerolineales bacterium | reverse complement strand
TTCCGATCTCCAACCGATTGTCCATGCCGCAAAAAAGTAAAATCGTAAACGGGAAAGTTTTCCATGAGCCTATTTTAACGGTTTCTGATGACTTTTGTTCAAATCAACTGTCAAGATTTTCTTAACTACTTTGAGATGGCCCATTGCACAAATGTTCGATCCCCCTCGTCCTGAGCGGAGGTCCGCACGCTTCTGCGGGCCGTAGTCGAAGGACATTTTCCCGCAAATCACCCTGCATGACTGCGCTCCCTTCGACTACGCTGAGAAACGCTGCGCTCAGGGATAGGGTGTGAAGAAATACGATTTTTTAATCCTTTTCGCAAAAGCCTTATCGCAAATTCACGTTAAGTTATAATCAGCCCCGCGGATATTTCCGCTTAATGGAGGCTTATATGTTTAAAAAGAAACGTTTTACCCTGGCCACATTCATCCTGCTGACCATGCTGCTCTTGGGAGCCTGTACCATTGGGCAGACTCCTGAAGCCACGCCCACGGCCTTGAACGTGGATGCGATCTATACCAGCGCCGCAGAGACGGCCCGCGCTCAAATGACCGATATTGCATCCCTGTCAACCTCGACCTTGCCGCCGACCTCCACCCTGGCCGCAACTGCGACGAGTGAGGAGCCCCTGGTTCAGGTGACGCTTTCGATTGATTTCACCCCGATTGCCTCGCCCGATCCGCTTTTGGTGGGGACGGCTCCGGCTTTGCCTGGGGCCCTGCCCTCGCTGACGCCCATCTCCACCCTGGGCGCGGGCGATCCTGGCCCAACCTGCAACAGTCTCGCGTTCGAGGGCGATATCACCATTCCAGACGGAACCCAATTCAAAGCCTGGGAAAAATTTGAAAAGGTCTGGAAACTGCGCAATACGGGGGTTTGTCCGTGGGACGAAGGTTACTCCTTCCGGCATGTGGCCGGCCCGACCTTCGCAGGCGATAATTACTATATTACTCAAAAGAGTCAGTTCATTGCGCCCGGCGACGCGGTCAACATGGCGATCCGCATGTATGCGCCGGGTGACCCTGGAAAATATGAAAGTTATTGGTCGATGTATGGGGATGACTACAACGGCAACCAGCCATTTGGCTGGTGGGTGGCGGCTGTGATCGAAGTGATTAAGTAAAAACTGGCTGATTTTCTACAAACTCAAAATGCCCTCCAAAAGGAGGGCATTTTGCTTTAACAATCGGGTTTCAGTCATACATATATTTGGTTTTTGCGTCTTTGGCAACTTCTTCCCGCAACAACAGTCCCAGGCGTGTGATTCCTTCGCGGGTGGTTTCGGGGTTGGTATAGGAGAAGTTGAGCCGCATTGTGTTTTTACCGCCGCCGGTTGGGTGGAAGGCTGTCCCTGGCACAAATGCGACTTTTTTCTCAATCGCAACTTTGAACAATTCGGCTGCATCCATGTTTTCTGGCAGCACTCCCCACAGGAACATGCCTCCTTCAGGACGCGTCCAATGGACTTCACGCGGCCAGATTTCATCCATCGTCTCCAGCATGACATCCCGCCGTTCTTTATAGGTTGCGCGGATGACCTTGACATGCTCATCGAGAAACCCGCCTTTGGCTACTTCGTGCGCGACGATCTGGTTGAAAGTAGAGGTATGCAGGTCGGCGGCTTGTTTTGTCATCACCAGCCGGCGGATGACTTCAGGCGGCGCAATGACCCAGGCCAGGCGCAAGCCCGGCGCGAGCAGTTTTGAAAAGGTGCTCATATAGATGACGTTGCCGCTGTACTGGCCGTTGCTCTCGTTGCGGTATTGGCTGTCGAGATTGACGATGGAGGGCAGATGCTCGCCGCTGTAGCGAAGCTGGCCGTAAGGATCATCTTCGACGATCGGGACACCATACCGATCGGCAATTTCGACCAGCTTTTTTCGCCGTTCCAACGACATGGTGGTCCCAGACGGGTTCTGGAAGTTGGGCAGGACATAGATGAATTTTGGCCCCACCCGCAGGGCGCTTTCCAATTCATCGACGACCATCCCGTGTTCGTCCGATCGGACCGAGATATATTGGGCCCCATACGCATTCCAGGCCTGGAGCGCGCCCAGGTAAGTGGGCGATTCGACCACGATGTAATCGCCGCGATTGAGGAAGATGCGCCCAATAAAATCGAGCGCCTGCTGCGAACCGGAGGTGATCATAATGTTATCCGGGGTTACCTGGACGCTGTACCGCCCCGTATGGCGGGCAATCATCTCGCGCAGAGGCGTATAGCCTTCGGTTGCGCCGTATTGCAAGGCTTTTGCGCCCAGGTTTTCAAGCACATAATTGCAGGCTTCCTGAAATTGTTGAACCGGAAATACTTCTGGCGCGGGCAGGCCGCCCGCAAATGAGATGATATCCGGTTGGTCGGTGAGTTTAAGCAGCTCGCGGATGACAGAACTGCCCATCTTGCTGGTACGGTGGGCGTAGCGATATTCCCAGGGTGTTTGCATTTTTTCTCCTTAGGAAGAACGGAATTGGGTGAACGGGGCAAAAAAAAGCCTGACAGGTACGCGTACCCGCCAGGCCGTTAAGACTTTCATGGCAAAAGACTGCCGCTAAAGGAGCAAATTACAAGGAAGACAATCATCTTTTGTATGGTATCGGCTTTTCCAAAATTCCGCAACCATAGAATGGCCTGATTTTCGTGTGACACCTGTCAGGTATTTCAGGCAAATTTGAGGGCCACGATTCTATCCAGCCGGAAAGTGCGTTCATCGTGGCGCAGGTGGCAGTGCGCGCGCAGATAAATATAATCGGATAGGCCGCGCACATCGATTGGGGTAATCTGGCGGGTCGAACGCTCCCCATTTTTATCTACATAATCCAGTTGCAGCCTTTGCTTGCTTTTAATCGCCTCGGCCAGATCGGTAGGCAGGTGGATTTCGTCTTTCGGCCAGGCGGGAGAGTTATAGACGCCGATGAAATCTTCGAGGCGGTTGCCGTTTTGCAGGAGCAATTCCATCATTGCAAAGAAGATGTTTTTATCGGTCAGCGCGTCGGCCAGGGCGCGGTGCGCTTCGGGATTTTGGATCTCAAACTCGGAGGCGATGTTCGTCAGGCTGTTGGATGGAAAACTGAAATGGTTGCGGGCAAGCAGCAGGGTATCGATCAGGTTTGTAATTTGCAGTTCCTGGCCGGCGCGCCGGTATTCCTCGTCCAGAAATTGCAGGTCGAAACTGGCATTATGACAGACAACGACCGCATCTTTGAGCATGGCCTCAATTTGGCGGATGATTTCTGGAAAAGTCGGGGCCAGGGCCAGTTCCGCGTCGTTCAGGCGATTGGTGCTGGCCGCCGCGGGGGAGAGCGGCCGCTGCGGATTGACCAATTGCTGAAAGCTGTGCTTGATGCGTTTGCCCTCGGTCAGGACGATGCCGACTTCGCAGACCCGGTCGCCAAACCAGGGCGAAAGCCCGGTGGTTTCCAGGTCTAAAAACGCAAAGCGGCAGTTGGACAGATCGAACACGCGCAAAATCCTTATTCGCTGAAGCGGTTTTCGGCCAGACGCATTTCGTTGAAGGATGAGATCGCCACTTCGAGCATCGACAAATCCGGTTCGCGGGTGGTCAGCCCTTGCAGCGCCAGGTTGGGGCGGATGATTGCCCGCACCAGCGGCGAAGAGAGATGATTGGCCGTCCAGCGGATGTACTCAACCGCCACCCCAGCCAAAACCGGGATGAGCAGCAAGCGCGCGATGATTTGCCAGAGCAGCGGCAGCGGATGCAGGAAGCTGAAGACGACCACGGTCAGCAAAACCAGCGTCAGCAGGAAAGATGTCCCGCAGCGCGGATGTTCCAGCGAGAATTTGGCGACGCTGGCGGGCGTCAGTTCTGCGCCCGCTTCAAAAGCGTTGATGGTTTTATGCTCTGCGCCGTGATACTGAAATACGCGCCGAATATCGTCCATTTTACCGATGCCCCAAATGTAGGCCACCACCAGCACCAGCCGGAAGATTCCTTCCAACACGGCTGCGCCCCAGACATTCAGCCCCAGCCATTCGCCAAATTTGCCGATTCCGTAAGGGGCCAGAAAGAACAGCCCAATTCCCAGGGAAAGCGAGAGGGCCATTGTGCCGTAAAGCGCCGGGCCTTCCAGTTTCTCATCTTCGCCAGTCTGCAGGTTGGCAGAGCGGATCAGGGCTTTCATCCCCAGGCCAAGCGCATCCCAGAGCAGGATAACCCCGCGCAGAAAAGGGATTTTTGCGAGCTGTGATTGATACAGGCCCGATAGTTTCTCGGTATGCACGACAATTTCGCCGGTGGGGGCGCGCATCGCCACCGCCAACGACTTTTGTCCGCGCATCATAACGCCTTCGATCAGCGCCTGACCGCCGTAAGTGATAATTCGGTCTTCCATGAAAAGTTATGTCCTTTACGTCTAAAAAATGAGAGGGCGCTATTCCGCCCGGGTTAGAGATTGAAGAAAAAGCGGATCAGAGTCTCTGTGCCTTTGTACCAGGTTGGCAGGTGGGTTTTCTCGTTCGGCGCGTGCAGGTTGTCGTCGGGCAGGCCGAAACCGGTCAGGACCGATTCCATACCGAGGATTTCCTGCATCATACCCACGACCGGTACCGAACCGCCCTCGCGCTTGAAGAGCGGCGCTGTTCCCCAAACCGTTTGCATGGCATCGCTCAGGGCTGTTACCCAGGGCTTGTGCAGGTCAGAGATCGAAGCGCGTCCGCCGCCGAACATTTTTAAATCCCAATGAATCGTCTTGGGCGCTTTGGCTTCAAGGTAGGCTTTGAACTGTTCGTAAACCTCGTCCGGGTCTTGGTCGGGAACCAGGCGGCAGGTGATTTTCGCCATCGCCCAGGCTGGGATGATGGTTTTCTGTCCCTGCCCGGTAAACCCGGAAATCATGCCGTTAATTTCGAGGGTGGGCCGTCCGCCCGCGCGTTCGACCGATGTGTAACCGGCCTCGCCCCAAACTTCCGGCACGCCGGTTTGGGCTTTGATGAAGCCGTCATCGACCGGCAGCTTTGCCAGGCTGGCGCGTTCTTCCGCGCTGAGCGGGCGCACACGGTCGTAATAGCCCGGCAAGGTAATATGGTTGTTCTGATCGTGCATCCCGGCCAGCAGTTCGACCAGGGCCTTGGCCGGGTTGTGAACGGTTCCGCCAAAAACGCCCGAATGCAGATCATGATCGGGGCCTGAAACGGTCAATTCGAAAGCCGCCAGGCCGCGCAGGCCGTAGGTAATCGTCGGATGGTCTTTGCCCAGCATGCCGGCATCCGGGTTCAGGCAGAAATCGGCCTTCAGCAGCTCTTTGTTGGCCTCAATCCACTTGGGCAGCGAAGGTGAGCCAATTTCCTCCTCGCCTTCGATCAGAAATTTGACATTAATCGGCAGTTTCCCGGTCTGCATGACGGCCTCGAGCGCGTTCAGGCAGGCAATCACCTGGCCTTTCATATCTGAAGCGCCGCGCGCATACAGATTTTCACCTTTTAAGGTGGGGCTGAAGGGGCCAGTCTGCCACAACTCAAGCGGATCAACCGGCTGAACGTCGTAATGGCCGTAAATCAGCATGGTTGGTTTGCCGGGCGCGCCCAACCACTCGCCATACACAACCGGGTGACGCTCGGTTGGCATGACGGCTACGTTTTGGAGGCCGAGCCATTCCAGCCGCCGGGCAACCCATTGCGCGGTTTTCTGAATTTCATCGCGATGCTCGTCTGAAGTCGAAATTGAACCAAAGGCAAGCACTTCCCTTAGAACGTTTAGAAAATCTGCTTCGTGTTGGCGGGCATATTCGAGGGCCGCATTTAGGTGTTGGCTCATTTTTTTCTCCTGGGTTAGTTGAGTTTACCGTACAAAAACCAAAATTCATCTTTTGGAAAAGTCTCGGCCAGTTGCGCATCCCACAAGAAAGGGGCGGGCTTCAGGTTGGCGCGCAGAAAAGCATCCAGCCCATCCAGCACGGCCTGTTGTGCGGGCGCATTTACTTCGTGTAGGAGCAATTGCAGGATGACCCGGCTGCGAACCTGGCCGCTGTAATCGGCGCGCCGCTCGCTGGCGGCGGGTTGCCACTCCGCGACGGATTCGCCCCACAGCCGCAGCCTGTTCACCAGTTCGGAGCGCGCTTTCTGCTCCCAGGCCGTGCGCCGCTTCGCGCTGATTAAATCCAACTGCTGGCGCCATTTTCGGGCCGCAGGCGGGTTAAGGGCCTCGGCCTGGCGCAACGCCAGCAAGAGCGCACCCGGCGTCAGACGCGGCAGTGAGCCGCCCAAAGGCCAGTATAAAGTTTCAGAAAGGAGATAAGTCTCCAACTCGGGCAGGGCAGTTTCTATGAAATGGGAATTGCTTTCAGGGTTGGTCATCAGGCATAAAAAAGGGCAGCTGAAAGGGCTGCCCATCCATTTTCTTATTCTTGTATTTCGACTGTTGCTTCTGGGGCGCGGCGCGTTACCAGATACCAGCGCGGGAAAGTCTGGAAGCGGTCGCTGGTGTCGAAAAGCGGCGGCATTTGGACGCCCAGCACTTGCTGATCTACGGCGTAAGAGTAAACCGGATAAAAGAGCGGCAGGGCCGGTAGTTCTTTGGCAAAGATGACCTGGAAATTGCGATACAAGCGGGTGCGCACCTCGTAATCGGTATTGATGCGGGCCTGTTCGAGAAATTCGCTGGCCGTGCGGCTGTCCCATTGGGTGTAATTTTGTCCGTTGGCCGCTTCAGATTGATGCCAGAAGGGGTAGGGGTCGGGGTCGGGGCTGCGCGCCAGGTTCATGTCCACCAGGGCGGCGTCGTAATTGCGCGCTGCCAGGCGTTCGTTGACCAATTTTTCATAAGGCAGGGCTTCGAGCGTGACTTCGATCCCAAGCTGGCTCCAGTTTTCAAAGATGTACTGGGCAATGGCGCTGTGCAGGGCGTCGTCTGGGTGGAGCAGGGTGATCGCGAGCGGCCTGCTTTCGGCGTCTGCGCGGGTGGTTCCGCCTCCGGCGGGGATGGTGTATCCGTTGGCTTTGAGCAGGTTGGTGGCTGCTTCGGGGTCGTAGGCCACTCTTTCGAGGCCGTCAAAAAAGGCCCAGGTGCCCGGGAAAATGGGGCCGTCGGCGATAATGGCTTGGCCAAGCAGCAGCTTGTTGATGATGCGCGAACGGTTTAGGCCCATCAGCAGGGCCCGGCGCAGTTTTTCATCTTGCAGGTAGGGTTTTTCAGGGTTATTCAGGTTGAGCATAATCATGCTCATTTCAGGCAGGCGGCCTGAGTAGACGGCCAGGTTGGGCTGCGCCAGAACCTGATTCAAGACATCCAGCGAAATTTCGCTGATGGCCTGTACTTCGCCTTCGCGGTAAGCTGCGAGCGCGTCTTGTGTATTGGGGAAATAGCGAAACACTACTTTTTCAATAAAGGGTTTTTCGCCGTAATATTGATTGAAGGCGCTCAGTTCCAACCCGGCAATCTGGCCGTTTTCGACGATCAGACGGTCAAATTTGTAGGGGCCGCTCCCAATTGGGCTGAGATTGAATTGGGCGGCGGCCATCTCTGCGGCAGGCGTGGCTTGCAAAATATGCTGCGGGACAATCCCAAAGGCCAGATAATCCAGAAAGGGCGCAAAGGGTTCGGGCAGCAAGAACTGCAAGGTGTGGTCGTTTAGCTGCTTGATCTCAATGTTTTTCCACAATTCGCGCACGTCCGCCGGGAAGAAGGATGAGTCATCCTTCTTCATCTCGATTGTAAACAGCACGTCCGCGGTGGTGAGCGCTTGTCCGTCGTGCCAGAATATATTTTGACGCAGTGAAAGATTGTAGATCGTGCCATCTTGCGAGACGCCCCACGAATCAGCCAGATCGGGAATCGGCAGGCCGCGTGAATCAAAGCGGATCAGGCTGCTAAAGAGCAGGCGATTGACATCCCGGTCTGGGGCGTTGTTTTGCTCGAGGAGCGGATTCAGGCGGCTGATCGAGCCGACCAGCGCTTCAGAATAAACACCCCCTGAAACCGGCTGCGGCAGGAAGACTTGTTGGCCGGGTTCCTGCGTAACCAGCAAAACCCCTACAATAATCAGGGTGATGAGGATGATGAGAATTTGCCAGCGAAGGTTTTTCATAAGCAAAAAAAAGGCCCCTGCCCCAAGCCAGGCCTTGCGGCCAAACCCGGATGCGCGGCCTTTCTTATCCTGTTTCGGTGGGTTTTAACGGCCGAGTAAAAGGGCAGTTAAAGCAAGGACAAAGAATAAAACGCTCAAAACAATGGTGACGCGAAAAAGTACACGCTCAATGCCGCGCCGGGCTGTGAAAACGGACCCGCTATCGGCCCCAGTTAAGCCGCCCAATCCTGCGCCTTTGCTTTGCATAATAACGCTAACGATCAACGCGACCGATGTAATAATCAAACCAATATCAATGAAAGTTGTCATTTTTTGTGTTTAGCCTCCAGCTAGTTTAACTTGGTCATTATACTTGGGGTTGTGCAAAATCGTCAACGCCGCCATAAAAATCCGATTCGACAGAGAGAAAGCCGTCCGCTTCCTGGCAGAAAGCGGACGGCTTTTAGTGCTGGGCTTGATTGGGGGTTGGATTCAGCGCCGTTCGGTAACGTGGATGATGTAGCTTTCGGCTTTGAAGAATTCCAT
This sequence comes from Anaerolineales bacterium, assembly GCA_034004515.1. Taxonomy (GTDB): domain Bacteria; phylum Chloroflexota; class Anaerolineae; order Anaerolineales; family Villigracilaceae; genus UBA8950. The sequence continues at coordinate 808 of JAVEWN010000119.1, read as the reverse complement.
CGCAAAGCGGGCGGCGTCTTCGGGGTCGTAGGGGGCGCAGCTAAAGACATCCAGGTAGATGGCCTGGCTTGCGTCTGCGAAGTGGGCAGAGATCAGGGAGGTCTCGATCAGCTGGGTCATGCTGAAGCCCTGAACGCGCGGGTCGTCGCCGAAGAAAACGACCTGGGTTTCGCCGTAGCGCCGCATTTTGATGCGGTCGCACAGGATGCGCACAAATTCGCGGATGGCCTCGGCATCTTGCATCAGGGCCAGGTCACAGTGATACAGGTCAATGCTGGTCGAAACGCCCCAGTTGGAGGCAGTTTCGGTTTCAAGGGTGGTTTCGGGTTGCAGTAGGTTATCCATAAAGCTCTCTTCTAAAGAATTCGGGCAGGGCAAAGGCCGCCCGGTGAATATCGGGGTTGAGATAATTCATTTGTCCCGGCGGCAAGCTGCGGGTCAGCCCGGTTTGCCAGGGAGTATCAGAAACGTACATAAAGCCGATTCCGCCGCCAGGGTAGGTCGGAATCTGGGCGTAGTAGTAAGCCGGATTCTTAGCCATGCCGCGCACGAAGCTGTAAATTTGCTTTATCAGCAGGCTGTCGAAGTAAGGCTGCTCACACTGGGTGGCGATGGCCCCGCCCGGGTTGAGCGCGGCCCACATCAGACGATAGAATTCCTCGCTGAACAGGCGTTCGGCCATCCCAATTGGGTCGGTCGTGTCTGCCACGATCACGTCGAACGTGTTGCCGGGGATTTTGAGATATTCGAAGGCGTCTTGCACGACCAGTTTGGCGCGCGGGTCGCTCCAGGGATCGCCAAACGCCGG
>JAVEWN010000016.1:0-44001 GCA_034004515.1 Anaerolineales bacterium | reverse complement strand
AGGTATAAATATTGCCATGCCGTAATATATGCGTAGGGGGCCTGCATGTCCCAGAGGGTGGTAAAAGAATAAACGCCCAACCCTGCCGCAAGCGCATATCCAACCCAGCGCCAAGTGGGGTAGCGCAGGGCAAGCCGCGCTTCTTGTGGAAAGACCAATCCCAGGTGGAGCATGGCCGCCCCGACCAGCGGCACAGACAGCGACCAGAGCGGTGTCAGATAATGGGTGGTGTGCAGTTCAAACAAGGCCCCAATCACGACCGCGCCGGCACTGCCCAGCATGGCAAAGGCCCGGCCCGAGGTCTCGTTACGGCGCAGGCTGTAAATCCAAAAGGCAACCCCCACAAAAACCAGCGCCACAAATAATGGAATGATAAAAAACCAGAGTAAATCCTGAAATTCAAAACGGGTCAGGACCACGTTGAAGTAGTGTATTTCTCCACTTCTGTTACGAAAAGTAAAGCGATGAGTCTCCCCAGGGAAGTAGCCTCTCAAAATTTGGCGTACTTCGGCCGCATTTTCGACAGGCTGATCGTTGATCGCAATTAATTGGTCGCCAAATTGAGCGCCTTGCTTGTACAGCTCCCAGCGCGGTTCGCCGGGCGGTCGAATGTTATTAACCAGCAGGGTATGCTCGAAAAAAGCTCCGGGGAAAGGCGTCTTGTAATAATTATAGGCCAGAAACGGAAGCGCCAAAAACGCAACCAAGACAATGCCCTGGTATAGCAAGACCAGCATCCCGAAATAATGCTCCAGGCGATCAGTCCATGGCTGCGTGTTTTTGTTCATAACGGCCTCACCCTAAATCACAAAACTAAATATCCAGGTTGCGCACTCGCTTGGCGTGAGTTTGGATAAATTTACGGCGCGGGTCTACGGCGTCTCCCATCAGCATATCAAAGGTGCGGTCCGCTTCTGCCGCATCTTCGATGTTGACCAACAGCAGGGTGCGATTGGCCGGACTCATGGTGGTATCCCACAATTGCGAGGGATTCATCTCGCCCAGGCCTTTATAGCGCTGAATGCCAACTTTTTCGCTGTCCTTGCCAAGTTCCGCCAGATAGGCGTCCTTTTCCGCTTCCGCATAGAGATAGCGGACTTGTTTTTTATGCTCCATCCGATACAAGGGCGGCTGGGCAATATACATGTGGCCTTCTTCAATTAATTTTGGCATATAACGGAAGAAAAAGGTCAGCAACAGCGTTCGGATGTGGCTGCCGTCTACGTCGGCATCGGTCATGATGATGATCCGGTTATAGCGCAATCCGCTGATGTCAAAGCCTTCCCCGATCCCGGTCCCAAACGCTGAGATTAACGCTTTAATTTCGTTATTTCCCAGAATCTTATCGAGGCGGGCTCGTTCGGTGTTTAGAATCTTGCCGCGCAGGGGCAAAATCGCCTGGAAATGGCGGTCGCGGCCCTGTTTGGCCGAGCCGCCTGCCGAGTCACCTTCCACAATGTACAGTTCAGTTTTGGATGTATCCCGCTCTGAACAATCCGCCAGTTTGCCGGGCAGGGTCAGGCTTTCGAGGGCTGATTTGCGAATGACCAGGTCACGCGCTTTGCGGGCGGCATCCCGCGCCCGGGAGGAGGTCAGGCATTTTTGGATGATGGCCCGGGCCGCCTGCGGGCTTTCTTCGAGGAAAGTGCTGAAGGCTTCCACCACCGCCTGGGCGACATAGGTTTGGACCTCCGGGTTCATCAACTTTACTTTTGTTTGCGATTCAAATTGCGGGTCAGGATGCTTGATCGAGACAATCGCAGTCAGGCCTTCGCGGGTGTCGTCGCCGGTAAAGTTCGGGTCAGATTCCTTGAGTAATCCGCTTTTGCGGGCATAATCGTTGACGACGCGCGTCAGGGCGGTGCGCAGGCCGGTCATGTGAGTTCCGCCATCGACGGTGTTGATCGTATTGGCAAACGAATAGACCGATTCGGTAAACGCATCCGTGTATTGGACCGCCGCTTCGACCCCGACCCCCTCGACCTGCTTTTCGGCGTACATGACCGGGTGCAGGGTTTGGCGATTGCGGTTCAGATAACGCACAAAAGAGGTGATTCCGCCCTCGAAGTAGAAGGTCATTTCCCGGTTCGAGCGCTCGTCCAAAAAGTGAATGGTGACGCCGCGGGTCACAAAGGCCATCTCGCGGAAACGCTGGACGAGGGTATCAAAACGATAGTCGACCTCATCTTTGAAGATGGTCGGGTCAAATTTGAAGGTTGTGCGGGTGCCGCTGACCCCTTCTTTGGCTTTGCCAATCTCTTTGACCGGGGCCTGGGGTAACCCACGCTCGAAACGCTGGAAGTGAACCTTGCCCGCGCGCCGGACTTCGACCTCGCACCACTCGGAAAGGGCATTGACCGCACTGACGCCGACCCCGTGCAAACCGCCCGAAACCTTGTACCCGCCGCCGCCGAATTTTCCACCGGCGTGCAGAACCGTCATGACCACCGTCAGGGCGGAGATTTTTTTCTCAGGGTGAATATCGACCGGGATGCCGCGTCCGTTATCTTCTACCGTAACGCTTGAGTCTTCATGAATCGTAACGCTGATGCGGCTGCAAGACCCGGCCAGGGCTTCATCAATCGAGTTGTCTACCACTTCGTAAACGAGATGGTGCAGGGCTTTGATATCTGTGCCGCCGACATACATACCGGGCCGGCGGCGGACAGCCTCCAGGCCTTCCAAGACCTGAATACTGTTTGCGTCGTAGTTAGCAGGTTGTACCACTGGAACCTCCAAAAAATTATGCCCGAACCGAGCCAGCGCTGGCCTTCATCCAAGCCAGGGCCGCATCGACCCAGTCGTTCAGGTCATGATAGTAGAAAAAACTGGCGGCCAATAAAGCCGTCGAAACAAAAGCATGTCCAAAAATGCCAAAGACAACCATCCAGGAATCGGCGGGCGCGATATTCCAAAGGAAGTTAAGCCCTTGTGAAAGTATCAACGCGATAATGACAAACCAGCCCAGGGAAGGCATGGCATAGCGCATGATCCGAAAACTCTTGGAAATTGAACGAAAGAGATGGTCGGCGTGGATGAAAATCCCGTGGATGGAGAAGAAAACCGGCACAGCCAGCCAAATCACACTGATAAGGATCAGAAGATAGACCAATGAAACCAGCGCCGGGCTGATCAGCAATAAAACACCCAGCAAGACCAGCAGTGGCAGGCTGGCAAAAAGCCAAAGCCCCGACCAAAAACCAGAGAGCGCCATCCCCTGAACCAGTTTGCGTGCCATGGAGTCCGGCTCTTGCCCCGGCACTGCGGTCACTTTTGCGACGCTGTAAAAATAGAAGCCGCCCAGCAGCCAGCCTGCGACAGTCATCAGGATTACCCACAGCAAAAAACTGGGGAGGCCGCCGGCCTCCACCACCGCCCGCTCGCCAAGCGGGGAATTAACCGCCACACTGGAACTCATCAGGCTGAAAATGCCCAATGGGAAAGTGCGCAGGGCCGCAAAAGCATTGAATCCCTCAAAAAACTCGTGAAAGACGGCCATATTTTCGAGTATGCCCTGATTTTGGCCTGGCATCCGTGCCACTTCGTCGAGCGCGGGCCCGACCAATTTATAAACGCTGAGGCGCGGGCCAAGCCACAGAAACAGGTCAAACACAATCGGAATCAGGATGACCAGCGCCCGGTTGGCAACTGCGTTGAAGCCTCGAATCAGGGCCGGGATGACCCCTGGCGGGGACGGGGGAAGGTTTGTGCTGCGTTTTTCCATAACCAATAGATTCTACCACAGCCGCGATTGACGAGAAAATTTATATCTCGTGGGCAGGGTTTTCCTGACTCGGAAAACCTTTAACCACGACGGTAACAACGGGACTCTACGGAAAATCTTAAATGCGCTTGTTTCGTGTTCCGGCGTTGCCTCGTGCTTCGCGCTAAAAAATGCAAAATCGATCCGCCCAAGAAATTGCCTGGCATGACTTTGAGAAATTCCTGGCTGCTGGGGCAGGTTCTCTTGGCACGCAGGAAACTTTAAGATAGGATTGGCCCCACAGGAGAAACAGAGATGCCAAAATTGCTGATCGCCACCGAAAACCAGGGCAAAATTCGGGAGTTGCAAGAACTGTTGGCCGGGCTGGGGCTTGAACTGGTTACCCCGCGCCAGATTGGTTTAAACCTGGCAGTTGTCGAAGATGGGGAAACCTACCAGGAAAATGCGGCAAAAAAAGCGCGCGCCTACGCCGCAGCCAGTGGGCTGATTGCCCTGGCCGATGATTCGGGCCTGGAAGTGGATCATCTCGGCGGCGCGCCAGGACTATATTCTGCGCGTTATTCCCCAAAGCCGGGCGCAACCGACGCAGACCGGCGGGCTTACCTGCTGGAAAACCTGCGAGGCAAAGCGCGCCCATGGGCCGCCCATTTTCACGCGAGCCTGGCGCTTGCGCTGCCGGCTGGCGGTTTGTATTTTGCGGAGGGCGATTGCTACGGCGAAATCAGCCCTGAAGAACGCGGTACGGGTGGCTTTGGGTATGACCCCGTTTTTGTGCTTGCCAGCACAGATCGGACGATGGCCGAGTTGGGCAGGACAGAAAAAAACCGCCTGAGCCATCGCGCTTTGGCGGTTCAAAATGCAATCCCTATTTTGAAAAAAGTGTTTGGCGGTTAAATCAGGCTGCTTCGCCGGGCTGGTAGCTGATTCCATTCAGGAATAACAGCAAAGGCGCAGCCACTTTTTGCGGTTCTTCAAGCATGAGCATGTGCCCGGCAGATTCGACTGTACACAGAATTGTATTTTTAATGCGCGTGTTGAGCTGCTCCGACAAGTGGAGCGGGGTCATTTTGTCGGCGGTGCCACAAATAATCAGGGTGGGGGCTTTGATGCGCCCAAGCAATTGGGCTTCATCGTAAGCATTGCAGGCCAGCAGATCTCCATGCAGCACAGCGGGACGCATTTCGGCCATGCGCTCGGTGGATTGGTCTTTCAGGCGTTGGTCGGCTTGCGGCCCAAAAGCCATCTCTGCCAGGAATTGGGTTGCCATTGCAAAAGTAGCCGGGGTTTCCGCCTTTTCCAAGAGCGCGGGCGAAACCCGCAGACGTGGGCCGCTCGCAATCAGCCCCAGGCCCAGCGTCCGGCTTGGGTTGTGGACCCCAAGATAAAGGGCAATTGCGCCGCCCATCGAATGTCCGACAAAAACCGCTTTGCGGATTTTTAATGCGTCCATAAAGTTGAGTACGGCGCGGGCGTAGTCTTCGATGGTCTGCAAGCCAAACCCTTCCGATTTGCCGTGGCCGGGCAAATCGAGCGCGTAAATACGCTGGCCTTCCAACCTGCGGATTTCGGGCGGCCAGTCGAGGTGGGTGCCGCCCGCCCCGTGAATGAGGAGCACCGCCGGGCGCGCCCAGTTTTCCGGCTCGTTGGCAAAATAGTAAATTCCAGAGGCAATCGGCATGGAGGAGTTATCCTTGGATCCTGCCGTGGTGCAGTTTGTCTGCGGCTTCTTCACTGAGCGGGATGTAGACGTTGACCCGGGTGCCCTTGCCGGGCGCGGAATCGATATGCAGCAGGCCATTGACGAGTTCGGTGCGTTCGCGCAAGTTGACCATGCCCAGGCTGCCGCGTTTGTCATACGATTTTGTGATCGCTTCGACATCAAAGCCCTGGCCTTCATCTGCGATTTGCAGCCAGGCGATCTCGGACTCGTTTTTTACCGTTCGCAAACGCACATAAATATTTGGCGACTGGGCGTGCTTGCGGGCATTATTGACTGCTTCTTCAGCCAGGTAAAAGATAATTCCCTTTTTGCCCATTTCAATATCATCGGCCAGTTTTTCGTCCACCTGAACAACGACTTGCTGACCGAAAGTTTCTTTCATCTTTTCGGCCATTTGCTCCAGCGCGGCGTTTAAGCCCTGTGATTCAAGCACAAGCGGGCGCAGGGTGAACAACATGTGCCGGATTTCTTTGGTGGTGCGCCGCGCCAAATCTTCGATTTTGACCAGTTCTTCAACGGCATCGCCCTGATTGCGTTCCAACATGCGGCGGGCCAGGTTCACCCGCATCGCAATCGCTGCCACGGACTGGGTCGGGCCATCGTGCAGGTCGCGGGCCAATTTCTTGCGGGCTTCTTCCTGGGCTTCGGCCATGCGCTCTTTTTCGTCCGCCAAATCCTGATATAGGCGGGCGTTCTGGATTGCGATGGTGGCCTGTCTGCCGATAATATCGAGCACTTCACAGCGGTCTGTGCTGAAATAATTGGGGTCGGGGTGGCCGAACAGCAAAACACCGTAAACGTTAAACCCGGTTCTGAGCGAGAGGCAATAAATGGATTCGCAGTTATTGAGGCCGATCAGACGCTTGAGTTCCGGGTCATTTTGGACCCCGCTGGTGACTACATTTTCGCCATCTTCCACTACCCGGTGCAATAAACCATTTTTGGCGGGGAAAGTCATCCGCAGGTCGGCTTGCGGAAGGCGCCGGGCAGACCCAACCACCAGTTCTTGCCCGTCAAAAAGCAAAACGCAGCTGATTAAGCGGTCATCCTTGGGGGTTGTATCTTGTTCAAAATTATCGACATGCAGCGCGCTGGTGCTGATTTCAAGGGCCATATCCAGGACGCGCTTATAGCTGAGGGTGGCCGTCAGCGTCGAGCTGAGTTTGTAGATGGCCTGCATCCGGTCGGTCTGAATATGCTGCTGGCGCTCGCGGTCTTCAATTTGCTTGATGCGCATTAAACGCAGCTGCCGGATCATCTGTTGGCTGATATAGCCAAAAAAGACGCCGACGGCCAGCGCTTCCAGGCTGGGGAAAACATACCAGAACCAACCCAGGCCCGCCAGAAAGGCATCGATCGTGTGCAAAATAATAATTGCCAGGCTGGTGAGGAGTGCGCCGCGCAAATCGAAATAAAGCGCCGCCGAGAGAATGGGCAAAACCCCAATCCAGGCTGCCGGGCCACTAATCCCGCCTTGCAGAAAGAAAAACAAAGCCGAAACGGTCAGATCGATCATAACGCTGATGATGCGGTGGTTGGGCAAACGCCGGTTGAGGCCTGCCAGCCAGGTTAGCAGGATGTTCCACAAAACCAACAGCCCCAAAACGCTGTTTCCCCAACTTTTAAGTCCGTCTGAGATGGAGAGGGAGACAATCACGCCCAGCAAAACCAGCCAGCGTAGGGAAATGACGAACCAATCTGCCACAAAGGGTGAATCAGATTTATACATGGCTTAATAATACTCTATCGCGCTGCACAAAGATAATTTGCGTAAAAGATTTTTAGATTTCATAGCCCATTTTTCTGAGCGACGCGCCAAATCGCTGCGCCAGGATGTCCTGCTCTTCGGCGCTGTAACGCTCACGAAAGCGCCCCACCTGACCTTTGAAGAAATGGGTGCCCTGCTGGCCCTGGGTCTGTCTGGGGCGATATTGCGCAATAACCGCCTGAACCTGCTCTTTTTGCAACGAAAGGCCCATAAAGCGCGCGATTTTCCCGGCTTCGGCCTCGTAATCGGTCAGAAAATCTTCGTAGCGCGTTTTGAAGACAGCCGGGATGTTGATCCACTGCTGCCAGCCATCAACATACTCGCTGATAAACTCCAGCGACTGTTCAAAATTGGTCAGGTGCGAGAAGGCGTTTGGGCTGCCCTTTTCGACGGCACGCCGGCCGTAGTCAAAGGCCGAAAGCATCGCGTCGCGCGGGTCACGGTAAATGTAGAAGGTCTGCATCAGCCCGCCCTGAATCAGCGCGCGCGCCGAAACCGTCGGGCCAGAATGGGCTTTGATTACAAAAGTATGGCCCAGCAAAGCCGGACGGAGGACCATCAACAGCCGCCGCAGACTTAACACGCCAATATTGCAATTGACCTCGGTCAGAATATTTTGCAACCCAAACTGCTCGCGAATTGCGCGGGCATCGTCACAGCCGGTTGTTGCCATCAGGTCGTGGATAAGGTTATAGTGCCAGCCTGAACCGGCGCGCGGCATTCCTACAGCAAGAACAATCATTTTTCACTCCGAGAAAAAATACCAGCCAGAATACCTAAATTTAACCACAATTCTGGCAGGGCAAACGAATCTATCGAAACTGATTGGAAAACCAGGGCCGTCAGCGTAAAAACCGCCGCCGCGCCCAAAAAGCGCGAGAAAACCGACGTGCGCCGCAGGGCCGCCAGGCCATCCGCCAGGATTCCGAGCCAGAACGCCAGGAAAAGCGTCAGCCCGGCCAGGCCGGTTTCAGCCAGCAGGCGCACATACAGGTTTTTGGGGTTCGGAAACAGGCCCGAACGCGGCGCGAGCGCGGCGGCAATTTCCGGCTCACCCATCAGCAGTTCATCGGGCATGTTTGGGTAAATCCAGAACCCGCTCGCGCCCAGCCCCACCCCGCTCAGCGGGTTAAAGTCGAAGGCCGGCATGGCCCCGGCGGCATACGCGATCCGCGGGCCGAGGGATGTGCTGGAGATGTAGCCCCAAAAATCGCTCCGGTCGGATGTCCAAAGCCGGGCGATATAACCTTTGTCCGATAAAAAGGCGCCCGCCCCAGCGATAACTCCTATCGCTACCAGGATTAAAAGCGCGCGGCTCCCCGCCGCCTGGATCCAGTTCAAGCGGCTTTTGGCTGCGCTGTCACGGAATCCCGCCAAAAACCAGCCCCAGGCCGATTGCAAAAACGGACGCCCCGCCACCACGACGCTGATTCCCGCGGCGAGGGCCACAACCGCCAGCCCGGAGCGCGAGTAAGTAGCGAGCAATGCCGCCAATGAACCGAGCAGGAGCAGCAGGTTTGCCCAAAGCCCGAAAGATTTTGAGAAAACTTTAGGGTTTAACAATCCCGCCACCAGCCAGGGTAAATACAAGGTCGCCAACTGGGCCGCCAGCCACGAAGGTTCAAACGTAAACCCGGAAATGCGCTTGTTCTTGACCAGCCCGCGCACCGAGAAGAGTTCCTGGAACTCGCGCAGTTCGGCCCGATAGCCGTGGTTCAGCCCGTAAAACTGGACTGCGCCCCACACCAAATGCCCTAGCAGCCCAACCATTAACCAACGGACGGAGAATTTGACCTGGGCCTGGTTCTGGTTCATCCAGGCCGCCGCCACGAAAAACGACAGGCCGATTGCCAGGGTAACAAAAGCGCGCAGGGCGCGCTCCCAATAGTCCGCGCCGCGCAGTTCGATTGGGGCCAAGGTTGCGCCGAGGGCAGTGGCGGCAATGGCCGCCAGCACAAAAGCCGTCAAAACGGTCGCGCTCCCCAGGCGGGGGAAGCGGATTTCGCGCCGTAAAAGCATGATGAACAGCACCAGCAAAAGAGCCGCCAGCGGGTAAAGCGCCAGTGGACGGACAACCGTCCCCGCGCCCATAAAAGGCAGGTAGCGAAAACTGGTGATGGGCAGGCTGACGAGGGTCAAGGCCCAGAGCAGGCGGGAGAGTTTTTGTAAGCGCATCAGTATTCAGCATTCAGCATTGAGCGGATGTCCAGCAAACGTGGAGCGGGATGCTATCCCGCTTGGTTGGGGAATATTATCCCGCTTGGTTGGGGAATATTATCCCGCTTGGTTGGGGAATATTATCCCGCTTGGTTGGGGAATATTATCCCGCTTGGTTGGGGAATATTATCCCGCTTGGTTGGGGGATGCTATCCCGCTTGGTTGGGGAATGCTATCCCGTTAGTTGGGGAATGCTATCCCGCTTGGTTGAAGGATGCGCTATCCCGCTTGGGTGGGGGATGTTATCCCGATTGATTGGGGGCGCGCCCTCTCTTTTCTGAGTGCGTCATCCCGTTTTCTGCGGCCACAGGACGGGATAACATCCCGTCCCACAGGGGTTAGTTCTTTGAGAGAAACAATGCCAAAAAGGCCAGCAAAACCGTCCCCAGGCCGGCCCCGGCCAGGGCGTAGGTTCCCAATGGCACAGCGCGGGTGACGGGCGGGTTTTCGGCTTGGGTCGGGGTGATGACCAGGTAGGGGCTGAACTGGTCTGCCGCGGCCGCGGCTTTGACGGTAAACGCTTCAGCCCAGGCTGCGGCCAGTTTGGCGGCGAGCGCGGCATCGGCTGAGTCTGCGTAGAAGTGCCAGCCGCCATCGGCAGGCTGGGAAAGGGTCAAAACTCCGGAGCGCAGGGTCGCCCCATCGATCCCGACCTTTTCCGAAACAGATTGCAGGGTTTGATCGGCCCAGGCCAGTTCGACCAGTTTGCGGGCTTCGCGGTCGAGGTAGTAGAAGACTTCGCGGTCAGGGATTTCAGCCCAAGATTGCTCGACGTTGAAATCGACCAGGACGGTGGCGCGGGCGCGGTATTCGGGCGGGAAGAGGGCGTAGACGGCCATGCCAAGCAAGCCGCCCAGCAGCGCGCCAGCCAGCCACAGCCGCCAGGCGCGCAACAGGCGGTAGAGGTCGTTGAAGGTGGGAGGGGTGAGAAGATTGTTCATTTTAACTTACGCTGGCGTCTCCAGTTTATCAGCGGCGCGGCCAGTTTGCGGAGGTAGTATTTGGCGACAATCGGCGCGAGGGGCGAGCCGCCATCGCGGTAGTGGACTTTGAGCATTTCGGGCCAGCAGCGGTCGTCGGCGGCGATGGTTTTGCCGCTGGCGTGCAGGCGGAAGTTGGCCCAGACCGGGCCGGGCAGGTAGCGGATTTCGCTGATTTTCGCCAGGCGCAGCCACAGATCGTAATCCATCGCAAAGTAGAAGGATGGGTCGAGTGGGCCAACCTTTTTCCACAAGCCGGCCCGCCAGAAGGCGGCCTGCTGCGGGATGTGGACGTAGCCCTGGCGCAGGCGGCTGTAATCGGTTTGGGCGGCGGGAAATTTGCCGATAATGCGGTCGTCCTCGTCTATGAAGTTTGTCTCCGCGTAAACCAGCCCGACTTGCGGATTTTCCTGTAAAAACTTGACAGCCGCTGAAACCGCGCCGGGGTTGTAGGTGTCGTCCGAGTTAAGCCAGGCCAGGATGTCGCCGGAGGCGCGGGCGAAACCTTTGTTGATGGCGTCGGTCTGGCCTTTGTCTTTTTCGCTAACCCAGCCGGCCAGTTTATCGGCATATTTCTCGATGATCGCGCGGCTGCCGTCGCTTGAGCCGCCGTCGATGACGAAGTATTCGATGTGTGGGTAATCCTGCTCCAGCACGGATAGGATTGTGCGCTCAAGGTAGCGCGCCTGGTTAAAGGAGGGGGTGACGATGGTGATTTTGGTCATGGAAAAACAGCGATTGAGTTTAAATCATAAAAATCGGCCAGACAGACATTGACCCAAAAAGCGGGTGATTGGCGCAGCTCCATCAAGCCTCCGGGCGGCTGGATGCCATCCAGAACGATATCGAGGCTGCCTTGCTGGCTTTGTTCAACGAGATAACGATGACGTTCGTCCCAGCCGAACGCATAGCGCTGAACTTGGGGCAAAATCTGAATTTCTTTTTGCAAGAACCAAAGCGGGTAGGCTGAAACAGCAAGCAACAGGATCGTTATCCCAATCATACCAGACGCGCTCCGCAAAAAAGCCGGCCCGGGCAGCAGCCGCTGAGCAGCCAAACGGCCAAGCAGAAAGCCTGTCAGCATCAGCGCGCCGGTCAGGACGAACTGGGCCGGGAACAAGGCGCGCGGTTCGGGGTAGCCAAAATTTCCGTACACATAGACGCTCGGCGCAACCAGGCTGGCAATCAAGAGAAAAGCCCCGACTGGGACAGCCCCCAACCCTCGCCACAACCCGGCGAAAGACTCTCTGGGCGATTGTTCCCTAAAAGCAATCAGGGCCAGCCCGAAGGCCGACAGCACTGACACAATCGTGGGAACTACAAAAGAAGTGAGGCTGTTCTTAATGAAGTCAAACGCGAAAATGACAATCAGAGGGATTTTAGAGAGGCTAAACTCTGATTCGGGGATGTTTTCAAGCCGAACGGCATTGCCCGGCGCAAGAAAAACCACCAGCAACGACAGCAACGAAGCAACCAGGGCAACCCCTGAAAACAGTAAAGCTGTCCGCTTTGTTGGTGTCGGCCCGAACAACAAGACGGCCAGAAAAAACAGCCCAAAAGATGTCACCTGGAAAGCGAGGGTGGTTTCAGAAAGCCCACCCGTCAGAAAGGTTAAGATTGCCACGCCAGACAGGGCCAACCAGTTTCGCGGCCCGCTCAGCCGGGCGCGCATCGCCCAGAGCATGAGCGAGGTGATCAGCCCCAGGAAAACCAGCGGCGCAAAGTACGTTACCAGTCCCATCATCCAGTAGACAGACTGGAAGCGGTTGGGAGTCTGCAAAATGGTGAAAAATGTCAGAAACAGGCCCAAGTGAAAAGCATGGCGCGAACGCAGCGGGCTTTCAAACCAATGTCCGAGCTGATAAATTGTTAGGGAAAGCGCAATAATCAGCAGCCCGATCATGATTCCCGGCAAATAGCGGATGGCATTCGGGCCGAAAGAGTCGATCAGGCCAACCAAAAGAATATTTGTGTAGCGGTTTGACCAGGATCTATAAACTGCCTGAATTGCATCGAAAATATTCTTTGAATTTTCAAAGGTGACGAGGTAACAAAAATCATCAGCCCAGTAGCGGCTGAAAAAACCAAGATAGCCCAAGAAAGACAAAGCCGCCAGACCGGTCAGCGATTGCAAAACCAGGAGAGCGTCCAAAATTCGATGAAATGATTGTTTCATGGGTGCTTTTTGATCATTTTGAACAAGGCCGTCCGCAGCCTGAGGTAAAATCCGCGCGCGCCGGCCAGACCAGCCAGGCCGAGCACGGCATACGCAATCCGGTGTGTCTCGCGCAAGGCTGCCGGCGGATTATAACGGAAAGCCTGTCCGTAGGCTTTCAGCGCGCGGGCGTAGAAGCCGCCATCGAGCAGGTAGAAAGCGTCCAGACGGTGGGCCCCGGCCAAAATCCGGCGGCGATTGGCCTCGAAAACGGGAGCAAGCCCGGGCGCTGTGCCCATCCAGTCCACAATTTTAAAGGCTTCGCGGCCAAAATCAGCAGTGCGCGATAGGTTTTTGGCTTCGGCGTGGTAACGGGCGGCGGCCAGGGTTGCGGGGATGTAAACCAGCGGGGCCAGGGCGGCCATCCGCAGCCAGAGATGGTGGTCCAGCAGCAGGTGGTAATCCAGGTCGAGCAGCCCGGCCTGTTCAAACGCGGAGCGGCGCATGAAAATGGCCGGCTGGCTGATGATGTTGAAGGCCATCAGGTCTGGCAGGGCGTAAGGCCTGAAGATTTGCAAGTTGAAGGCCTGCGAGTTTTGGTCGATGGAGAGGACATTCCCATAAACGAGGCCGGCTTCTGGATGCTTTTGGAAAGTTTCGATGGCCTTGCGGATGGCTCCGGGCTGGTAGATGTCGTCGGAATTGAGCCAGGCGATGAACTCTCCACTGGCGCGCTGGAATCCCTTGTTGATGGCGTCGGCCTGGCCCCGGTCTTTTTCGCTTACCCAACCCGATAGTTGCTTCTCGTAGCGCCGAATTACGTCCACACTCGAATCAGTCGAGCCGCCATCGATGACGAAGTATTCAATGGCGGGGTAATTCTGCGCCAGCACGGAGCGGATGGTCTGCTCTATGTAGCGGGACTGGTTATAAGAAGGGGTAACGATGGTAATTAACGGATTTTTCACGAATAGTTTCAACGGATGAGGGGGAGTGGGGTTTTTAAGTCATAGATGATGTAAGCGCGGGTTTGGGCGAAAATCTGGTATCCCGCCAGTTTTTGGACCAGTTCGGGTTGGCGGGCCAGTTCGTCGAAGTCTGTGATTACGAAATAGGCTTTTTCGAAGGTTTGCTGTTTGAAGGCTTGTTCAATGTTATCGCCGCCTGACCACAGGTTGACGTTTTGCCAGCCGTAGTAGGCCAGCGGATAACCGTAATTTTCGGTCAGGGCGAGGATGCCGGGTTGGTGCTGCAAGATTTCGCCAATTTCAGCGTAGGTTTGGGCGGCGAGACGTGTGTCTGCCTGGCGAAGGTCGAGGTAGGTAACGGTTGTGTAGGAAAACAGAAAGAAGAGAGAAGAAAGAACGATGGCCAGGTGGGCAAAACGGGCTTTTGTTGCGCTCCAGAGGCGCGGAAAAAAAGCAACTATCAGCGGCGCGAGAGATAGGGCGGCCAGCGGAATGAGCGGCAGGCTGTAGTAATCGTGGCTGGCGATATGATGCGGGAAAGCCAGCCCGTAGACAAAATATGCGCCCCAGAGCGCGGTGAGGAAGGTTTTGGCGGGTTTGACGCTAAAAACCAGCCAGCCAACCCCCGCCAGGGCAAGCCAGAAAAGACCGATGACCGTATCCACTTTTAGCAGCCAGCGCAGGTAAAAATAGGGGTCAATCCAGTCGGCGGGGAAGAACCGTCCGCCAAATTGTTGGCCGAGGAAACCGGCGACAGACAGGCCATAATATAGATAGGCAGCAGGCGGCAGGATGCACAAAATCGCTATCAGCCAGGTTTTCGCGTTTTTCAGGGCTGAAATCAGGCTGGAATGGGCCAAGATTGCGCCCAATCCGCCGCCAACCACGAAGAAGGCGGCTGGCAGTTTGACGAAGATGGCAAGTCCACCTGTTAGACCTGCCAGGATGGCCCAGCGCCAGGAATTTTTCCGTCCCCAGGTTTCGATGGCCCACCAGAAAATAACCATCCACAGCACCATCAGCGGGTCGGGCTGGAAGGCGCGGCTGGCAGAGACGGCGTAGGGAATGAGCAGGAAGAAGGCTGTCGAAAAAGCGGCCGCGGGCGGCGAATGGGTCAGATTTTGGGCCAGGAGCAAAACAAAGACCGCGGCAATCATCCAGAACGAGGCTGAAACCGCGCGCGGACAGGCTGTATTTTCTTCGCCCGTGAGGTGATAAAAGAAGACGGCGATGTTTTCGACAATCGGCGGTTCGATGGTGGCTTCGCCCTGCCATTGGCGGTGGGAAATGTCCTTTTGCCAGGCGGGGGCATTGGGCAGGGTTTGGTAGTACATGCCGCGCGCTTTAACGGCCGAGAAAAGCTGGCGGGTGGGGTGAAAATCGAGCAGGGGTTGGGCGAGGTCTGTCAAACGCAGAAAAGCTCCAGCCGCCAGAATGAAGGCCAGGAGCAGGAAAAAAGTGAGTTTGGCGGCGGACAGGCGCGGGGGAGTCTGATTCACGGGTTGATTTCAGGGCAGGGGGCGGATTGGGTCGCTGGAGTCTGCTAGAAGAGCGAATTAAAGTCCATTTTTTCAAAAATGGTCAACTTGCCGCCGACGGTCGCATCCACGATTTGGCGTCCGGCTTTTTCGTAGGCCTGGCGCGCCATCTGATAGGCGATTTCGGAGGTTTCGAGGTCGGGTAGCTGCCAGCGGAAGCCTTTGCCGAAGTAACCGGCGTTGAAGTGGTTGGGGTCGTCGCCATCGGAGGTGACGGTCGTATTGGGTTTGCCGGTGGCGTTGTAATTGTGATCGACGCCGATCAGGATGGCTTGACGAATGCCCATGTGATAGGCCAGTTGCAGGGTGACGTAGGTGACGGTTGCGCCTTCCCAGATTCGCCCGCGTACATCCGGGGAGAAGCGCGGCGAATCATAGGTGGAGTAGAGGAATGTTGGCAGGCTGGTGGAGGCGGGGGAATCGCTGAATTGTCCGGGCTGGAAAAAGCGGCGCGCGCGCCAGGTCAGAAATTTGGGCAGGTCAAGCGCGGCCAGTTCGGCGGCAGTTTGCTGGATGACCAGGTCGTTGACCACGCTCAGGTAGGTGGTTTTGAATCCCAGTTCGGGGAACATCAGGTAAATGCGGTTCATGCCAAAGCTGATTTCACCTTTGAGTTTGGACAGGTCTGTGTTTTTCAGGCTGGGGCCGTTGCCGATGATAAAAGCGCGCTGGCCTTTGTGGATGTCTTTGAGCGCGGCCAGGCGGCGGATGCTTTCACGCCGCCAGGGATGCAAATACGCCGCCGGGAGTTGAGGCAGGTCGCGCAGCCAAATGTAGCTGTCGCGGACGAGGGGATAGAGCGGGGAGGCTTTAAGAGTATTCATATTAATTGGTGGCTTTCAATTACCGTTTACCAATTACTCGGTACTTAACCGCGCGGTTGCGCCGCCATCGACCACCAGGGCCTGGCCGGTCGTAAAGGAGGATTGCTCGTTATCCGCCAGGAAGTAGATGGCATGGGCGATTTCTTCGGGCTGGCCGACCCGGCCGTTGACAGTTTTGCGGGCCAGGTTTTCAAGCCGGTTCTGAACGTCGCCCTGGCCGACATGTCCGCGGCCGAGGCCGGCCCGCAGCATGGGGGTATCGACTGCGCCGGGCAGGATGGCGTTAACCCGGATATTCTCTGGCGCAAACTCAATCGCCATGGCGCGGGTCAGGGCTAACAACCCACCTTTGCTGGCGGCGTAGGCGGCGATATTGGCCGAAGTCTGGATGGCGTGAACGGAGGAGACGTTGACAATTGCGCCGCCACCCGCCTGCTGGAAGAGCGGGTGGGCCAGTTTGGCAGAGAGAAAGACCGAGCGCAGGTTGGATGCCATGACGGCGTCCCATTCTTCAACGCTGGTTTCGAGCAGCGGTTTTACAATCTGGTAGGCGGCATTGTTGACGAGGGCTTCCAGGCTGGGGGTCACTTGACGGATTTGCAGAAAAAGCTGCTCTACAACTTCAGGGCGCGAGATGTCGGCCTGGATGAAGTGCAGGTTGTTGGCTGGTTGATCGTCGAGCGGGGAGCGGTCTACGCCGATCACGCGCCAGCCTTTTTGGGCAAAAAGTGTCAGCGTTGCGCGCCCAATTCCGCCCGCTGCGCCGGTGATGAGGACGGTTTTTGTATTTTGAATGTTTTTCATAATGGCAAGTATACCCGTTTCAGAAATGGGATTGCCCCGTGTTTTCTAATAGGATAAAATAAATTTAGACCAGTCGCAGACCAGTTGGATCAATCAGGAAGGAGCGAGGATATGAATGAAATAGGCGCATACGAGGCAAAAACCCATTTTTCTGCATTGTTGCAGCGGGTGAAGCGCGGAGAACGTTTTTATATTACTCATCACGGGGTCAGGCTGGCAGCGTTAACGCCTGTCGATGGGGAAAAAACGCATCCCATTCAAGAGGTCATCGATCAAATCAAAACCTTCCGATGCAAACATTCTGCCGGGGTTTCTTTCAAAGAACTGATTGAGGAGGGGCGCGAATGAGCGAATCTTTTTTTGTGTTGGATGCTTCGATGACCCTGGCCTGGTGTTTTGAGGAGGAGGCCGGAACGCAAGCTGAAACTGTGCTGGACATGTTTACTGAATCTCAAGCGATTGTGCCCGCGCTATGGCTCTTGGAAATTAGCAATGCATTAATAAATGCCGAGCGGCGCGGATGCTTAACGGCCGCAGAAGGCGCGCGCTTCCTTGAATTGCTGCGCCGGCTGCCGATTCAAATTGAAGAAACATCTTCGATGGAGCGAACCTGGGGAGATGTGCTTAATCTGGCGCGCGCGCACCAACTCTCGACTTATGATGCCTGTTATTTAGACCTGGCGATGCGCTCTGGTACTGCGTTGGCAACATTAGATACTGATTTGAAAAATGCTGCCCAAGCCTGCGGCGTACCGACGCTTTAGGTGCGGAATTGTAATAAATCCGTCGTATCCAACCCCAACCCTTCCAGTAAATTCTTGATGGTATTCCAGTGGACCCGCTCCCAGGCGGCCGGGCTGGAGTTGGCGTTGTGCGGGGCCAGCAGGACGTTGTCCATCGTCAGGAGCGGGCTGGTGTGCGGGAGTGGTTCGTGCTCGAAGACATCCAGGGCGGCCCCGCCAAGATGGCCGGATTGCAAGGCCGTAATCAAGGCTGCTTCGTCGATAATGGGGCCGCGCGCGGTGTTGATGACAACTGCGCCGGGTTTGGCCTGGGCCAGCGTTTTGGGGTTGAGCAGGTGCTGGGAGGTTGGGTTCAGGTCACAGTTGACGGAGATGAAATCCGCGTGAGAGAGAAGAGCAGAGAGAGAAGTTATCTCGATGCCGGTTTCGCCGACAAAGACATGGTCAATCTCGATAATATCTGTTCCGTAGATTTTCATACTAAAGGCCCGGGCGCGGCGGGCTACGGCTTTGCCGATTGCGCCGAGGCCAATGATGCCGAGGGTCATTTCGCTGAGGGCTTTGCCGGGAATTTTTTTCCAGATGCCTGCCTTCATCTGATCGCTCATCCAGGGTTGGCGGCGCGCAAAGGCGAGCAGGTAGCCCATAACGGAATCCGCGACCGGCGTGGTGAAGGCGTTCGGGGTCCGGCGCAGTTGGATATTTAAACGGGAGCAGGTTTGCGCGTGGATCGAGTCCACGCCGGTGCCCCACTTGGAGATAACCTTCAGGCGCGGGGAGCAAGCCTCGAGCGCGGCAGGCGTATAGCGGTCATCCCCACAAATGGCGCCGTCAAATTGTCCGGCGTACTGGAGCAGGTCGGCTTCTTCCATGCGTTCCCGCACATTGGGGATAATCAGTTGCAGGCCGTAATGCTCGAAGACCGGGCGGAAGCGGTCGACGAAGGGGATCATATAGGGGGCGGTCAGGAGGACGGTTTTAACGAGGGTGTTTTTACTGACAGAAGGCATTTTGAATATATTCCTGTATTTCTGGTTTGGCAGCCATGGCAGATAAGATCGTGCAGGCCTGTTTTTTTGTAAAGCGGCTTTCATCCATGATGCTGATAAGCCCTTGCAGCTTTTCTGGTTGCCCAAGTTCGACGTAGGCTTGCATAAAAGGCAGCCATTCAATTCTTTCGGATGGGTAAAATCCGGCGCTGAGGGCTTGTTCGCCAAGCGCCGCGACGGTTTGCCAATCTTCCAGTTGGCGGGCAAGGGCTGCTTTCTGGTAATAATAACACCAGGTATGGGGCGGTTCCGGGCCAAAATAGGCGGCGGGCGGGGTGTGGGGCAGGCCATCCGCGAGAATACCATCCAGATGGGAGGCGGAGGCCGCCAGCCTGATTTCCAGGCGGTCATTTTCAGACAGTTCGGGAAACTGTCCGTTCAGGGCGCGCATACAGGCGTTCTCGGCTGGCTGGGTCAGGATTAAAACTTTGCGATAATCGCTATGGGTAAAGATGCCACGCCGTAACCGTTCTTCTTCACCCCGTCCCGTTTCCACTTTGAGGAGCGTTTGCGGGTCGAGCGCCAGGGCCGGGAAGGGGACATTCACCTGACTGCCGGTTTGCGGCTCTGGGGCGTAGATCTGGTTGGCAGGGCCCCAGATAATGTAATCTTCCGAAATTGGGATATTGGGATAGGAGGCCAGCAGAGTCGTGCCGGGTTGCATATCTGGAATACGCCAGGCGACCTGCCACCAAAAATTGCGGGTCGATTCCGCGCTGCGGGCGGCTTCGAGGGCGTTGGCCTGATGAACCATGACGGATGTGGCGACGAGCAGCAGTATGGCTGTGGTGCGCGTCCGTCCATTTGCGAGGCGCATCAATCCAATTGCAACGATCAGGGCCGCAATCGGAAGTGCGTGCAGCGTGTAACGAAACTGTCCGCCAAAGTTTACATGCCGATTTGAGAGGAGGACGGGCAGAAGCCCGCCCAGCAGGCCGAGCATGCTGACAAAAAGAAATTCCTTGTTGGGTTTTTCTGCGTCTTTCTGAGTTGGAAAATTTTTTAAAACAAACCAGACCAGGACGGCTGCCATCATTCCAATCAGCAGAGCGGGTAAAAAATCGCGCAGGCGCAATCCAAAAACCAGATTGTAGAGCGGCACCAGCCAGGCGGCGAAGAGGACGCTCAGGGTGTCTTGGAGCAGGTAAACCAGCCACCAGACCGCGGTTGTCGGTGATGAAATTAACCCGCCCAACTGGGCCCCAATATCTGTCGCGCGGCGCTCGCTCTCAAAGAAAAAGGTACGCCAAATCAGGAATCCGCCGGGCGCAAGCAGGAAAGGCAGGCTGGTGAAAATGGCCGTTTTTATTTTTTGTTGCAAAACAGGCTGTTTGCGCCAGGCCAGGATCAGCAACAAAGCAAATCGCAGGGCTTCGATCCCGATCAGGTATTCCATCAGTCCCAGATATACCCAGCCGCTCAGGATGGCAAGGACGAATAAAATCAAGCGAGTGGCTTTGGCGGGGGCAAGCGCCGCGCTGACGCTGAACCAGATTGACAGCATGGCCATCGTCAGGCTGAAGAGGTGGGCCTGAAAATCAACCGCGTAAATCTGCAATAAAAAGCCCGGGTAAATCAGAAAGAAGGCGGCCGCCAAAAAACTCATCCGGCGCTCTGCGGGCCAGATTTCATTTAAGAAAAAATATACGGCCAGCGCGCCAACTGCTCGAAAAAAACAGGCGCTGATGTGGTAATAAACTACGTTTTCGCCAAACAACAGATAAAGGATGAATTGAAGCGGCGCGCGGGCTGGGCGGTCGCTGGCGAAGATGGTGCTAAAAAAGTCAGGGCCAAGCACGCGCGCGGCATACATTAGATACCATTCATCGTTGTAAAATCCCAACCGGTTGGCGGAGGGCAGGTAGGTTATTGCTGCGACCACGAACAAAGCCAGAATTGGCAAAAGGTGTGGATACTTCTGCTGTAGGCGCGCCATGCTGACTAGGCCATTCCGAGCCGTCTGCGCATCAGCAGGTCCGCAATTTCAAAATCGGCTTCTTCGTCAATATCGACGGCCTCAAGCCGTGGAATTTCGACCATCAGGGGCCGCTCGCCCATCCGATTGCGGCGCGCTAAAAGATTGGGGCGGGTAAACAGGTAAAAGCAGGAGTTTTCTTCGTAGACGGGCGGCAAATCCTGGGTTTGGAGCAGGATGGCCGGGTTGTGGTTGATCGGACGGGTGAGCGCATCCCACAGGCGGGTTTGCAGGCGGGTGACGGAAAACATCGAATCGAAGGCCGGGTATTTGGATAGGAAGCTGGCAATCGCCCCTGAAACGGTTTCCGCTTTCAGGAGCGGGTTGGTGCTGTGGGTCTGGATGTAGAAATCGGCCTCGACCTGGGCCGTATCGTAAGCCAGGATTTCGTTCATCGGGATTTCGGGCGCGCGCAGGGTTTCGGGACGCCTGATGATTTTGACCTGCGGAAAATTGACGCGCAGGCCGTCCATGATCGGCTCGGAATCGGTATCGACCATGAGGATGTTAATCTCAGGGACAGCCAGCAGCGTTTCGATGGTGTGCTGGTAAAGCGGCTTTTCGGCCAGCAGACGGTAGTTCTTCCCGGCGACGCGCTGGGAATGGTGACGCATGGGAATTAGGGCGGCAATTGTGGTCATCAGCTTCTCTAAAGGAATGTGTGTCCAAGCCCTGAGCGACGAAACCCGTTTTTGCGCTGCTCTGGCGAGGAACGGCTCTCAAGAAAAGGCCCTCTGCTCGGGGCAGGGGTCAGGGTTGGCAATCGAGGCGGTTATTGATCGCGTTCAAGGCTTCTGCGCGGGTGGGCGTGGATTCTGTTTCAGCCCGCAGCTGCTGCCAGAGCGCGCAAAGCGGATGGCGGGCTTTTTCGGTAATTGTACCCGCCCGAAGCGTTAATTTCTCAGCCGTTTTCCAGTTGGCCGTGCGGGCATAGGCTTCAATGAAGGGCATGTATTCGCGGCTGTGTTTGGGGCCGAAACCTGCGGCCGCGGCTTGCTCCCACAAGCGGATGATTTCATCCCAGTCCCCAGACTGGCGCGCCAGATCGGCTTTTTGGAAGGTATAGCACCAGCTGTGGCCGGGTTGCGGGCCGAAGATGGCCGGGGAGGGCTGCCAGGCTGGCGGGGCGCTCTTAATTCGCGCCAGATTGGAGGCGGGTAGGAATTCGTAGGCCAGGGCCGGCAGAGTCTGCTGGGCGGCATCCGGCGGGCTGAGAACCCACAAGCATTGCTGGACTTCAGGCTCGAACAGGATCGCCAACGAATTGCGGCTGTCGCCTGTGAAGCTGGATGCGTATTTAACGCCGCTCAAGGAGGAACCTTCCCGAAAATCGTTCCAGCGCGGCAGGTTCTTGCCGGCGGTGAACAACCAGAAATCGACCTGCCCTGGCGGAGTCTGTTTGGGGTAAAGCGTGTTGATGGCAAACGCGCTTGGGTAATTGCCCATGTAGGTCAGAAATTCGCTGTCAGAGACAAAGGCTGTGCCCGGTTCAATTTGGGGGGCGCGCCAGTAAAGCTGCCAGTAGAACAGGGTTTGCTTTTCCCAGGCTTGTTTGTAGGCCAGGCCGCTCCGCAGTTGAGCGCCGAGCGCGAGGGCCAACATCAGGCTAAAAATCAGAATCCGGCTTTTTGCATTCCCCACAAACGTGTGGATCAGCCCGACCCAAATCATTGCCGCGCCGAAGAGGGAGGCCAGTGCGAAGCGATCATTCCAGAGCGGGTTGGAGGTGTGGACGGTCTTGCCAATCGCCCAGCCAGGCAGAAGGCCAAACAAAACCGCCAGCCCGCCGACGAGAATCAGCTCGCGCCGCCACCCGGCTGGAATCTGGTCATTTTGCTCGCGCAAGCGGCTTAGCCCACCCCAGAGCAGGGCGGCAACAGCCAGGACCATGCCCCAGGTCAGCGGGACGGAGATGCGGGCCAGGTCGAAAAGGGTCGGGTTGAAGGTCTCGTACCAGGCTGTCACCAAAATCTCAGCGAAATCTTCCAAACCAGATTGGAACAGATAGATCAGGGTTTGAATCGGCTGGTTGAACAGCGCCAGCAAAACACTGGGGGTGTTGCGGTCATAGTCGAAGAGTGCCCCGAAGGAGAGCCGAAAAAGGACGTAGAACGCGGCAATGCTCAGGTACGGAATCCAGGTTTTGAGCGTGGAAAGCCAGCGCTTCCGTCCCGAATCCGCGCGCAGGGCCAGGAAAATCAGCACGGGCCGCAGCAGCTCCAATCCGATGAAATATTCCAGCATCAGCAATTGGAATGCGCCGAGCAGTAAAGAGGCAGCGGTCAAGGGCATAAAATAGCGTTTAGAACGCAGCGCCAGCAGCATCAGCCAGAGCGAGAGCAGATAGAGCAGGTACATGGCCCAATGCAGGGCGAACATGACGGCCATTGGCTGGAGCAGGAAGGCTGGGTAGAGCATAAAAAGGGCGCTGAGGATCGTGTTTTCGCGGCGGGTATGCGCCCAGAGCAGGTTGGCGATTTGCAAAAAGGTCAGCGCGACCAGAATGCGCATCAACAGGCCGAACAGGTGCCAGCCGAGCGGATGCAGGCCGAGCAGCTTAAAAAGCGGCCCATAGACGGCGATGGCAAACGGACGGCTGTCGAAAAACAGGAATCGCCTCAGGCCTGCCAGACCTTCCTGGCTGAAATAATAGACGTGGTGCCAGTCGTCCTGGTAGAAGCCCAGCCAGGGAATGAAAGTTCCGAAGGCGAGCAGCCCCAGCGCTATTAGCAGGAGCGGGGAACGGAGAAAGCGCAGAAGCGAGGGGCTGCTCATGCTTAATGGGCCTTTGTTTGCAGGTAGGCATCCAGCAGGGGCAGGTAGCGGCCCAGGTTGAATTCGACGATCGTGCTGATGCGTTCCCAACTCCACAGGTTTGCGCGCGTCAGAATGGACAGTTTTTCGTAGTAAGCTGCCAGATTGGGGTCTGCGATCTGGTTTTCTGCGCTTGCGAGGCTTTCAAGGTAGCCTGCCGGAATTTCGCGGCGGATGTGGCCGATGTCCCATTTGAGGCCGGGTTGAACCGGGAGACGCGCAAGGAGCGGGTCGCTGAGCGCGAAATAATCGATGACGTGGACTTGCGGCCCGGCATAAAACCCAAGATAACCAATGCCTTTGCCGACATAAACTGGCGTCTGCTGCTCGCGCAGAGCGATGCCTTCGCTGACCCATTCGTGTTCGGGGAGCTTGTGGGAACGCCCCCAGCGCGTTAGGCCCGAGGCGCTGTAATAAAAGGCGCGCTCGTCGCTAACGCCTGTCCGATGGGCGGTTTCGATATCGATGCTCGCTGGCGGCAGGAAGGCCGCGGAAGGAGCCATCAGCCCCAGAAAAAGAACTGCCAGCCCGGCCAGGGCTTTCGTTTGCCAGTTGAACTTCTCAAAATGGGGCAAAAGCAGGCTGACGCTCATCAGGAAGATGATCGAGAAGAAACGTCCGCTCATCAGGTCGCCGCCGATGTAGAAAATGTAGCCGAGATAAAGCACCATACCGAAGGCAATCGCGCGCTGGCGGCGTTCAGCCCCGGCCAGGCTTGCCAAGAGTCCACAAACGATGACGGCCAGCGTGAGCGGGTCGAAAAGGACTTCGTTCAGGTAGTAGATCACGCCCTGGTGGAGCAGGGTGGTGTGCGGGATGGCGGTATTCAGTTTGGCGTAGTAAGTATTTGGGAAAATAAACCCGTAATAAAAGAGGGCAAACAGGCTCCAAAGCAGGAAGGGGATAAACCCGGCAACCAGTTCCATCAGGCGGCGGCGGGTTTTGCTTTGCCAGAGCAACCCGGCCAGGGCCGGCAGGTAAAGCAGGAGCGTGTCCATGCGGTTAAGAACTGCCAGCCCGGCCAGCAGGGACAGGATGAAAACCCGCCGGTTGGCTGGAACCGGAATCCGCTCGAGGAAAACCAGCACAAAGACCAGGGCCAGCAAATGACTGAGCGGGTTTTCCAGCCCGGAGGTCGAGTAGTCGAGGAAAGCGTGCGAGAGAACCAGCAGCAGCCAGCCAAAGGCCAGCGCGCTTAAGTCGCGGCTGGCGCGCGCGATAAAAACGGCCATCACCCCCAGCGAAACCAGCAGCGACAGGCCGATCAGCGAAAAGTAGGCTTGGCCGAGCACGGCATAGACCCCTGCCAGCAGCAACATCCAGAGCGGGTGGCTGAAGGTTTGGACGCGCTCGCCGGGGTTCCAGGTCAGCCCATAACCGTGGACCCAGTTATCGACACTGCGCATGGTGATGTAAGCGTCATCGCCCAGCCAGGCAGTGCGCAGCAGGATGGTCAGAAAAACCAGAAAAAGGATGGATAAAAGCGCTTTTCGTTCAGACATATTAGGGTTGAGAATAACGAATTGGTTCCACTTCGCGCTTGGCGGGTGTGTCCGCCTCCAGGCCGCGCGGGTAGTAGAAGGTCTGGCGCAGGCTCCAACTCCACTCCGCAGATTGGCGGTAGCCCTGGTAAGTGCCCCAGAACTGGTTGAAGCGGAACCAGAAGATTTCAGGCCCGGCTTGGACAAGAAGCCGTTCGCGGGCGGCGTGGACGCTGTCGTTGAAAATATTGCCAAGGGTCATGCGCAGGAAATCGTAAGCGTTGAAGTGCGCTTCAGGGTAAATCCGCTTGAAGGCCATTGCTTCGCGCCGGTAGCGATTCTGGACTCCGGTGGGCGTTTCAGCGTGAATGTGGATGATTTCCGCATCGGCGATGTAGGCCAGGTGGTGGCCTTGGGCGCGCGCCCATTTGGCCCAGGCCAGGTCTTCGAGGCCGGTCAGCGATTCGTCGTAAGGATTCTGCTCCCAGAGCGAGCGCCGAATGGCAGCGTTGGCATTGTTGCAGAAGGGATGAGTTTGGCGCAAATCGCTTGTATCTGCAAACCAGCGCGCAAAAATTTGGTGTTCAGAGAATTTACTCGTTTGTGCGCCGCGTTGTTTGCCATAGGTCAGCCCAACCGTCGGGTCCGCAAAGGGTTCCAGCAGCCGCTCCAGCCAGTCTGAATAAACCGGGTAGACATGGGCTGAGGCAATTGCAACCAGCTCACGGGTCGCTGCGCCAATCCCCAGGTTGAGCGAACGCCCAAACGTAAAGTCTGCTGGCGCGATCTGGACGATCTTTGCCCCAAAGGATTCGGCAATTTTGAGCGTGTCGTCTGTCGAACCGGAATCAACCAGGATCAGCTCAAGATCCTGCACCGTCTGCTGGCGCAGGCCTTCAAGCAGGCGCGGCAGGTGGCGGGCTTCGTTATAAGCGCGGATGACAATTGAGCAGTTCATTCTTCTTCCAAGAGAAAATTACCATTCTCCAGCAGGCCCGTGGTGACGGTTTGGATGGCCGGCGATGCGAGCAAATCTTGAGGCCGGAACATTTTCAGGCGGGCATTGACCGGCAGGATGCCGCGCTCCAGAAAATCGCCGAAGGGCAGCGAGGTGCGGAACAACTGGTAGTACAAGAAACGCCGCGCGTAACGGCGGAACTGGCCGGGAACGTCAATTTTCTCGGCGTTCAAGAAATCTTCCAGTGTGGCGCGGTATTCAGCCAGCGACTGCGGAAAAAAGACGGTCGGATATTGTGTAAAACGGGCTTTGCCTGCGCATAAAACCGGCGCGCCCAGGATCGACGCCTCCAGCCCAATCGTCGAGTTGTAGATCAGGACAAACTTGGCGCGCGCAATCAGCGCATACGAACTTAAATATTCGCCGGGCGGCACAAAAACGATATTCGGGAGGGCCGTGGCCCGGCGCGCTGCGACCCAGCCTGAAACACTTTCCTGGCTCTCTTTGCCAATTCGCATCTCGTCTGGGTGGGCGCGCAGCACGAAGAGCGATTCGGGGTGGCTTTTGGCGGTTTCGAGCAGCAGGTCCAGCCAGACGAGCATATCCGCGAAAAGCAGGTTGGCGTGCGGCTGGCTGGTATCGAAGATGACGTTGGTGAAGACCGGGATAATCTGTTTGAAATTGGCGGCTTTGCTCAGAAAAGACTCGTCGAGGCCCTTCATTTCAGGCCAAAACTTGATTCCGGCCATGCTGAAGTTGCCCTGAAAGCGTTTTTCGAGATACTCGTCCAGGCGGGCGTTTTGGGCTTCGTTCATTTCAAAATTTTCGGGGATGTCGATCGGGTAGATGGTGGCTTCGCCCCTGGTAAAGAATCCGGTCATGGGCATCAGCCCCACCTCGTGCGAGATCACGCTCAGCCCGCGCTTGTGCGCCACCCATTTGACGGTCGCTTCGGGGTAGAACTGGCCGTTAAAAACCACGACAGCCTGAGGGTTGGCCGCGTCCAGGAAACGCTGACAGTGTTGGGCCACGTTGAACGCGGAGAGAATGTACTCGCGCAAGAAAAAGCGTGTCGCGTCATCGTCAATTAAGTTATGACGGCGCAAAACCCAACGCAGGCCCGGCAAGACCAGCTCGCCCAGCGGAATGTCGTGATAGGTAAAGCGTGAGAGTTCAGAAAGTGGAAGGTTTTGGAGGGCGGTTTCGAGCCTGGGGTCACGTTCAAAATCAAACCAGTGAACTTCGGCGCCTGTGTAAAGCGTTTTGGCCTGATAGATGCAAGAAAGACAGGGCGGCTCCTGAGCGGGGTTCAGACGATTTGTGCCAAGTACGCAGCGGCTCATGCCGTGATTGCAGGCAAAATAACGGACGGGGATGCCCTGCAAGCGCAGCCCCCAGGAGGCGAGCAGGTGGAAGGCGCTGTTCCAGGAAAAATCGTCGAGGCCGCTCGATGCTTTGAAAAACGCCACCGGACGGGTGTCACGCGGGTCAGGCGCCAGGCGCAACACTCGCAGGGCTGTCAGGAAGATGCGTCCGTTGTTGAGATGGCGGGCCAAACGACGTTTAATTTTTTGGGTGTAAAAATCTTTTAGGGAAGGCATTTGGTAAGCCTGGGCTGAAAATGGATTTGTGGGCATGAAAGCGCGCACTAACAGAAAGCTATTTTACCCGATGAACTCCACTAGATGGGCAAGCGCGGGTTTGCGGGAAGAACTGGAAACTGATACTTGACATTAATAATATGTTGACATAATATGTATCTATATTATTATCGCGTATTAACAAAAAAAAGGAGCAATCATGTCTCACACTTCCCCGCTGACAAACGATGAACTAACCGGTCTGCTTTCACGAAGAGCCTTCCACGATGTATTTGATACGCTTTTGGCAAAGTCCAAAGGTTCTGATGCTTCGATTGCGCTGGCGTTCTTGGATATCGATAACTTTCTGCGCATCAATCAAGATTTTGGGCATTCTGGCGGTGACGATGTGCTCAAAACCATCGCAGAAATGATTCGTCAGGCCTGTGGAGAAGATGCCATTTACTCGCGCTACGGCGGCGATGAGTTTGCTGTTATTTTTCCGAGCACAGAGCGCGAACAGGCTTTCCTTGCACTCGAAAAATTACGGAGTGACGCGGCTGCAAACCAGTTCACGATTGGCAAAAAACAAGATACACTGGACGGCATTTCTCTGAGCGGCGGGATTGCCTGCTACCCGCTTGACGGGCGCCTGAAGTCGGAACTGATGCGCAAGGCAGACCAGGCCCTCTACCGCGCAAAACTTACCGGGCGCGCAAAAATCCGCCTCGCTTATGATGAGAAGATGGTGCCCAAGACATCTCACTACACCCAAACCCAGCTTGAACGACTGACAAAACTGGCGGTTGAGCGCGAAGCCGGTGAAGCAGAACTCCTGCGCGAAGCGCTGGATGATTTGCTCTCCAAATATGGAATCAATGCCATCGAAAGATAACCCTGAAAGCAGTCCCGCCCCGGCTGCGGGCGTGGCACTTTTGCCAATAGAATTGACAAATCGGCGAAGTGGGGTAAAATACCATCCGCTTCATTGAAATATGCCGGAGTGGCGGAACTGGCAGACGCGCTACGTTCAGGGCGTAGTTCCCGTTCGGGAGTGAGGGTTCAAATCCCTCCTTCGGCACACAAGCTCTCGCAATACTGCGAGAGTTTTTGTTTTCTCCATGATAAAATAAAAATATGAATATCGGACGCTTTCGCCTTGATTTTCGTCGAATAGGCATCTTGGTGGGGATTGCAATTCTGCTTTTTCTTATCATGGACTTTAACAATCGCATGGAAGAGTTGACCCGCCTCCAAAAAGAAGCCGCGCTTGTCCGCAAAGAAGCAACTGCGATGATCGTCACGCAGCAATCCTTGCAGACCCAGGTTGCTTACGCCACCTCCGCGGCGGCCGTCGAAGGCTGGGCGCGCGAACAAAACCGGATGGCGCAGGAAGGGGATATTGTGGTGATTCCCTTGCCCTTGCCTGGCGCAACGCTTCCCCCCACCCCGACCCCTACGCCAATCTTGTATGGGTTAAATAAATGGGATGTCTGGATTGATTTATTATTTGGCGAATAGTCCCCGGCGGGACTGTTTGCTTTTAAAGGGCCTGTCATCCCCAATTGCGTTTGCTTGATGAAAAAATGTAATTGTGGCCCAAACGGGTCATAACCATCGATCCACTGCGAAGCGAATGTTAAGGAAAATTAGCAATAATCTGTTTCCATTGACTGGTTTTGATGAAAAAGTCCGTCTAAAGCGGTCTTTGGGCTTGATATTGCCTATTTCACTGCTCATCATTTTTTTTTATGGGTCGTTTTTTTTATTGCAAAATCCGGCAGATGACCGGAAATGGCTTATTTTTGCGACCAGTGTTCTGACAATCCTGAGCTGGGGGCTGACGCTAAAAGATAACCTGCGCTTTTCTGCGCTGACGTTTGTAATCGGTTTGTGGGTAATCATCTCGGTGGGCGTTTTTTATTCGGGGGGCATTTTATCGATTGGGTATTCAGCATTCTTACTGATTATTTTTATGGCGGGTTTGCTGTTGGGCGCGCGCTATGCCTTCCTTCTGCTGCTGCTCAGCACATCCAGCACCGTTTGGATAATGCACGTCCAGTTGCAAGGAAAGCTGCCGCCCGCTCCTCCCCCCAACCTGGTGGAGCTTTGGCTCTTATTCACCCTCTATCTCGTCATCGGATGGATTTTGCTGTCGCTGACGATGAGGCAGATGTGGACTGCCCTCCACAACTCATCGCGCGAGTTGGAGGAGCGCCGTCAGACCGAGGCGGCCCTCAGCAAGCAGGCAGAATATCTGGCCGCTTTACATGAAACCACGCTTTCGATTGTAGAGGGGCTTGACCTGAATTCTGTCCTCGAATCAATTTTAATCCGGGCAGAATCCCTGGCTGAAACGCCGCACGGATATGTTGACTTAATATTACCGGGCGGGAGGCTAGTCCGCCAACATTTAGGACATGGTATTTTCGAGGGGTTTATGGATCTGATCCTGCCTGTCGAATACGGCATGGCCGGCGATGTTGTCGCAAAAGGGGAAACGGTTCTGATTGAGAACTACAATAATTGGGAGAAAAAGCTGCCCGAATATACAGGCCGCGGGTTTTATGCCATTCTTGGCATTCCTCTAAAAACCCAGGGCAATGTGATTGGCGTGCTGGGCCTGGCCTACGAAAACCCGGAGGCGGAATTTACCCCCCAACGAATTCAGCAACTCTCCCAACTGGCTGAATTGGCAAATTTAGTGTTGGAGAATGCCTCGCTCTACCAAGCCGTGCAGGATGAACTCTCAGAGCGCGTCCGCACCGAAAACGCACTCCGTGAAAGTCAATCACGCTTAAACCTGGCCCTATCTGCTGCAAACATGGGAATCTGGGACTGGGAAATTGATCAGGATCAAATTAGCTGGTCGGAACGCGCCTACGAAATCTGCGGCCTGGAAAAAGAAGATTTTCAGAATAACCTGCAAAGTTTTCTGAGCGTTGTCCACCCCAACGACCGCCTTGGGGTGAGCCGCAGCCTTGAAAATTATGTTTCGGGCGTCAGCGCGGAATATCATATCGTTCACCGCATCATTTGGAAATCGGGCGAAATCCGCTGGATAGAAACGCAGGGCCAAATAGACCGCGATCAAAACAACAAACCTGTGCGCATGGCCGGCATCCTGACCGATATCACGGAGAGGAAACAAAACGAACAAACCATCTGGGAAGCCAACCACAACCTGAAAATTTACACCGAGAAGCTCGAAAAACGCTCCGGGCTTTTGCAATTGGCCGCAGAAGTGGCCCGCGCTGCAACCGCAATCCTTGATTCGCGCGTCCTGAGCCAGCAAGTGGTGGATATTCTCCAACAGCGCTTCGAGTTGTACTATACCGGTTTGTTCTTTATCGAAGAAGATCCAGATTGGGCCATCCTGCGGGCCGCAACCGGCCCCGCCGGACAAAAAATGTTGGATGCCAATCACCGCCTCGAGGTTGGCGGCAGCTCGATGATTGGCTGGTGTATCGCCAATCGTCAGGCCCGGATTGCTTTGGACGTGGGCGATGATGCGGTGCATTTTAGCAACCCGTTTTTGCCCGAAACCCGTTCTGAATTGGCCCTGCCGCTGGTCAGCCGCGGAGAAGTGCTGGGCGGCCTAACCTTCCAGAGTGAAAAACCATCGGCCTTCAACCCGGAGGCGATCTCCACTTTTAAAACCATGGCAGACCTGCTTGCCAACGCAATTTTGAATGCGCGTCTGTACGACCAGGTTCAGCGTGAGCTTGAAGAACGCAAACGGGCTGAAGAGAAAGTCCGCCAGCTGAACGTGGAACTCGAATCACGCGTCAGACGCCGAACCGCAGCCTTAAAGGCCAGCGAGGAAAAATTCCGCGCCCTGGCTGAGAACAATCCTCTCCAAATTACGCGCTACGACCGGAACGCCCGCTATCTGTATGTCAATCACCTTATCAGCATAAACAAAACAATTGACCCCAGCCAGGCCATTGGCAAGACCCTCCGCGAAGTTTTCGGCCCGCAACCAACCATTATTTTTGCCGAAGAAAAAATTCGTCAGGTTTTTGATACCGGCCAACCCCTAAAAACCGAGTATGAATTTTTTAATTTTGTCGGTTTTTGGTCGCTTGCGCCTGAATTTGACCCGCAGGGGAATGTTGTTTCGGTCATCTCGACCACCCTCGACATCACAGACCGAAAAAAGACAGAAGAAGAATTGCGCCTGCGCTCGGCAGAGTTGCAGGCAGCCAATAATGAGTTGGAGGCGTTTTCCTATTCCGTATCGCATGATTTGCGCGCGCCCTTGCGCGCTGTCGATGGTTTTACGCGCATCCTGATGGATGATTTCGCGGCCCACATTCCCGCAGAAGGAATCGTCTTTTTGCAAAGAACCCGCCAGGCAGCCCAAAATATGGGACAACTGATCGATGACCTGCTGCGCCTGTCCAGAATTACGCGCGCAGAATTGCACCGTCAGACGGTTGACCTGCATGACCTTTGCGTTGATATTTGTGAGCAACTCAAAGCCGCCGACCCAAACCGCAATCTCAAAATCATTATTGCCAAGAACCTGAAAACGCATGGTGATGAAAGATTGATCCGGGTGGCGCTTGAAAACATGCTCAACAACGCCTGGAAATTTACCGCGAAATCGCCCCATGCCATTATCCGGGTTGGCAAAACGGAACAGAACGGTAAAAGC
Source organism: Anaerolineales bacterium (assembly GCA_034004515.1). Classification (GTDB taxonomy): domain Bacteria; phylum Chloroflexota; class Anaerolineae; order Anaerolineales; family Villigracilaceae; genus UBA8950. Next base: position 12,043 of record JAVEWN010000016.1, on the reverse strand, counting down.
GTCTTTTTCATCAGTGATAATGGGGTCGGTTTCAACATGAATTATGTCGAAAAATTATTTGGGCCATTCCAAAGGCTTCACAACGCTGATGAATTTCCGGGGACGGGGATCGGCCTGGCCATCGTCAAGCGAATTATCTACAAACATGGCGGCACGGTCTGGCCGGAAAGCGAACCCGGCACAGGCACAAAATTCTACTTTACGTTTGAATAAAACCCCCGCAGGCCCATCAAAGGCCTGCGGGGGTTTCGCTTTTCCATGTGCGGGTTTGGGCAATCAGTCCATGTGTTGGATGATTGCATCGCCAAACTCGGAGCACTTCAAGAGGGTGGCATTGTCCATCAGGCGTTCAAAGTCGTAGGTGACAGTCTTCGCGGCAACCGCTCCCTCCATCCCCTTGACGATTAAATCGGCGGCTTCGACCCAACCCAAGTAGCGCAGCATCATCTCGCCGGAGAGAATAACCGAACCAGGGTTAACCTTATCCAGGTCGGCATATTTTGGGGCAGTGCCGTGGGTGGCCTCGAAGATGGCATGCCCGGTTTCATAGTTGATGTTCGCGCCGGGCGCAATCCCAATCCCGCCGACCTGGGCGGCCAGGGCGTCTGAAAGATAATCCCCGTTCAGGTTGAGGGTGGCGATCACATCGTAATCGCGCGGGCGGATCAGCGTAAATTGCAGGCTGACATCGGCAATTGAATCCTTAATCATCAGCAGCGACTTCCACTTGCCATCGCCGTGCGTTTCCCACAGGGCGAGCGCTTCTTCCACCTCGGCTTTAATCTCGGCCTGCTGGTCGGGCGACATCATCTCGAAGCCGGGATCGATCATTTGGGCGTTTTCTGCAACCGTCAGGGCCGGATTCTGCTCTTTGTTTCCCAAAATCCACGACTCGCGCTCGCTGATAATCTCATTGCGAAACTCACGCTTGGCGAGGGCATAACCCCAATCCTTGAACGCGCCTTCGGTGAACTTCATAATATTGCCCTTGTGGACGAAGTTAACACTCTTGCGCTTGTTCTCGAGCGCCCAATGGATGGCAGCCCGCACCAGGCGCTCCGTGCCTTCCACCGAAACCGGCTTGATGCCCAGCCCCGAGGTTTCAGGGAAACGCATTTTGGCATATTCTTCCGGAAAAGATTCCTTAAGCAAGGCTTTAAAACGTTTGTTCTCTTCCGTGCCGTACTTAAACTCAATCCCGGTGTAAATATCTTCAGTATTCTCGCGGAAAATGACCATATCGACATATTCCGGGTGCTTGACCGGCGAAGGGACGCCCTGATACCAGCGCACCGGGCGCTGGCAAACATACAGATCCAGGTTTTTACGCAAAGCAACATTCAAAGAGCGGATGCCGCCCCCAATCGGAGTGGTTAGCGGGCCTTTGATGCCCACCAAAAACTCGCGAAAAGCTTCGTTTGTTTCTTCAGGCAGCCAGCTTTGGAACATCTTGAAGGCTTTTTCACCGGCGTAAACTTCCATCCAGTGGATTTTGCGTTTGCCGCCATACGCCTTCTGGACGGCGGCGTCAAAAACGCGCACAGAAGCCCGCCAAATATCCCGCCCGGTGCCGTCTCCCTCGACAAATGGGAGGATCGGGTTATCAGGAACGTTCAGTTTGCCATCCTGAATGCTGATTTTTGCCCCGCCCTCCGGGACTTTTACAGTGCTATAGGTCATTTTGTCTCTCCTTTGGCTGATTTGGATAAATTATACCCGCAAATATTTAGCGGAATTTATTCGCGCTCAACCTCCACCCAAAGCTGGTCGCCGTTTGTAGATAGTTTGATCCACCCGTTTTGGTCTGTCCGCAAAAGAGTCTGGTTCTGGAGCTGGTCGAGCGTTTCGCGCGGCGGCAGCCCATACGGGTCGTCTCCGGCCACCGAAAGAATAAAAATCTTGGGGGAAAGGTTAAAGAGCCATTCGGGCGGGTTGGCCTGGGCGTATCCGCTTTCTGAAAGCAACAAAGCAGTCAGCGGGCCAATCTTGCTGCCATAGTTCATTCTTTCAAAGGACTCAAAGTCGACGCCGATCGGCAAAAGCACCCTGAAGATTTTCCACTCGACCAGCAGTACCATCCCGCGCGGAGAAATGTCCACGACGCGCAAGACGGCCCCGTCGCCTAAATCGAGCTGGCTGCCGATTTCGGCCTGGCTGGCAGTTGTCCCATTTTGGAGGGTCCACTTATTCACTTTTTGGGCGGCGTAGGAGCCCTGGATATCTCCGCTCCACAGAATCTCACGCGGCGGGAAGCGCTCGATGACGGTTGGCAGGGCCGCAACCTGGTTCTCGCGCGGGGCGGCGATGACGAGGTAGTCGAGGCTGCGGTTGAAGGGTGGCAGACGCCGTCCGAGCTGGTCTGAGAGCCGCGAAGGGCTTGGCCCGCCGTTGATCAGAACCTGCCGCCCGCCGGGGGTTTGGATCAGAATCGCGTCGCCGGAGCCGACATTGAGGAAGGTCAGGTGCAGGCGTCCATCCGGGGCGGAAAGCGTCAGACGCAAAACCAGAAAAAGGGCAATCGTCAGGCCCATCAGCACGGCAGCGGGCTTGAGGGCTTGTTGCAGTTTTGTTTTTAACGGCTGCGGGCTAAAGGTGGCCGCGAACAGCAGCCCATAAAAGCCGATCAGCAGGAGCAGGCTGAATTCCCCCGTCAGAATGGCGGCGTTGGGTAACTTGTCAAAAAGTTCCACGACCCGAATGCTGTAGGCCGCGAAGGGCCAGGCGATGGCCGCCAGGACTTTGCCGAGCGGCAGGTAAAGGTGGCTGGCAAGGACGGCCAGCCCGCCCACGATCATCAGCGGGGGTTGGGCCGGTAAGATGAGCGGGTTGACGAAGAGCGAGGCAATTGAAATGCGCCCAAAGTGATAGGCGATGACCGGCAAAGCGGTGATTTGGGCGGCGAGGGTCATCAAGAAGTAGTTGGAGAGCGGCCCAATCAGGTTTTCGACGAGACTGGCAGGCAGGAAACGCCGTAATCTTCTGGCGGTTGCATCTTGCAGGGGCTGGGTGTAAAGCACGATCCCGAGCGTGGCCGCAAACGAAAGCTGAAAACCGACATCGCCCAATACCAGCGGATTCCAGAGAGCCATCACGACGGCGGTGAAGGCGAGCGCGTTCAGGGTCAGGTTGCGCCGTCCGAGCTGCATTGCCAGGATGGAGAGCGTCCCCATGAAGGCGGCCCGCACGACCGAGGCTTCAGCGCCCACCAGCAGGGTGTAAGCTACAATCCCAAGGATGGCGAACAGCGCGCCGATTCGTTTTCCAAAAATGCGGCTGAAAAAGGCCAGAAAAATCGCAACGATGATGGCGATATTGAAGCCCGAAATGGCGATGATGTGAGAGGTGCCGGTGTTTTTGAAGGCTTGCTGCAGGTCTGGCGACATGCCATCGTCATCGCCGAGCAGGATGCCATGCAAGAGCGAGGCTTCAGGGTCAGGGAAAAGCAAATAGATGCGGTTGGAAAGGCTGGCCTTGATGCGGTACAGAAAGGCCCAGGCGATATTTTTTTGTCCAGGCTGGGGCAGCAAGGTGACGCGTGCCGCGCTCATGCTGCTGTGGATGCCGTGCTGGGCCAGATAATCGCGGTACGAAAAAACTTCGTTCTCGGCGGGGGTGGTGATATCGCCGCGCGCCCGAATCAGGTCGCCGTAGTGTAAATCCTGGGCTTGGCGCGCCCGAATCAGCAGCCTGCCGCTGATCGCAATATCGCCATCGCCAAAATCAACCGCGTGAACTTTGACTTGCAGGTTTTGGTAAGAATCGCGCAGATCTGGCGGCGATTCCAACGTGCCAGTTACCCAAACCGTGCGCGGAAAATCGTTGTAGTAGATTAAAAATTCGGGGGTAAGGCTGGGCTGGGCAAACTGGTAGCGCGCCCCGCCAAAAAATAGAAAAAACGGCAGGAGCGCAAGCAAGATTGGGCCGTTTTTGTCGAAAAAGCGCCAGAAGATGCCCACCAGCAGTCCGATTGCGGCCAGCCCAAGCCAGACGCTAACGGAAAGAAAAACTTGCCGGGCCAGGATGATTCCACCCAAAAAGGCAAGCGCAACCCACAGAAAGTGGAGATTTGCGAGGTTATCGAGCTTAATTTTCATGCAATTTCGATTGTACTGTAAAGACGGCCAGCGCGGCCAGCGACATCGCCGCGCCGAACAGGAAAGGCGCCGAGGGGCCGAAGCCGGGCCAGGAGCCAAACCCCTGCCAGAGCAGGCCGGCGATGAGGGAAGCCGGGAAAGCTGAAAGTGCCAAAGCAGCGTGATACAGGCCATAGGCGCGTCCGCGCATTTCGTCGGGAACCAAATCGGCGACGAAGGCCTTGGCCGCGCCTTCCGTCAGGGCGTAGTAAACGCCATACAAGCCGAACAAAGCCCAAACGTGGCTGCCGGTTTGCGAGAGCGAAAATCCGATATAGACCAGCGCGTAAAACAACCAGCCCGCGAAAATTAATTTGCGCCGACCGAGCTTGTCTGAAAGCGCGCCGAGCGGCCCGGAAAGGATTGTGTAGACGGCGTTGAAGGTCAGGAGCATGCCCATCACTTGCAGCAGGTTCAGGCCTCGTTCCTGCCCGCGCAGGATAATGAAGGAATCGGACGAATTTCCGAGGGTGAACAGGATCGAAGCCAGAAGAAAGAGATTGAAGCGACGGTCGAGGCCTTTCAGGCTCAAAGCAGGCAGGCTCGCTTTTTTGGCAACTTTGACTTCGTTGGCAAAAAAGGCCAGTACCACCACCGCCAGCAAGGCCGGCAGGATCGAAATCAGGACAATGATCTGGAAGGTTTCACGGCTAAGCAGGCTGGCATTCTGCTGCGTGAAGTAAATCACCAGCGCGGCAATCCCCAACCCGAGGAACGCGCCCGCGGTGTCTCCGGCGCGGTGCAGGCCAAAGGCCAGTCCACGCTGTTTCTCGTCGATGCTGCCGGCCAGCAGGGCGTCGCGCGGCGCAGTCCGAACGCCTTTGCCAACCCGGTCGAAAAAGCGGATTCCGAGCACCCAGCCCCAGGTCGTTGCGAAGTAGAGAAAGGGTTTGGCGATGGTCGAAAGGCCGTAGCCGACAACGGTCAGCCATTTGCGCTTGCCAAGCCGGTCTGAAAGTGCGCCTGAGTAGAGTTTCATCAGGCTGGCCGTCGATTCGGCAATCCCATCGATCAGGCCGATCAGGGCTGTTCCGACCCCCAGGACGTTGCTTAAAAAAAGCGGCATCAGATTGGCGATCATTTCAGAAGAAATATCGGTCAGGAAGGAGGTGGCGGTTAGGACCCACACGTTGCGCGATAATTGCGGTTTTTTCATCTTGCGGCCTGTGATGGAATTTGAGAGTTGATTGAAAGTGATTCTACCCCCAATCATGATATATTCTTGCCTGATATGAAAAAACCCCTACCCAATACCCTGCCGCCCGCCAAGAAAATCCTCGTGACCGGCCCCACCGGCTATATCGGCGGACGTTTGATTCCGCGCCTGCTCGAAGCGGGATATGCCGTGCGCGTCCTGGCGCGCGACCCAGACCGGTTGGGGGGCCGGGCCTGGCTCGACAAAGTGGAAGTCGTGCAGGCCGACGCGTTAGACCTTGCCAGCCTGGCTCCCGCGCTGCGCGGCGTTTCGACCGCCTATTACCTGATCCACGGCCGCCAAAGTGGTAAGGTCAGCGCCGAGCGCGATCTGACCGCCGCCCGTAACTTTGCGCGGGCCGCAGACCAGGCCAATCTCGAACGCATCATCTACCTCGGTGAACTGGTCGACCCGACCGCGAAACTCTCGATCTATCTGCGGGCGCGCCACGAAACCGGCTACAGCCTGCGTCAGGGGCGCGTGCCTGTCACCGAACTGCGGGCCGGGATGATCGTTGGCTCCGGCAGCGCCCTCTTTGAAATGGTGCGCTACCTGGCCGAATTACAGCCGGTTTTCATTTGCCCAAGTTGGTTCTTCACCAAAGCCCAGCCAATTGCCATCCGCGATACGCTCAGTTACCTGCTGGCTGCCCTCGAAAACCCTGAGAGCATTGGCAAGCTGATTGAGATTGGCGGCGCCACCCAGATGACCTACGCCGATATGCTTTTGGGCTACTCGAAAGAGCGCGGGTTTCACCGGCTGCTGATTCCCACCCCGGTCTATGCGCCCCATCTTTCGGCTTACTGGGTCCACATGGTCACGCCGGTTTCGTATCAGACCGTTTTGCCGCTAATCGAAGGCTTGCACATCGAAAGCGTGGTGCACGACGACCAGGCCAGGATACTTTTTCCAGAAATAAAACCGCTCGACTTCCAGACCGCTCTCCGCTACACGTTGGCCAAAGTCGAAACGGGAGAGATTGAAACATCCTGGAGCGATGCCCTTGTCACCAGCGCGGGCGATGTCCAGCCGTATGAGTTCAAACTGGAAGAAGGCATGTTCATGGAAAAACGTCAGGCGCTGACCAGCCTGCCGGCCGAGGCCATTTTTCGGGCCTTTAGCGGGATTGGCGGCGAGCGCGGCTGGATGTATATGGACTGGGCCTGGGAAATTCGCGGCTGGATGGACAAAGCGGTCGGCGGGGTCGGCTTGCGGCGCGGACGGCGTCATCCGGACGAGCTCCGCGCCGGGGAGTCGCTCGATTTCTGGCGGGTCGAAACCCTGACGCCGGGCCGCTTTATGCGCCTGCGGGCCGAGATGAAAGTGCCGGGCAAGGCCTGGCTTGAATTTCAGGTACTGCCCCAAAAAGACCGCCAGAATCTTTTTGTCCAAACCGCTTATTTCGCCCCGCGCGGCCTGTTTGGCTATCTGTACTGGTATGCCATGTGGCCCGCCCATCGTTTTATATTCGACGGCATGTTGCAAAGCCTGCTGGCGCGGGCCATGAAGATCACCAGCCAGCAAAGACAAGACGATCTGCGCGCATCGCGCAACCGCTAACCAGCCCCCACCCTTTTTTACAGGTAAACTCTTTGTGAAACCAAGCAATAATCCCCCCCTTCCCCAATCCGTTCCTGCCCTGATCCTCGTTAGCGGGGCGACGGGTTATATTGCCAGCCGCCTGATTCCGGGCTTGTTGGCGGCTGGCTACCGCGTGCGCTGTATGGCCCGCAACCCGCACAAATTGCGTCAGCGGGCCTGGTTTGGGCAGGTTGAAGTGATCGCTGCAGATGTAACCCGCCCTGAAAGTCTGGCGGCCGCCATGCGCGGCGTCCGGTCGGCCTATTATCTGATTCACAGCATGGGGGCCGGGCCCGGCTACCAACGCCTCGACCTGGCCTCGGCTCGTAATTTCGCGAGCGCTGCCAAAAAGGCGGGCGTGGAACAAATCATCTATGTCGGCGGGCTGGCCGACCCGCGTGAAAAACTGGCTCCGCACTTGCTCTCACGCATCGAAAGCGGCGTGGCCCTGCGCGAAGCGGGTGTGCCTGTCACCGAGTTTCGAGCGGGGGTGATCGCCGGGCCGGGCAGTGTCTCTTTTGAAATGATTCGCTTCATTGCCGAACAATTCCCGCTGATGTTGGGCCCAAACTGGCTCAAGCACCGCTCGCAGCCGATTGCCGCCAGCGACATGCTCTTATACCTGTTGGCGGCCCTCGAAACGCCCGAATGCCGCGGCGCAATCGTCGAACTGGGCTGCCAAAAATCGCGCAGTTATATCGAGGTCATGCAAGAGTACGCCCAAATTCGCGGTCTGAAACGGGCCACCTTGTTGCTGCCGTTTATTCCGCCGGTTGTAATGGCTTTTATGATCGACAAATTGACTCCCGTCGAATTCTCGTATGCTTTACCGCTGGTCGAAGGACTCCAGAACGACAGCCTGGTCCTTAACCCGGCTGCCCGCAGCCTGTTTCCGCAGATCGAGCCTGTGGACTACGCCGAGGCGGTCCGCCGTTCTTTGGCGGCGCTTGACCCGCGCCAGGTCGAGCGCGTCTGGCTGGACGAGGAGCGGGAGCATGTCCGACTGAAACACGAGGGATTTTTGGTGGATTATCGGGTTGTGGCGCAGACGGGATCGTCTCCAGCTGTGGGGAGCGCCCAACACCTGCAGAAGCTGCACTCTCTCAACCTGCCGGGTCTGAGCGGCTGGGAAACGGTCGAACAGGTTGAGGGGAGTCTGCTTTTGCTCAAGGCGCGGGGCAACCTGCCCGGGCAGTTATGGCTTGAGTGGCGCAGCCTGCCGGCAGGCAAGACATCCCGCACCCTCTTTTTTGCGCCGAAAGGATTGCCCGGTTTCTTTTATTGGTTCATGCTTTTAATATTTAGGAAGCCCGATTTTATGTTTTAATGAGCGCAAAACAGACTTTGGAGATTTTATGACTGGTGTTTTGCAAGATGCGATTAACTTAATTCGGCAAGGGAAAAAACTTGAAGGGCGCGCGCTGCTCGAAGTTTTGTTGCGCGCCAACCCCCAAGACGTTGCGAGCTGGTTTTGGTATGCGGAAACGCTCGAAACGCCTGAAAAACGGATCAAAGTCTTGGAATTATGCCTGCAAGCCAACCCCGGCAACCCACAGGTTGAAAAGGCGCTGACGATTTTGCGCGCGCGCACCGCGCAGGCTGCGCCGCCGTTCGCGCCCTTTCAATCCAAACCTGTTTACGACCCGGACGGACAGTTCGACCCGCTGCCGGATTCTGAAGAAGCAGCAGGGTTTGCGTGGCAGGACGAGCAGACCCAGGCGGGCGGGCTTGCTCCGCAATGGTCTGATGAGGAGCTGCAAACCGAGTTTTCCAGCCCGCTGCGCTGGGACGACGACCCGCGCCCAGAGTCGGGCATCGATTGGGATTCAATTGAACAACAGCAGGCCCCAAAACCGGAGGAGCAAGCGCTGGAAACGCTGCCGGTTGGACAGAAAGACCTCCGGCCTGCTTACCGGTTTTATAACGTCTGGCTGAAGGCCATCAGCAGCAGTGACGTGCGCGAGTACCAGGCCCTTTTGCAAGATAAAAACGCCAGCCAGGGCCGGGCCTACGAATGGCTGGCCTACGCCGGGTTGATTTCGGGCCTGACCCTGCCCATTCTGTGGCTGACGGGCGGCTTCCCCCAGCAGGCTGAAACCCGGGCGCTCCTGGGCGATCTGAGCGGCCCGCTGGTCTTGGTCATTTTGGGCGGCGCGGGCGCACTCCTGGGTTGTGTTTTTTCGGTGCTGGGGCTGATGATTAGCGCGGGCATCCAGTTTTTGCTGGCCAAAGCCCTGGGCGGCAGCGGAACGTATACCCGGACAGTCTATGCCGTCAGTGCCTATCTCGCGCCGATCACCATTATTTCAGCCCTGCTCGGATTGATCCCGTTTGTAAATTGTCTTTCGCCGATCCTTGCAATTTACACAATCGTTCTGAATGTGCGCGCCCTAAAAGCCGCCCATTCGATGAACACATCGCGCGCCGTACTGGTGATTTTCATCCCCAGCATTCTGATCTTTATGGTTGCCTGTTTGCTTGCCCTATTTTTGGCTCCGGCCCTGACGGATATACTCTCAATTGAGAACTTCAGATAGCCGCGTCAGCCGTTTGGGCAAGTTGGTCTTATGGTTTTCTCAAAGTCGCTTGACTGTTGGGTACAAATATGGCATGTCATTGCTTCATCCGGCGTTCTTGAGCCGGGTGAAGCAATCTCCTATCCTGTCAGGAGATTGCCACGCCGCGAAAAAACTGCGGTTCGCAATGACATTTCCGACTTTGAGAAAGCCATGAAGTTGGTCTCTTTGACCATTGACGGATAAGGCCTGCCAGCATACAATCTTTTGACAACCTAATAACGAAGGGCTGCGGCGAAGCCGGTGCAAGGCCGGCGCTGTCGCGCAACTGTAAGTTCAGCAATGAACAAGCCAGGCCGCCCGCTCCTTTCGTTTCGGACCACTCTCTCGCGAAAGGAGGTGGGACGGCGATTTTTCAACCCCTTTGCCCTCCCGACCTCCCCTGACCTTAAGGCAGGGGATTTTGATTTGCGCTTTGCTGTCCACAGAAAAATCTTTTATCACAACGGTAACAACGCAGCCTGCCGAAGAAGCTATTTTGGTTTTCCTTGGTGATACTTCGTGAACTTTGTGGTTAAGGTTTTGAACTTCATCCGATAGACAATATTTTCAAGGAGAATTGACCTCATGTTTCGTAAATTGACCTTTGCGTTACTGGCATTGACCCTGCTTTTGGCCGCCTGCGCGCCAGCGCTTACCCCGGCCCCTGCCCCTACGCTTGCAGCAACCCTCATCCCCGCCACCACAGCGCCGATTTTGCCGCCTCCCACACCTGATACGAACGTCTCACTGACCGACGGACTGGGCCGCCAGGTTATGCTCGCTGAACCTGCCCAAAAAGTTGTCTCGCTGGCTCCTTCGAATACCGAAATCCTTTTCGCCATCGGCGCGGGCGGACAGACGGTTGGCCGCGATATGTTCTCAGACTACCCCCCCGAAGCCCTGGCCCTGACCGATATTGGCGGCTCGATGGGCGAATACAACCTCGAGGCGATTCTCGCCTTGCAGCCCGATCTGGTGTTGGCGGCTGAGATCAACCCGACCGAACTGGTCAAATCGCTTGAAGACCTGGGGCTGACAGTTTTTTACCTGAAAAACCCGCTTACGCTTGAAGAAATGTATACAAACGTTGAAATTGTTGCCCAATTAACCGGGCGCGAAACTGAAGCGGCCGCCCTGGTTGAGTCGCTCAAGCAGCGCGTCGCTGCCGTAGACGAGAAGGTTGCTCCGTTTAGCACAATCTTTCCCGTTTTTTATGAAATCGATGCCAGCAACCCTTCCCAGCCCTATACCGCCGGCAAAGGTACGTTCATCACCCTGCTGATCGCGCGCGCCGGCGGCTACAACATCGCCGCCGAACTGGATGGATATCCGCAGTTAAGCATCGAGAAAATTGTGGCCGATGACCCGATGTTCATCATCCTGGGCGATGCGATGTGGGGCGTGACGGTCGAATCGGTCGGCCAACGTCCCGGCTGGGAAAATTTGAGAGCCGTCAAGCAAAACAAGGTCTTCCCCTTCGATGATAACCTGATCAGCCGGCCCGGCCCGCGCCTCGTCGATGGCCTCGAACAACTCGTCGAACTGCTCCGGCCGGGATTGTTGAAATAAGGCTCGCAAGCCACAAGATTGTAGGAGTTACGCGTTGATGCTGTCCACTAAAAACCTGGCGGTTGCCTATCACGGCCAGCCTGTCATCAAAAATATCAGCTTCGGGATCGAAAAAGGGGAGATTCTGGCCCTGGTCGGGCCGAACGGCTCCGGCAAATCGACTCTGATTCGCGCCCTGAGCGGAATCCTGCCCGCTTCGCGCGGGACGGTCAGCCTGTTTGGGCGTCCGATGAGCGGCCTCAACCCGATTGAACGCGCCCGCCAAATTGCCGTGGTCCCGCAGGGCGTCCAGCTGCCCCCGGCTTTTAGCGTCATCGAAACGGTCTTGTTCGGCCGAACGCCCTACCTGAATTTTCTCGGCCAGCTCTCCGCCCGCGACAAGCGCATCGCCCGCGATTCTCTTGCCAGAGTCGATGCGCTCTCCCTGGCAGAACGGCGGGTGGGCGAACTCTCCGGCGGAGAACAGCAGCGCGTCTTGCTGGCGCGCGCCCTGGCCCAAAGTACGCCGATTCTGCTGCTCGACGAGCCAACCAGCCACCTCGACCTGCACCACCAGATGACCCTCATGCAATTGGTGCGCGGCCTGGTGCGCGAGGGCGGGTTAACCGTCCTGATTGCCCTGCACGACCTGAACCTGGCCGCGCGCTACGCCGATCGGATTGCTCTGCTCGAAAACGGAGAATTAAAAGCCGTCGGCAAACCTGCCGATATTTTGACTCAGGATACGCTCTCCAGAGTCTACGGTTGGCCGGTCCAGGTCATACCGCATCCCTTTCATGGCACGCCTTTGGTCTTGCCGCAATAATAAAACCCAACCGGCGGTTTTTTGTGGACAATCTCTTGTGAGCGCGCGGAGGCCCGCGCGCTCACAACTTAAAATCCCTGACTGTCTAATTGGTGTAGAATGATAAGTAAACGAACCCGACCCAGGAGACAGCCGATGGAAAAACGACCGCGCAATCGACCTGTTCGAAAGTATCCAGATGCAAAGCGGAAAATATTCAACA
>JAVEWN010000118.1:0-9440 GCA_034004515.1 Anaerolineales bacterium | reverse complement strand
CATCCGCCCGCCCAAAAGCCAGCATTAAATTCGTATCATTCGCGGCCGGTTTTAATCTTCGCAAAAGATGTATAATCAATTATCTTGGTTTTTTACCCAAAGACAAGAGAGATTGCGATGACTGTATCTACAATTACCATACTTGGCGAAGTGGCAGAAGCGTTGCAACTTCCTGAAGATGACTTAATCCGCAAGTCGGTGCATAGTTACCTTGAGCGTCAACTTCGGGCCGTCCAGGCCGAAATCTTCGAGATTACCAGTCGTTATACTGTTACCGGGGTCGAGGAGATGGATGGCCGCTATCGAGACGGCACACTTGAAGAGGCCGATTCGTGGCAGGATTTACAACGGCTTGACCGCCTGGAATACAAACGCGACCAACTCAAAAAATACCTCGAATCGCTGTCATGACACAAACCGAAATCTGGCAGTTACGGGAAATTGCCGAAATAGAATTTGCGGATATTGTCAGTGATGCGATTTTTACGGACATCAATGAACTGCGCATCATTCTCCATGATGGAAGTTTTGTAGATATTTGGTTTTCGTTGAAACTTAAGGGGCGCTACAGTTATCACTGGGAACGACGGGCCATCGATGGAACAATCTATAGGCATGATAACGCGCCGCACAGCCGCTGGGAATCCGTAGGAACTTTTCCGCGACATTTTCACAATGGTAATGAAATGAACGTGGTGGAAAGCAGTCTTAATCTCGACCCGCCGCAAGCGATTCGAGAATTCTTGATTTTTGTGCGGGAAAAACTGAGCAGTCAATAAGCCCTGAACTACACGCCCTGAGCGGAGGGTCGAGTAGCCCTGAGCGTAGCAATGCCCTGTCCTCACTAATTACTGGTTACTGACCACTGTATACCGGAAACTGCTCACTGATTACTGAACGCCGAATACTGTTTATAAAAAAGGGGAAAACAAAATGATTAGCGATACCATGTCGAAAGCAAACCCAATCAACTACGCGCGGCCTCGCCCCTGGCACACCCGCCTGGCCAAACGGGCCCTGGACATCTTCGGCTCGCTCCTCGGCCTGCTGCTGCTTTGGCCGTTGTTCCTGTTAATTGCAATCATCATCAAGCGCGATTCGCCCGGCCCGGTCCTCTTCCGCGGGCCGCGCATGGGCCTCGGCGGGCGGGTATTCCATATCCTGAAGTTCCGCACGATGCGCGAAGACCCCGCCAGTTACGCCGGGCCGAAGATCACGGCCAATGGCGACGGACGCATCACCCCGCTTGGGCGCTGGCTGCGCGATACCAAGCTCAACGAACTGCCCCAGTTGTGGAATGTGCTGGTCGGTGAGATGAGCCTGGTCGGGCCGCGCCCCGAAGACCCGGAACTGGCCGCGCGTTGGCCGGCAGATGTCCGGCGCGAGCTGCTCGCCGTCCGGCCCGGCATCACCAGCCCGGCCAGTATCTCGTATCACGACGAGGAGAAACAGCTCTCGCCCGACAACCTGATGGGCGACTATCTCGAAAAAATTGCGCCGGATAAAATCCGCCTCGACCGGCTCTACGTCCGCCATTACAACCTGATGACCGACCTGGACGCCATCTTCTGGACCCTGATCGTGCTCGTGCCGCGCGTCTCGATTCAGCCCAAGAGCGAAGGCCAGCTCTTCGGTGGGCCGTTTACGCGCCTGGTGCGGCCGCTCATGAACTGGACCGTGATCGATTTCGTGATCGCCCTGTTCGGCGCGGGCGCGGTCGGCCTGACCTGGCGCATTTTCGAGCCGCTCGATATTGGCTGGATCTGGGCGGCCTGGATCGGCCTCGGCATCGCCCTCCTCTTTAGCCTGTTCAACAGCCTGCTCGGCCTCAATCGGGTCGAGTGGTCGCGCGCAACCGCCGAAGACGCGGCTGGGATTTTGCTGTCCGCCGGGCTGGTGATTGCCACCTGTACTGCCTTGGACATGTTTATTCCCGAATTTACTTTTCCGAACGGCTATATTATCACGGCGGGCTTTTTAATCGCGGTCGGATTCTTGATCGCGCGCTACCGCCTGCGCCTGCTGACCGGCCTGGCCAGCCGCTGGGTCAATTTGCGCGGAACCGGTTTTGGAACCGGCGAGCGCGTTTTGGTGATTGGCGCGGGCGCGGGCGGCGAAATTGTGACCTGGCTCCTGCGCCGTCCCGATTTCAAACGCCTTTTTACGGTGCATGGCTATGTCGACGATGTCCCCACCAAGCAGGGCATGCGTTACGATGGCCTGCCGGTGCTGGGCACGACCGCCGACCTGCCAGACCTGGTGGCGCGCGAGGATATTGGCCTGCTGGTCTACGCCATCGAGAAAATTTCGGCTGGCGACCGCGAGCGCATCCTCAAGACCTGCCGCCAGACCGAGGCCCGCCTGGTGATATTGTCGGATGTCTTACAATCGTTCCAGGCCCATCTTGGGCAGGCCGATCACAAAGGAAAAAAACATGACTGATTTTTGGCCGGGCAAGCGCGTCCTGGTGACGGGCGCGGGCGGATTTATCGGCAGTCACCTGGTCGAGGCCCTCCAGGCCCACGCGGCCCAGGTGCGCGTTTTTACCCGCTACAATTCGCGCAATGACCCCGGTCTGCTCCGTTTTCTGGCTCCTCAGGATTTCAAAGCCCTCGAAATTGTGCAGGGCGACCTGCGCGATCCGGATGCCGTCCGCCAGGCCCTGCGCGGCGTCAGCCATGTTTTTCACCTGGGGGCGTTAATCGCCATCCCGTACTCGTACCAGCATCCGGCTGAGGTGGTCGAGAGCAATATTCTCGGCACGCTCAATGTGCTTTTGGCGGCCCGCGATCTGGGGGTCGAGCGCCTCGTCCACACTTCGTCGAGCGAGGTCTACGGCTCGGCCTTGCGCGTCCCAATCGACGAGGGACACCCCTTACAGGGCCAGTCGCCCTATTCGGCCAGCAAGATCGGCGCGGACAAACTGGCCGAGAGCTTTTATTGTTCGTATAACCTGCCGGTGGTGACGCTGCGGCCCTTCAACACCTACGGCCCGCGCCAGTCGGCCAGGGCCGTCATCCCAACCATGATCAGCCAGGCGCTTTCTGGCGATACCATCCGTTTGGGCAACCTGGAGACGCGCCGCGATTTTACCTACGTCAGCGATACCGTCGCCGGTTTTCTCAAGATTGCCGAGACGCCCGGCGTCGAAGGCCAGACGATCAACCTGGGCACCGGCGACGATGTGCGGATTGGCGACCTGGCCGAACAGATTGTTGCCATGCTCGACCACCCCGTCCAGATTGTCGTCGAATCGCAGCGTTTGCGGCCTGAGAAGAGCGAAGTCCAGCGCCTGATCTCGGACAACCGCCTGGCCCTCGAACGCCTCGGCTGGAGTCCGCAGGTCGACATCCCGACCGGCCTGCGCCGCACGCTTGATTGGATGCGCGCCAACCTGGCCCACTATCCGCGCGAGGGCTACGTTGTTTGATGCCCGCCGAGCGCCAGCCCCTGCCGCGCACAAGTCCCTCCCGATTTTGCGCCGAAGCCAGAGGCTTCGGACTCAAAAAAAGACTTCCTTTATGTAACTTTGTGCCCATCGCGGTTAAAGGTTTTGTGCTTAATTTTTACCGCTCGTGTCATTGCGAGGCGCACTTTGCCGAACCGCTCGTGTCATTGCGAGGCGCACTTTGCCGAACCGCTTGTGTCATTGCGAGGCGCACTTTGCCGAACCGCTCGTGTCATTGCGAGGCGCACTTTGCCGAACCACTCGTGTCATTGCGAGGCGCACTTTGCCGAAGCAATCCCCCTTTAAACGGCAAATTTCGCCGAAAAGCTGAACCGGCTGGCAGCAGATTGCTTCAGGCAGGAGCGTGCCGCCTTCGCAAATCCATCTGCGACTTCGGACTCAAAAAAGATTTCCTTTGTGTTCCGCTCGCCCTGCGTTTCTTGGCAGGGTCGTGTCCTTTGTGGTGAAAGGTTTTATGCTTAATGTTTACCAATAGAAACGAGGCCCTCTCATTATGAAAGCCGTCATCCTGGCCGGAGGCAAAGGCAGCCGCCTGCTGCCTTACACCAAAGTCATCCCCAAGCCGCTCATGCCGATTGGCGATATGCCGATTTTGGAGGTTTTGCTGCGCCAGGTCCAGCGGGCCGGGGTCGACGAGTTCATCCTGTCGGTCGGCCACATGGCCAGCCTGCTGCGGGCCTTTTTTCAGGAGGGCGAAGAGCTTGGCACGCGCATCCGCTACAGTTACGAGCAAGAGCCGCTCGGCACGGCTGGCCCGCTGACCCTGATCGAGGGCCTTGACGAGACCTTCCTGGTGATGAATGGCGATGTCTTGACCACCCTTGATTTTAGCGACCTCCTGGCCCATCACCGCCGCTCCGGGGCCCTGGTCACAATTGCGATGTACAACCGCCAGGTCAAGGTCGATCTGGGGGTTTTACAGCTGAACGGCGGGCACGAGGTGATCGGATACATCGAAAAGCCGACCTATGATTTCCGGGTTAGCATGGGCATTTATGTTTTCGAACCGCGCGCGCTCGAATTTATCCCGCCCGGCCAATATTTTGATTTCCCGACCCTGATCCTGCGCCTGCTCGAAAACAAGCAGAAGGTGGTTGGCTACCCCTTCGAGGGCTACTGGCAAGACCTGGGCCGCCCCGATGACTACGAACAGGCCATTCAGGATTTTGAAACGATGCGCGCTCAATTTTTAGGAGAAGGCCAATGAACTGGAAAATCCCCTTATTCGACCTGGATTATGGCCCCGAAGAGGAAAATGCGGTTTTGGAAGTTTTGCGCAGCCGCTGGCTGACGATGGGCGAAGTGACCCAGCGTTTTGAAGAGGCCTTTGCCGAGTTTTGCGGCGTCAAGCACGCCGTGGCGGTCTCGAACGGCACGGTCGCCCTGCACCTGGCCTGCCTGGCCGCCGGAATTGGGCCGGGCGACGAAGTCATCGTCCCCGCCCTGACCTTTGTCGCGACAGCCGCCTGCGTCCGCTATGTTGGCGCAACCCCGATCTTTGCGGATGTCGTCAGCGAAAACGACCTGACTCTGTCACCCGCCTCGGTCGAAGCCCTGATCACGGCCCGCACGCGCGCCATTATTCTGATGCACTATGGCGGTTATGCCTGCGACATGCCCGCCTTTCGGGCTTTGGCAGCCCGCCATCACTTGATCTTGATCGAGGATGCCGCCCACGCCCCCGGCGCAGCCCGCGACGGGGCCCGGGCCGGTTCGTGGGGCCAGGTGGCGGCCTTCAGTTTTTTCTCCAACAAGAATCTGGCAACCGGCGAGGGCGGCATGTTGACGACCGACGATGACGAGATCGCCGCCCAACTGCGCCGTCTGCGCTCACACGGCATGACCAGCCTGACCTGGGATCGCCATCGCGGCCACGCCTGGAGCTACGACGTGACCGATTTAGGATATAATTACCGACCGAGCGAGATGCTTTCTGCGCTGGGGTTGGTCCAGCTTGCCCGGCTGGAGTCCAACAACCACCACCGCCGCGAATTGACCGCGGTTTACCATGAGCTGCTGGCCGAACTGGCCCCTCAGGTGCAGTTGCCTTTTGCTGGCCATCCGGGCGAGTCGGCCTGTCATATTATGCCGGTGCTGCTGCCTGTCAATGCCGATCGTTTGGCTTTTATGGATGGCATGAAAACGCGGGGAATCCAAACCAGCATCCACTACCCCCCCATTCCAGAATTTACGGCCTACCGCGCAACTTCAGGCGGCATGAGCGGCTTGCCAGTCACCCGCGCGATTGCTTCCCGCCAGGTAACCTTGCCCTTGTATGCGCGCATGAGTTTTGAAGATATTAAGACGGTCGCACAGGCAGTCCGCGATGCGCTCCTGCTGCTGTAACCTTTGCCAGCCATACCCGTCTACTCACAAGCTGCTTTTCCTGAGCGGAGGCCCGCACGTTTCTGCGGGCCGCAGTCACCTCGTCCTGAGCGGAGGCCCGCACGATCCCGCGGGCCGCAGTCGAAGGATATTTTCCGCAAACCATCCTTCGACTACGCTCCCTTCGACTACGCTCAGGGCGGTGCGCAAGGTCCTCTGAAACGGCTTTTTCTGCTTCCAGTGAACAGTTACGAATATTTTTATAAGGAAGAGTTGAATGGAAATTAAAGAATACGCACGCATAGCATGGCATTGGGCCTGGCTGCTGGCCGTGGGCCTGATCTTGGGCGGGCTGGCTGCCTATTTTTATGCGAATAGCCAAACTCGTGTCTACCAGACCTCGATTCGCGTTCAAATTGTCTCTGCCCTGCGGACAAATTCCAGCGTCGATTATAGTTCTTACATGGAACAACAGCAGCTGGCCCAAACCTATGTTCAGACGCTGCGCAGCCGCCCGGTGACGGATGCGGTCGCTGAGCGAATTGGCGGCCGGGTTACGCCTGGTCAGATTCGGGCCCAGATTGTTCAAAATACACAGCTGATTGATATTTTCGTGACCGATACAGACCCGCAGCGGCCGGCCCTGATTGCGAATACCCTGGTGGATGTTTTTATCGAGCGCAATAATCTTCAGCAGGCGGAACGTTTTAATGAATCGGAGCGCAGCCTGGAGGCCCAGATCCAGCAGATTGACACCCAGATTGATGCCCTCGAAGCGGCTGCTGTCGCCGTCAATTCAGAGCAATCCCAGGATGCGATCAAAAAAGCCCTGACCGAGATTGACCGCTTGCAGGGCGAGATTGTGGCTGCCCAGACCTCATTGGATGAACTTCGTTCGCCGGCCCGCCTTCCAGACTCTCTCTTTACGCCCACGCCCTCATTTGAG
The DNA here is from genome assembly GCA_034004515.1 of Anaerolineales bacterium. GTDB lineage: Bacteria > Chloroflexota > Anaerolineae > Anaerolineales > Villigracilaceae > UBA8950. The sequence goes on along the minus strand of JAVEWN010000118.1, from coordinate 2,700 downwards.
TTAAAAACCCAAATCAATGAAAAAGAATTAAAACTTAAGCAGCTCGAAACCACCTACAATTTATATCAGCAAATTTATACCAACCTGGTTGTTTTGGGGGAAGGCCGCGGCTTGGGGGCTACCAATCTCGAACAGGAGCAAATGCAATCCACCCTGGCGCTTTATCGCCAGATTCGCGCCAACCTGTTAGCCAGTTATGAGAATGTCCGCCTGGCCCGTTTAAGCAGCACCTCCAACATTGTCGCGATTGAGCCTGCCCTCATGCCGGGCGGCCCGATCAGCCCGCAGCCTTTGCAGTCGGGCCTCTTGGGCGCGGCGGTTGGCCTGATGCTGGCTGGCGGGATCGTCTTCCTGATCGAATACCTGGACGACACCATTAAATCGGCGGGCCAGGCTTCGGCTTTGTTGGGCCTGCCGGTCATCGGCTATATCGCCGAGTTGGAACATGACCGCGACAAGGCTTACGTTTCCGAAAATCCGCGTTCTCCGGTTGCGGAGGCTTTTCGGACGCTGCGCACCAACCTCGAGTTTGCCGGGGTAGACAAGCCAATTAAGAGCATCCTGGTGGTCAGCGCCCATCCCGGCGAAGGAAAATCGACGGTTGCCATTAACCTGGCGGTCACGATTGCCCAGGGTGGCAAGAAGACCCTCCTGATCGACGCCGATTTGCGCCGTCCGCGCGTCCATCATTACCTCGGCCTCTCGAACCGGCTCGGGCTGAGCAACCTCTTCCGCGATTCGTTGACGATCGCGGATGTTGCCAAAGACTGGAAAGATTCGCATCTGAAGATTATCACCAGCGGCGGCGTTCCGCCCAATCCGGCGGATTTACTCGCTTCCGACCGGATGGCTGCCATTCTGGCCGCGGCCCACGAGCAGGTCGAGATGATCGTGGTCGATGCGCCGCCCTTCCTGGTGGCGGACGCCTCCATTCTGGCTTCGCGCGTCGACGGGGTTTTGTTTGTCGTTTATCCGGGCCGCACGCCCAGTGACGCCGCCCTGACCACTCTCGAACAGATGCGGCGCGCGGGCGCAAATGTTTTGGGGATCGTCCTCAACCGCATCCCGCGCAATCGGCCCAATTATTATGGCGGCTACCGTTATTACTCTGGCTATTACAAAGGCGAATACGGTTATTACGACTCTGCTGTGGGAAGAAACGCCAAAAAGGGGTTTGGTTTTCCGTGGCCGGGCCGTCGCAGCCCCAAAGAACAGCCGGAACTGATTGAGAATGAAACCGGGGAATAACCCTGCCCCTGGCGAAAAGACAAAACCTGATGAAAATTTGCCCCTACCTTGGTTTATTGGACGATCCCCAAACGCCTGCGATTTTTCCGTCTGAGCGTAATTGTTGCTATCGTTCAGACCCGGCCCAGGCGATTCTGAACCTTCATCAGCAGGAGTATTGTCTCTCGTCCGCCCACCCAACCTGCCCGGTTTTTATCGACCCGGCCGCAGGCAATACTTTTTTGCACCCTCAGCGCGCCAGTGGTCGATCCGGCGCAATTTTCCCCTTCGGATTGGCCTTTTTGGTTTTGCTGTTTGCGGCGTTGGGCGTGTGGTATTACCGCGAAGCCCTGTTTGGGGCCGGGCCAGCCGCCCAACCGGAGATCCCGGCTGCGCCTGCCCCCGCTTTGCGGACCGAAGAACCGCAGGCGGCTTTCACGTTGTCCGCGCCGGGGCCGCTCGCAACGCTCCTGGTCGTCCCGACCGCGATCCCCTCGGCCACCTTCAGCCCTCCGCCGCCCTCCGAGACTGCTTCGGTGACGCCGCCCTCCAGCCTGGGGACGCCAATTGGGGCCGACCCGGCTCTGGTTGTTCATCGCGTCAGCGCGGGTGAGAGTCTCGTCGCCATTGCCACTCGTTATGGCACGAGCGAGGCTGCCATTCGGGCGGTCAACCTGATGCTGCCCGTCCCGCTCTGGGAAAACTGGCTGGTGGTTGTCCCATTCCAGACCGAGGCGGTCGCAGACTTGCCGCTTTTTGAGGTCTATCAGGTCAGCGCAGAAGGGGTCGCGCTGGCTTTGCTGGCCCAGCAGCTTAATGCGGACCCGATTTTGCTGGCCCAATATAATCAACTGGAAGAAGATGGTTATTTTGCCAACGGACAGTGGGTGCTTGTTCCCCATACCCGCCGTTAAAAGATTGCCCCCGTTCAGATCGTAGAAATAAAGTAACTGCTTTGACCATGTCACGCGGGTGCATCTCTCAACCTCCTCCTGAACGGGGTCCCGCGCGCTTCTGCGGGCCGCAGTCGAAGGACATTCCGCTGCAAATCACCCTTCGACTACGCTGAGAAACGCTCCGCCCAGGGCGGCCACGCTCCCTTCTGAATCAGGTCATTGCAAAGGCGGTCTTCTTCCGCCTGAAGTAATCTCCAGTTAAACGGGTATCGCGCAAAATCATCGGTAGATTTTTGGCAAATTTTCTCTGCAACCATTTTCGGTGGGCTGAAGCCTTTCTTAAGTACAAAAAAGCCTTTCGAACTACAAAAAGGGTCGATTTTAGCCGACACCCTGGACCTGAGGCGGAGCTTTAACTCGCCGGACTCATTGGCGCAAAAGTTACCTACAAATCTGCGCTATACCCCGGTTAAACGCTGTCCTTGCGAGCCGACGATGTTTTTTCGTCGGCGTGGCAATCCCCTTTCGGCAAGAAAATGCCGTTAAACAGGAGATTGCCACTCTGGGTACTCGTGCT
>JAVEWN010000117.1:0-9523 GCA_034004515.1 Anaerolineales bacterium | reverse complement strand
CTGTTTTTGTCTAAAAACGGCAACTTTTGCGGGTATCGGCGCGGCTAAAGCCGCTACTCATGGCATGAAAGTCCTTCGGACTGGCGATTTTAGCCCCGCAGGGGCTTCCATGTAATGAGTCAGGGCTTTTGCGAAGCACCCTGCGGGCAGCCCGTTGGCGAATAGGCAAGATTAGGGCAAACCGGGATTTAGATGCAATCGCCCTGCATACGCGCCCTAGCCCAACAGGGATTATTTCCCGATCTTGCGGCAGGCCGTTTCGGGAATAAACTGCGCCTGAATGGAGTACGGAAAGCCGAGTCAATTATATGTGACAAAAGACACTCAGACTTGTGACAAATCCCACTATGGTTGGGCGTTAACAAAGATTAATATCTCAATAGTTATATTTGTTTATTCGCTAAGTCATATATATCAAATGAGACAAAATGAGCATTTCTCCGAGCCTGACCCAGGAAGTTTGCATGATGGAAGCCGAACTGTGTTCGGCTTTTTCGGACCCAACCCGCATCTTGATTTTGTATGAATTGGATGAACGGCCACGGATGGTGAACGAGCTTGCCACAGATTTGAACCTGCCCCAGCCGACGATTTCCCGCCATTTAAAAAACTTGCGTGATCGGGGTTTGGTGACCGCAGAGCGCCAGGGAACCAATATGCTTTATCAACTTTCAGACCGGCGGCTGATTGATGCGCTCGATATTCTGCGCTCGGTACTGCGCGACCGGATTGTGCGCCGCGCCAATTTGATTACAGAAATCGATTCTTGATTATTCTCTCGGGAGGAAGGCACATGCAGCATAAAAGAACGATCCTTTCATTTTTTGTGGCGGGTCTCATTTTGGTATTTGGGAGCGGATTGTGGCTGGCAACGGCCCCGCCGGCCAATGCCCAGTGCGGCTCGCAGGCTTCGTCTTGCAAGAGTTGCCACGAAGTCCAGGGGCAGGATCCGGTCAATGGGGATGGCACATCCTGGCATAAGGCCCATGCCTTTGGCGATTTTTGTTATATCTGCCATGCGGGCAATAACCAGGCCAAGGACAAGGCCCAAGCCCACGCCGGCATGGTGCCGCCGCTTTCAGACATCAAAGCCTCCTGTCAGCAGTGTCACCCCAACGATTTGGCGGATCGCGCCCAGGTCTACGCCACCGCTTTGGGCGTGGAAATTGGCGCAGATTCTGCATCCCCGGCAACGGGTGGCGCGGCTCCGGCTGCGGTGGTGGAACAACCTATCAGCGCTGGCGCGGCCCCCGCGTCCATCGAAATTGATTATGACGATCCCAACCTGACGGATTACGCGGCCCGTTACGATCAAATTGTGCTGGGCAAGCAGCCGACCAACTGGGGCAACCTGATTTTGATCGGAATCATTGGACTGGTGGCGGTCGGCGGCGGCGGATTCGTCGTCACCCGCGAAAAACTGGTCAGCGTCAAGTTCGGCGAGGTGAAACAGGTCGGAGACGAATATCCCGCCGAGGTGGTGGAGATGCTGCCAGCCATTCAAAAGCTCAAATCCGACAGCCGCAAGACGCTCAGACAGGTACTTGAAAGCCCCAAAGCCGACAAGGTGCTGGGACTGATCGACGAAGTGCTTTCAGACAAAAAGAACGAGGCGCAGCCATGAAATTTATTCTGAATTACATTCGCAGGGAAACCTGGTCGCCGTATGTGGCGGGGGTTTTGCTGGGGCTGGTGGGTATTTTGGCCGTTTGGCTAAGCGACAGTTTGCTGGGGGCTTCGGGCGCGTTTGAAAACCTGGCCGGCATGATCGGCAAGGCGCTTGCGCCGGCCGCGTTTGACAATTTGTACTTCAATTTCATCATGCCGCCGGGGATTACCCTGGGCGTGATCTTGCTGGTGGGGATTTTCTTTGGCGGGATGGCGGGCGCGGCGACCAGCGGCACGCTGAAATGGGGCAAAAAAGACGCCGCCAACAGCGATGAGCAGTGGAAGCGCATCTTTGGCCCGCAAATCTGGAAGCGCTGGCTGTTGGCTTTTGTGGGCGCAATCATTTTGGAATACGCCGCCGGAATCGCGGGCGGCTGCACGAGCGGCCTGGCCATCTCTGGCGGGATGCTGCTGGCGCCGGCCGCATTCCTGTTTATTATCGGCATGTTTGCTTCGGGTATTTTAACGGCCCTGATCATCTACCGCGGGAGATACTAAAATGATGAATTATGTGATTGCCCTGGCGCTTGGCGGTTTTTTCGGCTTTTCGCTCAATAAAGCCGGGCTGACCCAGTACAACAAAATTGTAAATGTTTTCCGCTTCACCGATATGGCTGTCTTGAAGTTCATGATGACGGCCCTGGTGGTTTCGATGAGCGGGCTTTACGCGCTGCGTGGGCTGGGGATGATTACCTTCCCCAACATTCCTGCGACGTATATCGTCGGCAACCTGCTTGGCGGATTAATTTTCGGGGTTGGGATGGCCCTGACTGGTTACTGACCGGGTACTTGTGTCGCCGGGTCCGGCGAGGGAAAATTAGATTACATTGTGCCTGGTTTACTTGGTTTTTTGGTTGGCGCGCTGGTTTACGGCCTCACCTATCAGCAAGTCTTTCCCCAAATCTCCAGTTTGGCGAATTATGGCAGCGTGGTGATCCCCGATTTGTGGAACCTTAATCCTTATCTGACGGTGCTGGCTTTTGCGCTGATCTCCTTGATGCTCTTCTACCTGATCGACCGGGCGGGATGGCAGAGAAAAGAAAAAAGTAATTAGTAATGGCGGATTGGTCGTTCCCAATTACTGCTCTCCAATCGCTACTCTCTAATACCCGGAGAATGCTATGACAAACACCATCTCAAGACGAGATTTTCTAAAACTGGGCGCGGCAACCGGGGCGGTTCTGGCGGCGGGGCAGATGCTCTCCCCGCTGGCAGCCCAGGCGGCGCGCGAGTCTGGCCAGATCGACCAGCAGGGCGATGGCTATATTTCAAGCATGTGCGAGATGTGCGTCTGGCGCTGCGGGCTGATTGCAAAAATTAAGGGCGGCCGGGTCGTCAAGCTGGATGGCAACCCGCAGCATCCGCACTCGCGCGGCAACCTCTGCCCGCGCGGCCAATCGGGGCTGATGAATACCTACGACCCAGACCGGGTCCTGACTCCGCTCATTCGGGTTGGCAAACGCGGCGAAGGTCTCTTCCGCAAAGCCTCGTGGGACGAAGCGCTCGACCTGGTCGCGAGCAAAATGCTCGAAATTAAGCAAAAGTACGGCCCAGAGGCGATGGTCTTTTCATCGACCCACAACCTGAGCCAGCCGCTCTTCGAAAACCTGCTCTACGGCTTTGGTTCGCCCAACTATGGAACCCAGCGCAGTCTGTGCTTCAACGCCATGATCGTTGCAAACCTGATGACTTATGGCATGGAAGAACCAGGGCGTGATTATAAAAATGTCAAATATATTATTTTGACTGGGCGCAACCTGATGGAGGCAATTTCAACCTCGGAGACGCATGACCTGAGCCACGCCATTGATGCGGGCGTGAAAGTCGTTTATCTTGACCCACGTTATACCAAAACGGCTTCCAAGGCCGGAGAGTGGCTGCCGATTCGGCCTGGCACAGACCTGGCCTTCCATCTGGCGCTGCTGAATATCATCATTGGCGAGAAACTCTACGATCAGTCTTTTGTCAGCCGCTACACGGTCGGTTTCGATGAGTTGGCGAAAGAAGTGCAGCGTTATACCCCAGACTGGGCGGCCCAAATCACGGGCATTCCAGCTGAAACGATCACCCGCATCGCCCACGAATTTGCGGCGGCAGGCAAGTATGCCCTGGCCCACAACGGCTGGCGTACTTCCAACTTTGTCAACTCTTTTGGCACGCAGCGCGCTATCACCGCCTTAAATACCATCATCGGCAACTGGGGCGTGACCCTGTTCCCCGCGCTGGAAGAAGGAGCCGGGCTGGGATCCCCCCCCCAACCGCCGTATCCACGCATTTCCGCGCTGCGCCTGGATGGTGTCCCGTGGAAATTCCCCTTCGTGCCGCTCAAGCTGGGTATCTTCCAGGAATTACGGAATGGCATCTACAATGCTGACCCGTACCAGGCGCACGGTTGGTTTATCTCGCGTCAAAATCCGGTTCTCTCAATCCCTGACCGCAACAAAACCTTGGAAACCTTCGGCAAGATGGATTTCATCGTCACGGTTGATATCATCATGAACGACACGGCCTGGTTCTCAGATGTGATCCTGCCAGAGGCCTCCTATCTCGAACGCTACGACCCGCTCCTGCCGGTCGGCGACAAGGCATTCATCCGCCAGCCCGTGATCGAGCCGCAAGGCGAAGCCAAATCTGCGCTATGGATTTACAAGCAACTCGGCGAACGGCTTGGCCTGGCGGATTACTTCCAATATGCAGACGAGGAAGATTACCTGCGTCAGCAGCTTGCTCCGCTCGGCGTCAGCCTGGAGGAAGTGCGCGAAAAAGGCTATGCCGAAATGCCCGGCGAAGGGAAATTGGAATACAGCTGGAACACCACCAGCGGCAAAGTTGAGTTGTTCTCTGAAACCCTGGCAAACGCGGGATTTGATGGCATGGCAAAGTGGGAAGAGCCGCCCATGCCCGCCGCAGATCAGTTCTACCTGCTGACAGGCAAAGTGGCCCAGCATACCCAGTTCGGTACCCACAACAACCAACTCTTGCACAAGTATTCCGATGAGCCGCGTCTGTCGATGAACGCCAAGGTTGCCGCGCAAAAAGGATTAAAAAGCGGCGATTGGGTGGCCGTCACCAGCGAAGTGGGCAAAATCCACATCCTGTTGGAAGCGACCGAGGCCATCCGCCCCGACTGCGTTTTCATGGCCCCCGGCTTTGGTCACATCTCAAAAGGCCTGACCACGGCTTTTGGCTTCGGCGCAAGCGACTCGGTCTTACACGTCACCTACACTGACCCCGTCAGTGGGGGCCAGGCGCTTAGCCAGACCTTTGTATCGGTAGAAAAAATTGCAGGTGCGCCCAATGAACCAGTGCGCAAGCCGCTTCATTTAGGAGAGTAGCAAATGGCTAAATACGGTTTCTTAATTGATGCTTCCCGCTGCATTGACTGCCGGGCCTGCCTGGTAGCGTGTAGCGTGGAAAACAATGTTTCGATGAAGAGTACCCGCATCTGGATAAAAGATAGCGCTGTTACGGGCGAGTTTCCAGACCTAAAACGCTACAGCGCGCCTTTTCACTGTATGCACTGCGCTGATCCATCCTGCGTATCTGCCTGTACGGTGGGTGCCCTGAAACAAAACGCCGATGGCATCATTACCTATGATAACAAAGCCTGCATCGGGTGCCGCTATTGCATGTATGCCTGCCCCTTCGAGGTTCCCCACTTCCAATGGGATCAGCAGTTCGCCTTAATCACAAAATGTGACTTTTGCGTCTCCCGGCTGGAAGCCGGCCAGGCAGAGCCTGCCTGCGCTGCCACCTGCCCGACCGATGCCATTCAGTTTGGCTCGCAGAAAGAGATGCTGGCCTTGGCGCATGATCGCATCGAGAAACAGCCTGAACGTTATATCAACCATGTTTTTGGAGAATTTGAAAACGGTGGGACTTCCACCTTCTACATTTCGCCAGTTCCATTCGATCAACTTGGTTTCCCAACCATCGAAACCACAGAATCCCCGGCCCATTTCAACCGCATAGCGACCGAAGAAGGGACGCCTATCATTGCCGGTGCGGTGGCGCTGGGCATGACAGGTATCTATCTGGCGATGGAACACTTTGAGAAAAAACCTCACACCGATCGCAAACCTAACGGGACAGAGGAGAAGTAGCTCATGGCCACTGTGAATCTTACAATCAAACCTTTTAAAGCTTTGGAAGGCTTGCCGCGCTATGTTTACGTGCTGGCAGTGATTACCGCCCTGGGGCTGTTGGCCGGCGCTTACCGCTTATACGCCGGGCTAGGCGTGACCACTAACCTCAGCACTGTTTTTCCCTGGGGGCTTTGGATTAGCTTCGATCTGACGAATGTTGCGTTCTCAGGAGCAGCATTTACGCTGGCGATGCTGGTCTATATTTTCCACATGCACGATTTACATTCCGCTGTCCGCCCAACGGTGCTTTTCGGCTTTCTCGGTTACAGTTCCGTGTTGGTTATTCTTTTCTTTGACCTGGGCCGCTGGGATCGTTTCTGGCATTTTCTGGTTTATCCCAACCTTTCCTCAGCTCTCTTTGAAGTAAGTTGGTGCATTGCCATCTACAGCGGCATCCTAGCCTATGAACTCAGCCCGGTGTTTTTAGACCGTTTTAAAAACGAGAAACTCTCCAGAATTGTTGAAAAAATAACGATTGGGATGGTTATTGCCGGTATCACGCTTTCCTCAATGCACCAGTCCTCTCTCGGCTCGCTGTTTGTCGTCCAGATTCACCGCCTGCACCCACTCTGGTACTCCATGATGCAGCCCGAGTTTTTCCTCGTTTCATCGCTTTCAGCAGGCATTGCGGCCATCCTTATCGGCTCGTATGCCAGCATCTGGATGTTTAAACAGACTCTCAGTGAAAAGGTGCTCGAAAAATTAGGCAGTCTTCTCCCCTGGTTCTTAATCGCCTACCTTTTAATGAAAGTGGTTGATTTATTCTGGGGCAACAAAATAGGCTTACTTCTCACGAGCGGCGTCTACAGTGCCCTGTACGTTGCTGAATTAGCCCTCATGCTAAGCGCCGCGATCTGGTTCAGCATAAAACGCTTGCGGGCCAGCCGCCAGAACGCGCTCTACGGAGCGTTAATTATTGCGACAGGGATTGTGATCAACCGCTTTACGATTACCTGGTTTGCACTCTCGGCCCTCAACGGTGTTAGATACTTCCCCTCCTGGGTCGAAATTTTACTACTGATAGGCGTAAGTTCTGGCGTTATCGTCGTGTATGCGTTGATTGCGCATTTTTTCCCTGTCTTTTCAGAGACTTTGGCGGTCAAAGACCTGCCCAAACATGAATTAGCCAAACTCAAAATCGATCAGCCTGTTTCAGGAGACTAATCTTTAGCAACATTCCAGCTTTGGCGGGTTACGGGTCAAGCGTAACCCGCTTTTCATCTCGTTTATAATTTATCCATGCGCCCTTCCTTCTTCCACCACCTGCACCCGCCCAGCATTCCGGCCCGCCAATCGCGCTGGCGTTATACGTTGGGCGCAGGCGGCAGCGCGATTTTCCTGATCCTTGTGCTGGCGGTTACGGGCGCCCTCGAAATGTTCTTTTACATCCCCACCCCAGAGCAGGCCGCGCTCTCGATTCAGACCATTACCTACTTTGTCCCATTTGGAGGGCTGCTGCGCAACCTGCACTTTTGGGCGGCCCAACTCCTGATCATTGTTGCGGCCATTCATCTGGCGCGGGTGGTCTTCACAGGCGCTTATGCCCCGCCGCGCCGCTTCAACTACCTGCTTGGGCTGGCGTTGTTCGTCCTCTTAATCCTGATCAATTTCACGGGCTACATCCTGCGCTGGGATATCGGCATTCAGTGGGCGCTGGTCGTCGGCACAAACCTGCTCAAAACCATCCCGTTATTCGGCAAAAGCATCTACACCCTCGTCATCGGCGGGGCGCAGCCGGGCCAGGCCACCCTGATCCGCTTTTACGCCTGGCATCTTTTTGGGTTGACACTCCCGGCTGCTATTTTGGTAGGATGGCACGCCTTTCGCGTTCGGCGGGATGGCGGCATCGCCGTTCCGCCCCCCAGCCTGCGGGCCGACAACGAGCGGATTACTCGCTTTGAGCTGGTGCGTCGCGAAGTTCTGGCGATGATCTTGATCGGCTCGGCCCTGATTCTGCTCTCGATCTTTTTGCCCGCCCCGATTGCTGCGCCCATCTCCGGGTCTTTTCAGGAATCGATGACAGAATCGGCGGCTGCGCCCTGGTTCTTTTTGTGGGTCCAGAAAATGCTCGAATGGGGGGATCCGTTTTTGTGGGGAGTGCTCGTGCCGGTGATTTTGCTTGCCGTTCTGGCCCTGATTCCCTATCTTTTGGCCCAGCCCGCCCCAGCAGAACTCGGACGCTGGTTCCCAGCAAGCAACCGCCTCGCTCAAATTATTCTGGCGCTGATCGGGCTTTTTGTGATCGTCTTAACCCTGCTTGCCGATGGCCCCTAACCGATCTGCGATGGTTCGCCGGGCTGAGGGCTTCCCCTTCGATTTATGGTTACTGCTCGCGGCGGGTGTTCTTTTTGTTGCGCTTGGTCTGGCCTGGTGGATGAACCGCAAGCCGCCTGAGCCGGTTTCCCTGACCCCCAGCCTGACCGGGCAGCCGGAATACTGCCTGACCTGTCACGCCGCTTTGCCCGAAATCAGCCCCTCGCACCCGGTGCAAGCCTTCGGGTGTGTTACCTGCCACGGCGGCGAGCGTTTGGCACTCGACGCGGACCTGGCCCACAGCAGCATGCGCGGCGGGGCCAATCCGTCCGATTTAACGGTAGCCGAGCAATCGTGCGGTGGCAGCAATTGCCACAGCGGCGATCCCGCCCAGGAACGCGATCATATCCAACGGGTGCGAAGCAGCATCCAATCCACTTATACCGGCGCAATTACCAGCGTGCGCTATACATTCGGCGCACAGTCTGATCAAAATCCCCGCTTTGGGGCTGTGTCGATTAGCGATCCAGAGACTCAAACGGGCATCGTCGCCCTGCAAGCCTACGACCCGGCCAGCGAAACCAGCCCGCTTCTGCGACAATTTGGCGAAAACTGCCTGACCTGCCACATCAACACGGCCCCGCGTGAAGGCCAGGCCTATGCGCGTTACACGGGCTGCGCGTCCTGCCACACGCCCGATGCGCCCAGCCAGAGTAAGACCGAAGTTCACAGGCTTACGACCTCCATCCCCTACACGCAATGCAATACCTGTCACAATCGCGGCAACTACGATCTGCGCCAGATGGCTTTTGTCGAGCGCGCCGATCATCCTGCCCGGCGGATTGAGGATTACTACCAGCCGATTGCCGAATTCGTGCAGTGTGAGTACACGCTGGACTGCATCGATTGCCACACCCGCGCCGAAGCCATGGGCGATGGCGATATCCATGCCAATCAGGCCAGTGCTGAATATGTGCAGTGCAAAACCTGCCACGGCACGCTGACCGAACTGCCGTTGACCAAGACCCTGAGCGACCCGGATGACCTCGCCTTCAAACTGGCTTTGCTCAACCCGCTGCTCGACCTGCAACTGGGCGATACGATCCTCGTCACAACCCCCTCGCCAGAATCAGGGCAGAGGCAGGGCGAACCGCTCTGGAACATCCGCCAGCTAGCGGATGGAACGTTTGAGATGGTGGGCAAAGCTACCCGCCAATATTTCACTTTCCGCCCCGTGCAGGGGACGGCCTGTCAGCAAAACCCCGCCGAACAGGAATCGCAGTACTGTCATAAATGCCACGCCGTCGAGCGATAAACCAACCCTCTTGAGACGCAGGCCCTGAGTGGAGCGTTCTTCAGGGTAGTCGCAGGGCCGAAATCGACACGACTGGAATTGTGTGCGCTAAACCCCTTACAAAACGTGAATTCGGGATAGGATTTTTGAGCTTGATTTTGCT
>JAVEWN010000116.1:0-9551 GCA_034004515.1 Anaerolineales bacterium | reverse complement strand
TGCCTCAAGTAGTTTCGCAGGGAGAAGTTCAGTAATTGGTGGCATAGGTCAAGTATGCATCATCTTTATTATCATACCGTTTGTGTTATATCAGATTTTATTCAGAGATACCCCGTGAACGATTACTATTCTTTTTGTTCCAGAATTTCGAGTGCGGCCAGGCGCGGCAGGTCGGCGGTGCGTTTCTCGCTCCCTTCGGCAGGCTCAGGGCCAGCTTTGCCAACCCGGTGGGCCTCGTAAGCCAGGCGTTCCATTGCAGCCAGCAGGCGGTTTTCATCCTTCAGGAAAGCCAGCAGGGTAATAGAAGGGGTCATCTGGCCTTCGCCCAGTTTGTGCTTCTGCCAGCGGCGCAGGAGCACATCCACCACCAACTTGTACAGCCGTACCCGTTCCTTGGGCAGGCCGATTTCCTTCTGGTGGATGATGGCCATACTGGTCAACATCATCGGGTTGCTGGCAATTTCGCGCAGGTCGCCAGCTGTCGCGGCCTGTACCAGGTCTTTGATGCGCTCATCACGGTCTTTTTCACGCACCCGGCCCATTTCGGTCTGGGTGACATACCAGGCCCGCACGAACCCGGCGATTTTTTCCTTGTCGAACGGGCGCAGGGTGAAGGTTTGCAGGTTCTCAAAGACAGCGTTACCCGTGTACGAGCGGATACGCGAGGTAATCAGCAAACGCTCAATGCGGTATTCAGCGAGCAGGGCCGCCGCCACCTGGCGGATAACTTTACGCAAGTCTTGCGGGACTTCATCAAGGCCATCCAATACCAGCATGACTTTGCCGCTTTCGAGGGCGGTGTTGAGAAAGGGCTGGGCCAGGTGCTGCGCGATGACCTCGAGCAGTTTTTGTTTTTTGGCGTCAGCAGCCAGGTGCTCCAGGCGCAGATCTGCCAACAGCGGCACCAGCTCGCGCAGGATGACCAGCACGGGCAGCAGGTCAGGCGCGAAGCCCGGCAGCGGTTTGCACTGTCCAAGCAGGGCGGCGGCTTGCAGGCCGAGCAATTTGCGGGCAAAGGTGCTTTTACCCGCGCCCGGTTCGCCTAATAGCACAGTGCGCGGCGTAACACGAATACCCTCCAGTGCGGGCAGGGCTGTGATGTCTTTCTGCTCGCCCATGTGATCAAGCAAGTCAGGGGCATCTTTACCCAAAATCGCCTGCGGCAGGCTGTGTTTTTTGCCGCTGCGTAGTTCGTCCAAGTCGGTTTTTTTGATATTGATGGTGGTGTCGAGATCGATGTAAACATTGTCGAGCGAGAGTTCGTCTTCCGCGCCTTCTTCACCGCCGAGTGCGGCCAGCGGTAAAACCTGGCAGTGCCGGCGCAGTTTTTCGAGGTAGGCGCGCCGGGCTTTGTCTTCTTCTTCGCGGGCCAGCTCGCGCGGGTCGGGGGCGTGGTAGTGATTGGTTTGGCCGCCCAGGATCACATCCCGGTCGGCCTGGATACCGCCGTTGATCAAAACCCCGCCCGCACCAACGGCTGTTGCCCCGTTTCCCTGGGCGGATGCCCCACCGCCAAAAACGACAGCCGTATAGCTGATGCCGCTTTTGAGTTGGGACAGTTCTTCTTTCAGGGTCTCCGCAAACCAGGCGCGGTCGACTGCGCTGAGAGATTTTTCGGCCAGGGAAATGGCATCCAATTGTTGCAACAGGGCATCCAGTTTTGGCTGGAGTTCAGGATCGCTTTTTACAGCTTCCTGCAGTTGGACGGCAGCGGTGGCTTCATCGCGCCAATGCTGGACAATGTTTGCCAACAGATTGGCCCCAATTCCGCTGGCAAGGTTGGCAAATAAAAGCGGCTCAAGATTCCCTGTTTGCATTGCCTGTGCAATGGGCAAGAAAGCTGACGCTGCGATGAAGAAATAAGTCGAGTTGGCCCCAGCCCGCTTCATGCGCTCTCGAAAGCCAGGCAAAGCTTGTTGGAGTGATTGTTTCCATTTTTCGATGTCGAATGCCATGGTTCATATCCTTTTGCCAGAAAATTAAGCCTTCATCTTTCTGAATTCATCATTTGTCTTGTCTAGAGATGCACATCGTCCCGATGTCCTTCGGGAGAGATTAGGCGTCTGATGGTTGAGAGAGAAGCAGCGGGGACAACATCACACGAAAACCGAGGTACCTGAGCCTGTAGTCCGGATTGTCCTGGGAGCGGAAGGCGCACCGGAGGCTGACTCCATTAATGAAGAACGAGCCGCCGCGCAGGGCACGGGAGACATCTTTGCGGCTCAAATCTTCTCTCCCATCTTTGGGATCGTAGGGGTATTTCGAAACATCATAACCGAAAGAGCGCGTCCATTCCCAGACATTGCCGCTCATATCCAATAGCTCATACGGGCTGGCGCCATTCAGGAAAAGCCCGACCGGGGTGGTTTCGTTCAGCCCGAGTTCATCTGAGTTGCAATGCAGTTCTTTCCAGGATTCGCCCCAGGGATAATTTCGGTTTTCGATTTTCGATTGAGGATTTTCGATCGGGCCTTTGGCGGCTTTTTCCCATTCGGCTTCACTGGGCAGGCTGACGGGTTTGTTGATTTTTTCGCCCAACCATTTGCAGTAGGCCAGGGCCTCATGCCAGGAGACATTCACCACCGGGTGGTTTTCAAGGCCAGCCGGCACTTGCCCGCCGCGCCAGTGTTCTGGCGCTTTTGCGCCGCTATCGTTAACATAAATGGCATACTGGGCATTGGTAACCGGCACGCGCGCAATCTGGTATTCGGGCAGGTGCAGTTTATGAAGGGGCTTGCCATCATATTTACCGTCACCACCCATCCAAAACTCACCGGCCGGAATAGTGATCCAGTCCGGCTCACCCCAGGGGGCTTTCCAAAACTGGGATGTGATTTTGCCGCTCTCGATGCGCGCCAGGGCGTTCATGGCGGCCAGTTTTGCCAGCAGGGCCGGCTTGTCTCCCTTTTTGAGCGGCGCGTCCGCCTGTTTTTGCAGGCGCAGCCGCACCTGCCCGAGCAGGTCGCCTTCGACGCGGGCATTGCCTACATCAAAAAGACATTCGGCGGCCAGCAGCAGGTGGTGGTGTGGTTCGGGTTCGGTTTTCGGGTCGGCGTCCATGATGCTCTGAATCAGTTTGCTAACCCGGCTGGGGCCTTGCCCACTGACGTAACCAGCCTGGAGCAGGATCACCTCCCGCCACCACGGGTTGGGCAGGACCTTCAATGTATATTCGAGCATGTCCTCGCGCCCGGCCAGGGTGCGCGCCGCCAGGTATTCCTGGAAGGTAAGGTGGGCAAAGCCATAGATGCCCATGCCGCGCTCTATCAGCAATCCGCTGCGCTCGCTGATCACGCGCAGAAAGTTATCTGTTGCCCGGCTGGCGCGCTGGTCGTCGCCGGTCATATTTTTGAGACGCGGGAAAAGCAGGGCGCGCAGGTCAGCCAGCTCGATCTCACGCCGGTTGCGCTCGTGCATCCAAAAGGCAACCGGTTCCAGGAAACTGCGCCGGTCGCCGCTGTCCAGTTTGACGCTGCCCAGGTTTTGCTCATCATCCAGTCCTTTGGCGCGATCCCAGTGCCAGAGCAAAACTTCTACGGCTTCTTCATATAATTCTGAGCGGCGTTCGGGCAGTTCGGCCCGGTAACGATGCACCAGGGCGATCACGGTCAGGAGCAGGGGGTTGATGGCCAGTTCTGCCACGCGCGGATTGCCTTCGATGGCCCGAATGAGTTTCGCGGCCTGTTCATTGGCCATGCGCAGGACATCCGGCGATTCGCCGCCCGCCAGGCTGGTTTCGACAACCCGCGTCCAGTCGTGCACAAAGCGGCGCACTTCCTGGGGGGTGAAGTCACGCACCTTGGCCAGGCCAAACTGCGCGCCGATGCGGGCCGGGCCATCGTAGCCCACTTCGCGGCTGGTGACCACAAAACGGGCCTGCCCAAAACGGGCGGCGAACTTCTCGATCAGGCGCGCCACGCGCTGGCGCAGGCCGGCATCGGCAACTTCATCCATGCCGTCCAGCAAAACCACAGCCTGGCCTTTTTCGAGATAAACACTGAAAAAATCGAGGGGCAAGTCAATTGCCTGGGCCGCGTAATATTCATGCAGGTAATCCAACAGCAGAGCCGGGCCATCCTTGCCAGGGTTGGGATGTTTCTCAGACAGGTGATAGCCGAGGTCACGCAGCGGCAGCAGGATCGGCAGGCGGTTGGCTTCATTCAACCCAAGACGCTTTTTGATCAGGTCAACAGAATCGGCCAGGGTGCGGGCATACGTCAGCGCCAGGTAGGCCAGCAGGGTCGTCTTGCCGCTGCCCGGATCGCCAATAATCACCAGACGCGGGTAACGCGCCAGGGCTGAACCAATGCTCAGGATACCGCTCTCGCCGCCGTGCAGGGCGTCCGCTTCGTTGGCGGTTTTCTTGCCCTGCGCCGCCGTACCAGCCTGTTTAGCGACTGCTGTCAGCGAAACGTAGACTTTTTCGAGCAACACACTCAAGGGCTGGTCACCAGCCCGAATGCCTTGCAAGCGCAATAACTGGTGTGTGGCTACCATGTTTTCAAGGTAGCGCGCCAGGGCTTCGGGGTGCGGCAGGGATTTCTTCTCGAGGCCAAGCACGATCTTGACCCCGGTCACAATATCACCGCCGACGCTGCCCTCAACACCAATGCCGTTTTGTCCGACCGCAAAGGCATCCTGTCCCTGGGCAATAGCGCCATTGCCTTCGTTTTCGGCGCTGTAGGTTGCCAGTTTTTCGCGCAAGGCCGCGATACTGGCGTCGGCTACACTGGCGGGTAATGCCCCGCTGGCTTTGGCTGCTTCGAGTTGGCGAATGTTTTCTTCGATTTTTTCGCGTTGATCGCTCATGGCAGGTTCCTTTGGTTTCATACTCGTTCCGCTTGAAAAGCGCTGCATAGTGCAGCGCTTTTCAAGCACGGGCATTTTACAACACAAACGCTTCAAAATTTTCAGCGCTAATTGTCGCCAACGCTGAGCCTGGGTAGGTTTCCATAAACTCACTGCTGGTCTTGCGCGGCATGGCCTTGCCGCCCCACTTGAATTCATATCCGTACAGCTTGCCGCCGCGTTCTTCGATGTAGTCAATTTCCTTCTGGTCATACGTTCGCCAGAAGTAGGCATTGACCGAGCGCGATGCAACCTGATTGGCTTTGCGGCGCTCCATCATCAAGTAGTTTTCCCACAACTGGCCAACATCCTGGCGCAAATGGAGTGGGTTGAAGTTCTGAACCAGGCTGTTGCGAATGCCGTTATCGTAAAAATAGTAGCGTGAGTTCTTGGTCACTTCTTTGCGCAGGCTGCGCGAGAACCCGCCCACACGAAAGATGACAAAGGATTTTTCGAGCAAGTCCAGGTATCGCTCTACGGTCGGACGTCCCAACCCCAAACTGGTTGCCAATTCTGAGAGTGACACTTTCTGTCCGATCTGGAAAGCCAGCAGGCGCAGGAGCGAAATGAGCTTATCGGCATGGCGGATTCCTTCCATTTCCAGGATGTCCCGGTACAGATAGGCCCCGGTAATCTCTCCCAAAAGCCGCTCACGCAAGGCAGGATCATTGAGCGTGGTCGCTGCCGGGTAGCCGCCCCAGACCATCCAACGCTCCAACTGACTGCGCGCTTCGAGCGCGCCAAACGCATCGCGGATTTCGGCATAACTGACCGGGTACATATTAAAGGTCAGGGTGCGCCCAGTTAGGGGTTCGCTGATTTTATTCGCCAGCTCAAACGAAGCGGAACCGGTCGCCAGGATGACCGCCTGCGGAAAGCTATCCACCAGGATTTTGAGATTGAGCCCAATATTGGGCACGCGCTGGGCTTCGTCAATCACCAATAGTTCGGCATCGCCGAGCAATTCACCCAGGCGTTGGCGGCTCTGGCTGGCAAGCGCTTCACGATAGATGATTTCATCCGCGTTTACGAAGCGGCTGCGCAGCGCAACCGATGCGATCAGGTCGTTGGCCAGCGTGGTCTTGCCCACCTGGCGCGGGCCATGCAAGACCAGCACCTTGCCGGGGATGAGCATGTCCTTGATCTGTGGGAGTAGCGCACGATTTATTTTCATAAATAAATTGTAGCAAACTTGCGGTATTTATACAAATAGGAAGTGCTTCAAAAATCATGCGAGCGGGGAAAATATGCTGACAGAACTCCCGTTGTGCGACGTCAAAGGGTGGAATGGTGTCAGAAAAGATGTGGTTTTCAAGGTCGTAAGCCAAACAAAAGAAGTCGTATAAAAGTTAAGACATCTGGCACTATTTGTCACTTTGCCGGTGTGCTATACTAAATTTTATTCGGGGAAATCTACCCCTGCCAACAGGTATCGCCATGCCAGATGTAACCATCGAAAACCCTGTCATCAATTCGCCCTTCGAGGAACCTCGCCGCCATTTTCGGTTTACCGAAGATGGAATTACGGATGAGATCGTCGAGGGGCGTCGCATTAGTGAATATTTTGTGCCGATCCCGCGGGCCAAGAAGCGCAGCCCGAAGCAGATGTCGTTCGAGACAGAGTGGACTTCGGACCGCCTGGAAGAGAACAAGACGATCAATCGCATCCGCGAGCGGGTGGGATTGTGGCGCAAGGGCGGCTATCAGGGAATCACCCGCGTCACCGCCCGCTTGCTGGAATACTGGCAGCGCCCCGGGCGCGAACGCCGGCTGTTCTTTGCCCAGATCGAAGCCCTGGAAACCGCCATCTACCTGACTGAAGTGGCCGGGAAGTATGGCGACGCCTGGATCGAAAATTACATCCGCGATGAGAATGCGCGCGCCAACCCACTGCTGTACCGGTTGGCGTTCAAGATGGCGACCGGCTCCGGCAAGACGCTGGTAATGGGAATGCTGATTGCCTGGCAAGCCTTGAACAAGCTGGCCAACACCCAGGATGCGCGCTTTTCGGACACTTTCCTGATCGTTGCGCCGGGCATTACCATCAAAGACCGCCTGCGGGTGTTGATGCCGAATGACCCGCAAAACTATTATCGCCAGCATGACCTGCTGCCGGTCGAGATGCAAATCGAATTGGGCAAAGCGAAGATGGTCATCACCAACTTCCATGTTTTCAAACTGCGCGAGAAGGTGGCCGCGGGCAAACTGACCAGGGATATTCTCAAACAGCAGGGTGAGAGCAGCCCGTTTACCGAAACGCCTGAACAGATGGTGCGGCGCGTCTGCCGCGAGTTGGGCAACAAGAAAAATATCGTCGTGCTGAACGATGAAGCGCACCACTGCTACCGCCGTAAGGTAGAAGAAGGAGCCGAGAAACTGACCGGCGACGAGCGCAAAGAAGCCTTGCAGCGCGAGGAAGAAGCCCGGGTCTGGATCAGCGGGCTGGAAGCGGTCAAGGCCAAACTGGGGATTAGAGCCGTCTACGATCTTTCGGCGACGCCGTTTTTTCTGCGCGGGTCAGGCTACAACGAAGGAACGCTGTTTCCGTGGGTGGTCTCGGACTTTTCGTTGATCGACGCCATCGAAAGCGGGATCGTCAAGGTACCGCGCGTGCCGGTGGCCGATGACTCGATGACCGGCGAGCAGCCGACTTACCGCGATCTGTGGTTGAGAATCCGCGAACAATTGCCCAAGAAGGGCCGCGGCGCGGATAAACTGGCGGGCGACCCGGTTTTGCCGGTCGAACTCGAAGGGGCGCTGCAAAGCCTGTACAGCAATTATGAGAAATATTACGAGCGCTGGCAAAAAAACACCATCGGGCGCGAAAATGGATTAACCCCACCGGTCTTTATTGTTGTTTGCAACAATACCAACGTCTCAAAACTGGTCTTCGATTACATCTCTGGCTGGGAAAAAACGCTGGCCGATGGAACAACGCTGCCTGTGCCGGGAAAACTGCCCCTCTTCAGCAACGTGAATGATGGACGCTGGAGCGCGCGCCCCAACACGATCCTGATCGACAGCCAGCAGTTGGAATCGGGCGAGGCGCTCAGCGCAGATTTCAAGAAGATCGCCGCAACCGAGATAGAAGAGTTCAAAACGGATTACCGCGCCCGCTTCCCTGGCCGGGATGTGGATGATCTGGCCGATGAAGATCTGCTGCGCGAGGTGATGAACACGGTCGGCAAGCCCGGCAAACTGGGCGAGCAGGTGCGCTGTGTGGTCTCGGTCTCGATGCTGACCGAGGGCTGGGACGCGAATACCGTCACTCACGTTCTCGGGGTGCGCGCCTTCGGGACGCAGTTGCTGTGCGAGCAGGTGGTCGGACGCGGGCTGCGGCGGATGAGCTACGTGGCCAACGAGCAGGGCATGTTTACGCCGGAATACGCCGAGGTGTATGGCGTCCCGTTTTCGTTCATCCCCAGCGCCGGGTCGGCCAAAGACCCGCAGCCGGGACCAACCCCAACCCGCGTGCGCGCCCTGGCCGAACGGAGCGCGTCCGAGATTTCCTTCCCGCGCGTGATTGGCTATCGCTACCAATTTGCGGGCGAGCAACTGGCGGCAGCTTTTTCGGAAGATGCGCAGATGGCGATTTCGACGGCCAACCTGCCGACCCGCACCGAGGTGGCTTCGATCATCGGCGAGTCGAACGTGCACGATTTGTATGGGCTTAAAGAGGAGCGCCTGGGCCGGGTCGATTTCAAACTGGCGGCCCTGACCCTGGAAAAATATTTCAGGGACGGGGATGGCAATCCGCGCCCGTGGTTGTTCCCGCAATTGTTGAAGATCGTGCGCGAGTGGCGCGAAACCTGCCTGGTCTGCAAGGACGATACCTTCCCGCAGATGCTTTTGCTGGTGGGCTTTGCGCACGAGGCCGCAGAGAAGATTTACCAGTCGATTGTCTCATCCAGTTCAGAGGAAAAGACCCTGCTGCCCATCCCGCGCCCGTATGATGCGTTGGGATCGACCCGCTATGTGGACTTTGACACGGGGCGCGATGTCTACCGCACCGACCCGAACAAATGCCAGGTTTCGCATGTGGTGCTGGACAGCGGCTGGGAAGCGAAGATGGCTGAAGTGCTGGAAGAGATGGATGAAGTGGGCTGTTACGTCAAGAATTATCAGCTTGGATTCAACATCCCGTACACCTTCAATGGCGAAGAGAAACAGTATCTGCCCGATTATTTGATCCGGGTGGACGATGGCCACGGCCCGGACAATTTGCTGAACCTGATCGTCGAAGTCAGCGGCGAAGCGCGCAAGGACAAGGCCGCCAAGGTGGCCGCCGCCCGCAACTTGTGGATTCCGGCGGTGAACAACGATGGCCGCTGGGGGCGCTGGGCGTTCATCGAGATCGTCGACCCCTGGGATGCGAAGAATACCACCCGAGCGTTTTTGCAGAGGAAGAACATGGATGGTATTGAGCCAATGTTTCAAGAATGATCCACAGATTAGACCGATTTTCGCAGATAAAAAATTAAAAATCTGCGTTCATCTCCACAATCTGCGGATAAAGAGAAAAGATGTCAAAGAAAACCGCCTCCAGATTAGACCGATTTTCGCAGATAAAAAATAAAAAATCTGCGTTCATCTGGGCTGCCAAGAACACCATCTGGGCATTCTTAAAAGGTAAGCCTGTAGACGGGGCCTCGACGATGATTCAAGAGTAAAATCGATTCATGCAAATCATTCCCCTCAGCCTC
>JAVEWN010000015.1:0-44949 GCA_034004515.1 Anaerolineales bacterium | reverse complement strand
CCCACTTTCCGTGCATCAACTGCACAAAAGTATTAATTAACGCGGGCATTACGCGGATCGTCTACGGAGAAGCCTATCGCGTTGACGAAAACGCATTGACCTTCCTGCAAAAAGCACAGGTCGAGATCGTGGCGCACCCGCTGGCTTAACCGGTTGGGCTGGAATCAAAAACAGGAGCACTCACGGCTCCTGTTTTTGATTCCAGGTTTACAGGCTAAATATCTTCAAAGCGCAGGGTGACATTGACGGTTCCGCCGCCCAGGTCGACGGCCTGAAGGACAATCGCTTTGCCGCTCTCGTGGCCGTCAAAAACGAGGCTGAGAACAGACTCAGTCACCGAAGTCAAGATCTCACGCTCGACATATCCTTGAGCGCCAAAGGCATCCCGGTAGAAAACGAGTGTTTCTTCCAGCGACAGGCCGGTCTGGAAGGAAATCCCGTCACCGAAATTGAAGGCAGTGTTGGCATCCTCCGGCAGAGGAAATTCGGTCTCGAAACCCAGGTCCGGTTTCGATGCGGCAGGCGGCTTGATTGGGGTCGGTTCGAGAGTCGCGGGCAGAGATTCGTCAGACCGGGTCGGTTCGGGCCGGGATTCTTCGGCAGGCGCCAAGCCCCCGCCAGTGACCGCCTGACAGGCCAGAGAAGCCAGCAGCAACATAAAAACAGCAAGGAAAAAACGGGCAGAGCGAAACATAAAATCCTCCTTCAAGAAATGGAAACAGGCTCTATTCTATTTAGAAAAAGACCAAAACAATCAGACCGATCGGGATTCTCAACGCAAGGCAAACAGGCAAACCGGCTGGCCGCGCTCGTTGCGTTCCAATTTTGTGAGCTGCTCAACCGGCTGCGAAAGGTGCAGTTCAAGCAAGGCTTTATCCAATAAGCACAAGGCCGGGTGCGCGGCAATCACCGTCGCATACGGACATTGTACCAGCGTCAGGCGCGGCCCGTCTGCATGAGCCTCCCAACGGGCCTGGTAGCGCATCTGGTTGAGAATCTCCACCACAGCAGACAAACGGCGCGTGATGTGGGCAGGCAGCTGCAGGGGCCGGGTGGGGGAAATTTGCTCAGCCAGGCGTCCCAAAACGGGAGCCTGGGCCATCTCTGGCAGCCCATCGACAAACTCAGCCAGCAAAGCCGAAGCCAAAGCAGGCAAATTGTCTCCCAGCGCCAGGCGGCTCAGGCCATAAATTTTATGAGGCCGGCCGCGCGCAGCCTCCGTCCGCAAGCCGCTTACCTCCACCAACCCATCAGACACAAGCCTGGCGAGATGATAACGAATGTTGGCGGGGGTGACCCGCAGGGCTTTTGCCAGCTCAATCGGCGTGGCCGCATTTTGCTTGCACAAATAGTTCAAAATTTTTTGGCGGGAGTTGGTTTTTACAGGGGACATCAAGCGCCTCGCAAGGCATAATCTGGCAGGTGACATTTGTCATGAATCTTGTACTTTCTTAATTATGCAAATATATATTATCACAATTGCGTTGACCTGCCCCCGTGGAAAAGATATAATCTCTGCTAATCACATGACCGACCCGCTTAACTGGGAAACCTCCTTTGCGATTGCCCTGGCCTTGAAAAAAGCCCATCCCCTGGCCGATTTGGACCAGGTCTCGCTCGGCGATATTTTCCGCTGGACATTGGCCCTGGAGAAGTTTGAAGATGACCCGGCCCTGGTCAACGATGATATTCTGTCTGCCATTTACCAAGATTGGTTAGAGGAGACGCTTCATGACCCCAAATGAACTCAATTCGCCCGGCTATGATGTTCCAGAAGAACTTCAAAATGTTGTAGCCATCACCACGCTCGATAAAATCTACAATTTCGGGCGGCGATCATCGCTCTGGCCGATGATGTTTGGACTGGCCTGCTGCGCCATCGAAATGATCGCGGCCCAGGCCTCGCGTTACGACCTGGCGCGCTTTGGGATGGAAGTTATGCGTCCCAGCCCGCGCCAGTCTGACGTTATGCTGGTGGCCGGAACTGTAACCAAGAAGATGCTGCCGGTGATCGTGCGCTTGTATAACCAGATGGCCGAACCCAAGTACGTCGTCTCGATGGGCGCTTGCGCTTCGGGCGGCGGCCCCTTCAAAGAAGGCTACAACGTCGTGGCCGGGATCGACAAGTACCTGCCGGTGGATGTCTACGTTCCGGGCTGCCCGCCCACGCCCCAGGCCCTGGTCTACGGGTTGATCAAGCTCCAGGAAAAAATAGACAAGCAGTCGCTCAAGACCGTGCGCTGGTACCAAAAAGGGCCAGACAGCGTCGAGGTTCCAATTCCCATGCTGGGGCCAGACCTGATCGACCCGCGCCGCATCCCCGAAATCAAAGCCAAAGCTGCCGAGTTGGCTAATCCACCGGCCCCGGTGGAAGAAAGCGCCGCATAGGAGACCGCCATGACAACCCCCGCTCCTGTTGAAATCCAAGACCCGGCTGCGATTGCCGGACAAAAACTGGCAGAAAAATTCCCCGGCGCAGTAACAGCGGATGAACGCCCCGGCTATACTGGCTGGATGATTGCGCCCGAAAAACTGATCGAGGCCGCCACCTACATTCGCGACCAGCTCGGTTACGATCTACTCTCCTCCGTCACCGGCGTCGACTATATCGCCGAGGAAAAGATGGAGGTGGTTTATCACGCCTACAAAACCACCGGCGGCCCGGCCCTGGTCTTCAAAACCCAGGCCGCGCGCGTCGATCCGATTCGCCTGCCCTCTCTGACCTGCGTTTGGGAAGGAGCCGACCTGCAAGAGCGCGAAATCTGGGATCTGTACGGAATCCGCTTCGAGGGCCACCCCGACCTGCGCCGCATTCTGATGTGGGAGGGCTTTGAAGGCCACCCGATGCGCAAAGATTGGAAGGAAGCCTTCTACGACGACGAGGTCAAACCGTATAAATCGCGCTGGCCCGAAGGCAGGCATGTCTTTGCCGAAAACCGGACCGCCTTTGGCGATAATGTCAGCTTCGCCGCCGGGTTCGACCCCGAAAAGTGGACGGCCACCGACCCTGAAGAAGCCCTCTACGCCTCGCTCAAAAAATATAAGACCGAAGACAAAGACGGCATCCCGACCGACCATATTCTGGTCAACCTGGGGCCGCAGCACCCCTCCACGCATGGCGTTTTCAGAGCCGTGGTCATGCTCGATGGCGAAAATGTCGTCAGCCTGAAACCGGTCATGGGGTATCTGCACCGCAACC
Source organism: Anaerolineales bacterium (assembly GCA_034004515.1). GTDB lineage: Bacteria > Chloroflexota > Anaerolineae > Anaerolineales > Villigracilaceae > UBA8950. The sequence goes on along the minus strand of JAVEWN010000015.1, from coordinate 41,750 downwards.
ACGAAAAAATTGGCGAACGCAACACCTTTCTGCAAAATATGCCCTACACCGACCGCCTGGATTACTTCAACTCGATGTCGAACAACTGGGGCTATTCGCTGGCTATCGAAAAACTGATGGGCATTCAAGTCGCAGAACGCGCCGAGTACATCCGCGTCATCATGGCCGAGTTGAGCCGCATTCAGAATCACCTCATCTTAATCGGCATGTTGATGAACGATCTGGGGGCTTACTTCACCCCGGCCCTGTATGCCTTTGAAGAACGTGAATTGATCCTGGACATTTTCGAGGCTGTCGGCGGTTCGCGCATGATGTGCAATTACCACCGCTTTGGCGGCGTCGTGCGCGACATCCCCGAAGAGTGGATGAAAAAGATTCACGGCCTGGTCTTTGACCGCCTGTCCGCCAAGATCGACGAATTTGACCGGCTGCTGACCGAGAACGAATTATTTGTCTCACGCCTGAAGGGAATCGGCTATCTCAGCCCCGAAGATGCGATCCGCACCTCGATGACCGGCCCCATGCTGCGGGCTTCCGGCATCCCCTACGACATCCGGCGGGCCGACCCTTATGGCGTCTACGACCGTTTCGATTTCAATGTGGCTGTGCGCTACAACGGCGATCTGTACGACCGCTATCTGATCCGGATCGATGAAATGCGCGAATCGCTCAAGATTTTGGAACAGGCCCTCAAACAGATCCCCGCAGGGCCGGTAATGAGCGTCAAACCCACCTACCAGGCCAAAGTCCCAGCTGGCGAGGCCTACGGACGAATCGAATCTCCGAAAGGCGAGCTGGGCTTCTACGTCGTCTCGAACGGCAAGCCCAACCCGTACCGCTATCACGTCCGCGCCCCATCGTTTATCAACCTGACCTCGCTCGAAATGACCTGTGTCAACCAAAAAATCGCGGACTTTGTCGCCATCCTCGGTGCGGTCGATATTGTGCTTGGCGAACTTGACCGGTAGAAGGGAGCAAAACTCATGGAAACTTACGGAAAAGGTATTCTGAAAGGCCTGGTGGTGACGGCCAAACGCTTCTTCAACACTTACATTGAAGATCTAAAATGGTGGGGCAAGCGCTACCACACCGCCGAAGGCATCGCCCACCGTTCCAGCAAAGACGCGAAAGGCATTTTCACCGTCCAGTACCCGGAAGAAAAATTGCCGGTGCCGGAAGAATATCGCGCCAACCCCTTTCTGATTTATGATGAAGGCGAAAACGGAGAGAGAGACATCCGCTGCACGGCCTGCGGCATCTGCGCCAAGGCCTGCCCGCCCCAGTGCATCTGGATTGTGCGCGGCAGTGACCCCGAAACCGGCAAACCGGTTGCGAAACCGTCTGAGTTCTACATCGATTTCGACATTTGCATGAACTGCGGTTTCTGCGCCGAGTACTGTCCCTTCGACGCCATCAAAATGGATCACGATTACGAAATCGCATCCTATGGGCGCAACCTGACCGACATGGACGAGTTGCTCAAGCCTGCCAAATACTACGCTGAGATCCGCCCGCTCAACTACGCGCTTGAAGAAGCCGCCCGCGCTGAAAAAGCAGCCGCCAAAGCGGCCAGGGCCGCCGCTGCCGGATAAAGCCTCTAAAAAAATCAAACGGCCTCCACAAAAACGTGGAGGCCGTTTGATTTTCCAGAACTCGACGAGGCTTTCGTCTCGATTTAAGCGTATATTAACCAGCCAAAAAAAGAATTGCTGTATAATCAAGTTGGCCCTAAATTTAAGAAGGAGGCGAAGTTATGGAATTCTTACTTGACGCAAATGTTGCCTACACCCTGCTCGTCACCGGGATTCTGCTGGGGCTGCTGGCGCTGGTCACGCCAGGGACAGGTATTCTGGAAATTGGAGCCTTGTTCGCATTTGCCCTGGCCGGTTACGGTGCCTATAACCTGGGAATTAATCCCTGGGCCCTGGTAGTGTTGGTGCTGAGCATTGTTCCACTGTTGTACTCCCTGCGTCTGCCGCGCTGGCGGATGGCCCTGCTCGCGACCACCATTCTGCTGGTGGTTGGGGGGTCAGTCTTCTTATTCCTCGGCGAAAACGGCTGGCCATCCGTCAACCCCGTCCTGGCAACTTTTGTCTCATTGTTCTATGGCGGATTTTTATATTTCGGCGTAGAGCGTACCATCGCCGCAATGACCGTCCGCCCGGTGCAAGACCTCGAAAGACTTATTGGGCAAATTGGCGAGGCCAAGAGCCAGATTCATGAGAGCGGGGCGGTCCAGGTCGCTGGCGAATTATGGTCGGCGCGCAGCGAAAAAGCCATTCCCATGGGCAGCCAGGTTCAAGTGATCCACCGGGAAGGCTTTGTGCTTCTCGTAGAAAAAACATCCTGAAATTGTCACAATCAACCAAGGAGATAACGACATGCTTGAAGGTTCACTTCTCGTTCTATGTATCATCGGCGGCGCACTCCTGCTAGGTGTCATCTTTCTAGCGAACGCCATCCGCATCATTCCCGAATATCAGCGCTTGGTCGTCTTCCGCCTGGGGCGCTGTGTCGGCAGCAAAGGCCCAGGCCTGCTCCTGCTGATCCCGGTCATTGACCGCGGCGTAAGGGTTGACCTGCGCGAGCAGGTGCGCGATATTCCGCACCAGACCTCGATCACCAAAGACAACGCCAGCATTGCGGTAGATTTCATCTGGTACTACAAAGTGCTCGACCCGATGGAAAGCGTCTTGCAGGTCGGCAACTTTGAAGCTGCCGCACAGGGCATGGCGACCACCACCCTGCGGGCTGTGATCGGTGGCATTCCGCTTGACGACGTGCTTTCCGAGCGCGAACACATCAACAAAATGCTGCGCACCCGCCTCGACGAAGTCACCGAGCGCTGGGGTGTCAAAGTGACCAACGTTGAAATCCGCGAAATCATTCCTCCACGCGAAATCGCAGAATCCATGAACCGCCAGATGTCTGCCGAGCGCGTCCGGCGCGCCGTCGTGACCGAATCGACTGGTCAGCGCGAAGCCGCGATCAACGTCGCTGAAGGCGAAAAGCAATCCGCCATTCTGCGGGCGCAAGGCCTGAAAGAATCGTCCATCTTGCAAGCTCAGGGTGAACGCGAAGCGCAGTTACTGCGCGCCGAAGGTTTTGCCAACGCGTTGGAGAAGATTTACAACGTGGCCCAAACCGTCGATCCCAAGACGATGACCCTGCAATACTTTGAAACACTCAAAGAGCTTGGGGCCAGCCCCTCGACCAAGTACATCTTCCCGATGGAATTTACATCCATGCTCGATAACTTTCTCGGTAAGAATAAATCCTAACCCGGTCTAACCTAAGGTAAAATAAAACCTCCCCAGCGTGGGAGGTTTTGTTTTACCAACCGACTATGATAAAAATCAGCCACGCCACCCTTCTCGATCTGAGCGCATTGCGGCGACTCGAACAGGTCTGCTTCCCCAAAGATGCCTGGCCGATGCTCGATTTAATCGCAGCCCTCAGTTTTCCGGGCGTCATCCGCCTCAAAGCAACCGAAAACGAAAAGATGGTCGGCTTCATCGCGGGAGACCCGCGCCCAAGCGAGGGCCTGGGCTGGATCGCCACCATCGGCGTCCTGCCCGATCAGCGCGGGAAAGGGATTGGGAACGCCCTCCTGCAGGCCTGCGAGCAGGCCATGGCGCTGACGCGCATCCGCTTGAGCGTTCGCCAGAGCAATTACGAGGCCATTCGCATCTACGAAAAGGCCGGCTATCGCTTTGTAGATCATTGGCTGCATTACTACAATGACGGTGAAGATGCGGTCGTCATGGAAAAAAGCATCAAAGAATCTGGGCTATAATCCATCTATGTTACCAGAAACAACACTTACAAAACCTGTCTGGGTCGGTGGGCAAAATGCGCTCGCGCTGCTCGTACAAGACCTCGAAAAACAAACCCGAATTGCGGTCGACACCGAAGCAAATTCATTGCACGCCTACCATGAACGCGTTTGCCTGATCCAATTCTCGACAAACGAGACCGACTACCTGGTTGACCCCTTCTCCATTACCAACCTTTCCCCACTCGAAAAAATTTTTTCAAACCCCCATATCGAGAAAGTCTTTCACGCGGTCGATTACGATGTCTACGGTCTCAACCGCGATTTCGGATTCACGATCAACAACCTGTTCGACACCATGATCGCGGCCCGCACGCTGGGCTATAAAACATTGGGACTGGGCAACCTGCTCAAAGAAAAATTTGGAATTGAGCTAAACAAACGCTTTCAAAAGGCGGATTGGGGACAACGCCCCCTGCCGGACGATTTGATCGACTACGCCCGCCTGGATACACGCTACCTGCTGGCGCTGCGCGATAGCCTCGAACTGGAACTGCGCCAAAAAGGGCGCTGGTCCCTGGCCCATGAAGATTTCTTGCGCGCCAGCCAGGTCAACGGCCATAACGGCGACCCTCGTGAACGCTGGCAAAAAGTTAGCGGGCAACAAGACCTGACTCGCCGCCAAAAAACCATCCTGCACGAACTGTGCCTGGCGCGCGAACGAATTGCCGAAAAGCTCGACCGGCCACTCTTCAAAGTAATCAGTGACCATCATCTGTTGGCTCTGGCCCAAAATGCACCCCAAAAACAATCTGAGCTGTCCGAACTGGGGCTGTCGGAGCGTCAGGTCCACCGTTTGGCGCGGCCCATGCTTGAAGCCATTCAACGCGGAAAAAAAGCGCCTCTCGTGCGCGCCGCCGAACTCGACCGCAGCTCCGAAGCCGTACTGAACCGCCTGCAGCGGCTGAAAGCCTGGCGCAAAGAAACTGCGGCAAAACTCGAAGTTGAATCGGACGTGATACTTTCGCGGACTGCCATGCAGGCCATTGCGGACAAAAATCCGCGCAGCGAGCAGGACCTGGCCGAAATCATGTCCGAATCGCCGTGGCGGCTGGCGCACTATGGCCCAGACCTTCTGAAAGCCTTGCGCACGCCCATAGCCAGAAAAGCCCCTCAACAGGAGGAAACCACATGAAGATCCAATTTCATGGCGCTGCTCAAACAGTGACCGGTTCGATGCACCTGATTGAAGTCAGCGGCAAAAAACTTTTGCTCGAATGCGGCCTGTACCAAGGCCCGCGCTCCGAGACCTACAAACGCAACCAAAACTTTCCCTTCGACCCCACCAGCATCGATGCAGTCATCCTTTCCCATGCTCACATTGATCACTCTGGGAACCTGCCCAACCTGGTCAAACAGGGTTTTTCTGGCAACATTTATACCACCCCGGCCAGCGTCGATCTGTCTGAAATCATGCTGCAAGATGCCGGGCATATCCAAGAAGCAGACGCGGCCTACCTAAACTACCGCCAGGAACGGCGCGGCAGCGACCTGATTGAGCCGCTCTACACCCAGGAAGACGCCGAAGCGGTGCGCCCGCTGATGAAATCCACCGATCTGGAGAGCGATTTTGAACCGATTCCCGGCGTACGTGCCCAACTGGCCGAGGCCGGACACATCCTCGGCTCGGCTGGGGTACTGCTCGAAGCCGAAGAAAACGGCAAAAAGACCCGCATCTGGTTTTCCGGGGATATCGGACGGCGCAAACTGCCTCTCCTGCGCGATCCGTCCCTGCCCGAAGAAGTAGACCTGCTGATTACCGAAGCAACCTACGGCGATAAACCCCACCGCGACCCCGATGAAGCCTACAGCGAACTGCGGGATGTCGTCCAGCGTACCATTCTACGCGGGGGTAAAGTAATTATCCCCTCCTTTGCGGTTGGCCGCACGCAGGAAATCGTCTACAACCTGCACCGCATGATGACTGCGCACGAGATACCGCAAGTGCCCGTCTTTGTCGATAGCCCGCTGGCTGTCAAAACGACAGATATTTTCAAGAGCCACCGCGAATGTTTTGATCAGGAAACCTGGGATTTTATGCTGCAAGGCAAGCACCCAGCCCTTGATTTTGAGGGCCTGACCTACATCCGCAGCCTGGAAGAATCGAAGCAACTCAACACCCGCAAAGACCCAATGGTCATCATCTCGGCCTCAGGCATGGCTGAAACTGGGCGAATCTTGCATCATCTCAAAAACAACATCGAGGACAAACGCTCCACGATTGTGATTGTTTCCTGGCAGGCGCCCCACACCCTGGGCCGCAGGCTGGCTGAACGCGAAGAGCGGGTCAAAATTTTTGGGGAGGTCTTCTACCGTCAGGCCGAGGTGGCGACCATCGGCGGGCTTTCAGCCCACGCCGGGCAAGACTTGCTGCTGGAATATGCCCGGGCCGCCCAAGCGCGCAAACATGGCATCTTCCTTGTCCACAGTGAACTGCGTGGAGCGATTCCGTTTAAGAACAAGTTGATCGAAAGCGGGCATCGCAATGTTTTTTACCCAGAATTGCACCAAAGCGTTGAGATTTAAGGTATAATTCCGCGCCGTCAAAGCACTGGAGAGGTGCCAGAGCGGTTGAATGGGACGGTCTCGAAAACCGTTGTAGGCTTCGGTCTACCGTGGGTTCGAATCCCACCCTCTCCGCTACAAATCCCCATTAAAAACATGGGGATTTGTTTTTTTTGAATGTGGTAAAATACTGCCGACGAGCAAAAACTCATTTTCGGGGGAAAATCAAAAAGGGTCTTGACTATACAGTCAGTTACTCGGTATAATTGTCAGATTGATGAAAAATATTAAAATCTAGCCTACCCGTGCAAGCGCAAGAGAAAACTCTCGCGCTTGCATTTATTCGTCTGTCAGCCCCCCATACTGGCAGCGAAGCAGGCATGAACATCGCTCCCAAATCCCCAACAGGAGGACGTGACAGTGGAAACTAAAGGCTTAACCGCGCTCCGAATCAGCCTGGCCTCACCCGAAACCATTAGAAGTTGGTCGTATGGCGAAGTCTTGAAACCCGAAACCATTAACTATCGGCGCTTGCGCCCCGAAAAAGATGGTCTTTTCTGTGAAGCTATTTTCGGCCCAACCAGAGACTGGCAGTGTTATTGCGGAAAATATAAGAATCCGCGTTATAAAGGAATCGTTTGCGATAAATGTGGCGTTGAAGTAACCCGCGCCGCGGTCCGGCGCGAACGGATGGGCCATATTTCACTGGCAACTCCCATCGCCCACATCTGGTACACCCGCCGCATCCCCTCCTACGTGGGGCTGCTGCTCGATATTTCGCGGCGCAACCTCGACCGCGTGCTATATTTTGCGCAGTATATCGTCACCTATGTCGACGAAGATGCCCGCACCAAAGCCCTGAAACGCCTCGAGGATGAGATTTCAGTTTCAGAACGCGAGCAAGCGGGTGTCATCAATGCCAAAATCGCCGATGTAAAGTTGGGACGCGACCAAAAAGTGGCAGAGATGAACCAGCGCAAAACCGAACTGGAACGCTCCTACGATGAGCAGATTGCCTCCCAAATTGAGCCGGTCATCCAGGAAGGGCAGCGACTCGAAACCGAATTGCAAGAACAAATGGGCGCAGCGGCATCCAAGGCAATCTACTTCCAGGCCACCGGAGAGCAAATCGTGGCCGCCAACGAAGTGATCGCGGCCAGCCAGATCAGCAAGGTCCAGAAAAACGTCAAAGAACGCCTGGAATCGCTGGAAAACGAACTCAAAGATCAAAAAGCGCGCGAAATCGAGCATATCAAGCTCGAAATCGAGCAGATCAAGGCCGAAGCGGCTGAGGCGATGGAAAACCTGCGAAACCAGCTCGAAGACCAATCGAACGTCAGCCAGGGACAAAATACGCGCACCCGTGAAGAACTGCTGGAATTGCGGCCCTTCACCTTCCTGAGCGAAACCCGTTACCGCGAATTAAAATCGCGCTGGGGCCAGGTCTTCCGGGCCGATATGGGAGCCGAGTCTTTTTACGACATTATGAAACGTCTCGATCTGGACGTGCTTTCAGAAGAACTCTGGAAAGAAGTCCGCACCACCAAATCGAAGCAAAAGCGCAAAAAAGCCACGTCCCGCCTGAAGGTGGTCGAGGCTTTCCGCCGTTCTGGCAACCGGCCTGAGTGGATGATAATGACGATTCTACCGGTCATCCCGCCTGACCTGCGCCCCATGGTTCAGTTGGATGGCGGACGCTTCGCCACCTCTGACCTTAACGATCTTTACCGGCGGGTCATCAATCGCAACAACCGCCTCAAGCGCCTGCTCGAATTGGGTGCGCCGGATGTGATCGTCCGCAACGAAAAACGCATGTTACAGGAAGCGGTCGACAGCCTGATTGATAACTCACAGCGCGGCAAGGCCCTCAGCCGCCGCGGACGGCGCGAGCTAAAATCTTTGAGTGACATGCTCAAGGGCAAGAAAGGCCGCTTCCGGCGCAACCTGCTCGGGAAACGGGTCGATTATTCAGGTCGTTCGGTGATCGTGGTTGGCCCGCAGTTAAAACTCTATCAGTGCGGCCTGCCCAAATCTATGGCGCTGGAACTTTTCCGCCCGTTTGTGATCGCGGGACTGGTTCAACACAATTACGCAGCCAACGTCAAGGGTGCCCGGCGGCTGATTGAGCGCAACCGGCCTGAAGTCTGGGAAGTGCTCGAGGAAGTTATCAAGCATCGCCCGGTTCTTCTGAACCGCGCCCCCACCCTGCACCGTCTCGGCATCCAGGCCTTTGAACCGCTCCTGATCGAAGGCTCGGCCATCCAACTCCATCCGTTGGTTACAACCGCCTTCAACGCCGACTTTGACGGTGACCAGATGGCTGTGCATGTCCCACTTTCACAAAAAGCGGTCAATGAAGCCCGCAAGCTCATGCTTTCCTCCAAGAACCTGCTTAAACCGGCGGATGGCGAGCCGATTGTCTCGCCGGGTAAGGATATGGTGCTGGGTGTCTATTACCTGACCATGACGGATGACCGCCCGCACTTCGGCGATGGCCGCATCTTCAGCGACATGAATGAAGTCTTGATGGCCTATCAGTTGAAACAGGTAGACATTCACGCCAATATCAAAGTCATCATCGAAACTTACTATGCCGAAGATGGGACCCGCCTGGCAGAACCGGTCCGCAAACTGCTCGATACAACGGTCGGCAGGGTCATCTTTAATGATATTCTCCCTGAAGAAGTGCGTTTCGTGAACGAGCTGCTTGAAAAAGGCGGCGTTAAAGACCTGGTTGCGGATGTCTATGAACTTTGCGGCCAGGAAAAGACAACCGCCACCGCAGATGAAATCAAACGGATTGGTTTTGAATATGCGATGCGCTCAGGCACTACGATTGCGATTTCAGATATTACCGTGCCGCTCGAAAAACCGGCCATTATTGCTGAATCGCTTCAACAAGTTGAACTCGTCCAGCGCGATTTCCGGCGCGGCCTGCTGACCGAACAAGAACAGAACGAACGCGTAATTCAAATCTGGCAGAAAACCACGCTCGATGTTGCCAAAGCGGTGCGTGACAATATGGATCCGCACGGCAGTCTTTCGACAATGGCAAATTCGGGCGCAACCAAAGGCGGCTTTGGCCCAATTTCGCAGTTGGCGGGGATGCGCGGTCTGATGGCCGATCCATCCGGGCGCATTATTCCGCTGCCGATTCGCTCCAACTTCCGCGAGGGCCTGACGGCTCTGGAATACTTTATTTCGACGCACGGCGCGCGCAAGGGCCTGGCCGACACCGCGTTGCGGACCGCAGACGCTGGTTATCTGACCCGCCGTCTGGTGGACATCGCTCAAGACATCATCATCAACGAAATAGACTGTGAAACCGAAGAAGGTATCTGGATTCACAAAGCGGATGATGTGGCCGGGCAATCGCTCAGCAGCCGGATTTATGGGCGTTTGGCTGCGGCCCCGATCATTGATCCGGGAACTGGCGAAGTGCTGGTAGAAGCCAATCAAATTATCGGACACGACGACGCCCGCAAAGTTACTGCCGCCGGGGTACAGGACATCAAAGTCCGCTCGCCAATGACCTGCGAATTAACGCACGGCATCTGCGCAAAATGCTATGGATTGGATATGGGCCGCGGGACCCTGGTTGAAATGGGTTCGGCGGTCGGCATCGTTGCCGCCCAATCGATCGGTGAGCCGGGCACACAGTTAACCTTGCGCACCTTCCATACCGGCGGTGTGGCTGCTGGCGGCGACATCACAACCGGCCTGCCGCGTGTAGAAGAACTCTTTGAAGCGCGCAAAACCCCCAAGGGCGAAGCCTTCATCGCTGAAATCGATGGCGCGATCCGCATCATCCAATCTGAAAAATACTCTGACCTGCGCCTGGTGCGGATCGAACACGCGGAAATGATTTCAGATGCCTATGATATTCCCGAAGAATGGGAAGTAAAAGCCGCGGATGAAGACGAAGTTAAGGCGGGCGACACGCTGGCAACGTTGGGCGAGGCCACCATTACGGCCCAGCATGGCGGACGGGTACGAACCGAGGCCAAGCAGGTGATCGTCTCTTACGAACAACGCGAAGAGTTCGAAAACGAAGTTCCGACCACGATGCGCTTGCTCGTCAAAGACGGCGACCACGTCCAGGCTGGGCAGCCGCTGACCGAGGGTTCGCTCAATCCCCATCGCATCTTGAAATTACAAGGACGCGACGCCTGTCAAATGTACCTGATGACCGAAGTCCAGAAGGTTTACCGCTCACAGGGCCAGAACATCCACGACAAGCACTTTGAAGTCATCATTCGCAAGATGTTGAGCAAAGTTCAACTTACCCGCCCCGGAGACACCAAATTCTTACCGGGTGATATTCTTGACCATCTTGAAATCAAGAAAATCAACGAGAATCTGCTTTCGGAAAACAAACAACCGGCGCGCTACGCGGAGATATTGTTGGGCGTTACCAAGGCATCGCTCTCAACCGACTCGTTCCTTTCGGCATCGTCCTTCCAGCACACCATCAAGGTCCTGGCTGGCGCAGCCATTGCCTCGACCACTGACCCGCTCTTTGGTCTGAAAGAGAACGTAATCATCGGTAAACTCATCCCGGCGGGGACCGGCTTTATCTACGGGCGCTTTGCCGAGCCAAAAGCCCTGCCCGAAGAAACAGCCGTCCTGGAATTGCCGGAAGAAGCCTCAATCCTGGAGTTGCCGGCTGAAACCGCAATCCTGGAGTTGCCGGCTGAAGCCGCAGCAGCGGAAGCCCCCGAAGCGCCAGAAATCGCCGCCGGGGAATAACCCGTACCCTATAAAAAGCAGGAACAGGTCAGAAGGCCTGTTCCTGCTTTTTATTCCAGCAACCGGATTTTCATTGTATGATTGTAAAGAGCAAGCATCTTCCAGAGGAGAAAACGATGAATATAAAAAGAATTCTTTCTATTGCCCTGCTTCTGGGCTGCGCCATCGGGTTGACAGCCTGCAACCTGCCAGACCAGAGCGCGCCCCCCACCCTAACCGAACCGCCAACCCAGGCGATTGTCCTGCCAACTGAAACATCTGCGCCGCCCAGCCCGACCGAAACAGACACGCCTGCCCCGACCGCCACCCAAACCAATACGCCCGAAGCCTCAGCAACCGCTACAATCGCCATCCCGGTAGCAGAAGTCGTCCGCGAAACCAACTGCCGAACCGGGCCTGCCGGAAATTACGGCCTGGTTGCGGTGATCGCGCCGGGCACGCTGGTCGAAATCATTGCCTCAGACCTGGGGGCTGGCTATTACTGGTATATTCGCAACCCTGAAAACACGGATCAGGGCTGCTGGCTGCTGGCCCAAAACATGAAAGTTCAAGGGGATGTAGCAGGCCTGCCCGCTTTTACACCGATCCCCTCGCCGACCCAGGCCCCCTCCATCCAGATCGCTTTTAAAAATTTTGACATCTGTAAAGGGGAATATTTTGCGCGTTTTACCGTAACCAATACCGGCGATGTTCAATTCAGGTCGGCCTATATCAAGGTCACAAATAGCAAGGGCAAGGAAATTGTGGAGCAAAGCCTGAATGCCTTCGACCTTAGCGAAGGATGTATTATCGCAAAAAACGTAGCGCCGCTCTTGCCCGGACAAACCGGTCATCTCGACAGCCCGCGCTTTAGAAAAGACCCACGCGGGCAGCGGTTATCGGTTGTCATCATGGCCTGCACCGAACAAAATCTAAAGGGTGTCTGCACCACCCAAACCCTTGAAGTGCGCCCGTAAGCGGTTAATAGAAAAAACCGCAGGAGTTTTTCCTTCTCCTGCGGTTTTTTTGTTGTTTCTTTTATCAGACTTGTTCCTGAATACTTGTTTGTTTTGTGGATCTGCTTGCAAATATCTTGGCGAGCGCACTCCAGCGCAGCACGAGTACCCGTAGTGGTAATCTCCCAATTTAACGGGAAGTTCTTATCGAAAACGAACACCGTTTAACCGGAGATTGCTTCAGGCGCAAGAAGACCGCCTTCGCAAAGACCTGATTCAGACAGACATCACTATTTGGGAACAACTCTATTGTACAAAAGTCACGTTTTTATAACCAAGCGCCTGAAAGAATTTATAAAGGAAGGCCTCAGCGTTGCTTTGGGCCTGGGCCAAGATGCCATCTTCGCTGGCAGCTTTTAAGATTTCCTGTTCGGCGGCCTGACGCGCCAGGGTTTCAAGGTCTTGGACGCTTTTCGTCAGCAGGCCGGTACTGCGGTCATAGACATAGGATTTTTCGTTATTGAGGGTGGCAACAAAAATTTCCGCCGGCGGCAGGCGCACCAGCAACGTGCCATTTGACAACTGCATATCGCCCGGCTGGATTTTTTCCATATCAATGCCCGCGATGACAATCCCATGCGCCACAAAGAGCAATTTATCGCCAAACAGAAATCCAAAATTACCCTGGCCAATCTCAGCCGTAATCACCTTTTCAACGCTATACTGGATCGTCTCTAAGCGCGCCAGGGCGCGTATTTCACTGATATAAGTGACCGGGTCTGGGATGATGGTAGGAGTTGGATTCATCAGGTTTGAAACCTGGGTTTGCAAAGCCGCGTTGCTCTGCTGAAAAGGCGCAACGACCCCACCGATGGCGCTCTGTGCGCTCCGCTGCACAGAATCGACCAGGTAAATGGCCGCCCCTAAAAGCACCACAATAAACACGAGGAAAAACAGAACAGATTTTTTATTCATAGTTTCATTATACTTTCTGCCTGAATGATAGGCAACCTTACACTTTCTTTAATTATATTAAAACGAAATAGCCTTGCAAGATGCGCAAAATGGCATTATTATCAAAAATGCAAGCCTGCATCTGCAGGTCAAACCAAGTTCTTCGAATGAGGAGAAGAAAAATGAAACGCTCGTTATACCTGTTATTTGCCGTCCTGGCTGTGTTTGCCTTTGTGCTGGCAGCCTGCGGCCCCGCTGAAGTCCCCATGACTGAAGCTCCGGTGGTAGAACAAAAAGCCACGGATGTCCCCGCCGCCCCAACCGATGTCCCCGCTCCGACTGAAGTCCCCGCGGTTACCGTCGGCTCTCCTGAGAACCCAATCAAAGTTCTGTTTGTGCCCTCAGTAGATGCCAACATTATCGTAACGGGCGGCGACGTGATGTCTCAAGCCCTCAACCAGGCAACCGGCTTGACCTTCGAAGTGATCGTCCCGACCTCGTACGCGGCCACGATTGAAGAAATGTGCGCTTCGCCGGATAATACCATCGCTTTCATCCCCGGCCTGGGTTACGCAATCGCCAACCAGCTGTGCGGCGTAGACGTTGCCTTCAAAGCCATCCGTTTCGGCTACCCGGTTTACTGGGCTGAATACATCGTCGCGCGCGACAGTGAATTCCAAACCCTTGAAGACCTCGAAGGCGCCACCTGGGGCTACGGCGACCAGGGCTCGACCTCCGGCTACATGGTTCCGGCCGTTGAACTGGCTGAACTGGGCGTAACCCCCGGCGAACAGGTTCAAACCGGTGGACACAACCAGACCGTGACCGCCGTCTACAACGGCGAAGTCGATTTCGGAACTGTCTTCTATAGCGTTCCGCTCAACCCCGAAGGCAAATCTGTCTTCACCTGGGCAGAATATGAAGAAGGCAAAGTCAGCGACGATATGTATGAACTGCCGGAAGATGTCATCCCCAACTGCGCAGTCGATGCTGAAGGCAAGAAACTGCTCTGCGACGGCTGGCGCGTTCTTGACGCCCGCGCGAACATCCGCACCGAGGCCCCTGATGTCATGCAGAAAGTCCGCATCCTGGCAGTTTCAGCAGCCATCCCGAACGACACCATGGCCTTCGGCCCGGACTTCCCGGCTGACATTCGCGCCCAGATCGAAGAAGCTCTGATGGCTTTCGCTCAGACCGAAGCCTGGAGCCAGTCGATTGGCGACAATGACTTCTACGGCTGGACCGGTATCGAACCGGCGACCGACGCTGAATATGACATCATTCGCGCCATGGTTGTCGCCACCGGTTACACCATCACGCCTTAGAATAATCTTTTGAAAGAAATTTGGGGCAGGGAAACTATTCCCTGCCCCAAATTATTCTTACCATGCTAATTCGCGTGCCATTTCGGGCCAGTTTATGAGCCAAAATCACATTTTCGGGGTATTCTGATATGCTTCAAATAAAAAACCTGACTAAAATTTACGACGGCGGCGTCAAAGCACTCGATAACGTCAGCTTTGAAGTGCCAGATGGAGAGTTCTTGGCTGTGATTGGCCTTAGCGGCTCAGGCAAATCGACCTTGCTGCGCTGCATCAACCGCCTGATCGAACCAACCGACGGGCAAATTCTGTGGAATGGCGAGGATATCACCCGCGCCTCTCAGGATGAAATGCGCCGCATTCGTCGTCAGATTGGGATGGTTTTCCAGCATTTCAATCTTGTCCACCGCTCGAAAGTCATTACGAACGTCCTGGCAGGGCGGCTTGGCTATACCAACCCGGCCTGGAGTTTGATTAACCGTTTCCCGAAAGAAGATGTCGAAAAAGCCCTCCGGCAGCTTGAACGGGTGGGAATTGCCGAAAAGGCCTACCAACGGGCCGACGAATTAAGTGGCGGACAACAACAACGCGTAGGAATCGCCCGCGCTTTAATGCAAGACCCTAAAATGATCCTCGCGGATGAACCAGTTGCCAGCCTCGATCCGGTTCTGGCGCACAGCATTATGTCTCACCTGGAAGATATCAATAAAAAAGATGGCGTAACCGTCTTATGCAGCCTGCATTTCCTGGATCTGGTCCACCGCTACGCGGATCGGGTCGTTGCCCTGAATGCGGGCGAATTGGTTTTTGAAGGATTACCCAAAGATATTGACGATAAAAAATTCAAAGATATCTATGGTCGCGATGCTGAGCGGGTGGGATAGGACGATATGAAAAATCCGACAAAAAAATCCATTTGGAAATCTTTACGAGTGGGGCTGTTCGCCCTGCTGGGAATGGTGATATTCGCTTACAGCTTTCAAGTAACCAAAGTAGATCTCGAAGATTTTCGGAGCGAACAGCGCCAGGAAAGCCGGGTGCGTGTCATTCGGGCCCTGGCCCACCCGGACTTGTTCAAATATGACCAGGCTGTAGAAGTCATTAATGCCCCCGTTTACGTCCCCTGTCCTGAGAACCTGCCAGAAAGACCCAGCCCGGAAAATACCGGCCTCAGCCCTTACGTGATCGTAACCCCGAGCTGCGCCGCAGTGGGAGAAACCGTCCGGGTGGAAGGATTCAATTTTGCACCCGAAACCGTTGGCCCGGTTCGTTTCGTCCCCGGCAGCGATCCTGAAAATCCAGTCGCCCTGGGCCGGGACAACGCCAAAACAGACAGCAGCGGCCATTTTGTGGTTGAATTGGTACTCCCAAACCGCCTGAGTGACGAGGTGCAGTACATCCGGGCAACCCTCAGCCGGAATGTTGGCTCCCCTTACCTGACCAAATCTGCCCTTGAAACCTGGGACAAAATCATCGAAACGGTGTTTCTGGCGCTCCTGGCGACCGTCTTGGGAACTTTGTTTGCCGTGCCGCTCAGTTTTATTGCCGCGCGCAACCTGATGAAGTCGGTCAAAAGCCCTTTAGCCAGTATAGCGCTATCCGTGTTGGGCTGGCCGATTGGCATTTTTGTGGGACTGTTGCTCTTCAACTGGGTGGGAACGATCAGCGCTCAAACCAGTTCCAACATGGTCATCAACCTGATCAGTATTATTATCATCCCGGTGCTGGTTAACTTTGGCGTGCGCTGGGCCGTGCCCGAAGAAGAAATTGAGCTTCCCGCAAAAAGCACACAGTATCTGCGGCTGGTTGCGCTCTTTGTGGTCGTGATGATTGCTTTTTATGGGCTTTTCCAACTCGGCAACCTGGCAATGATTTTCGGGGCTTATCTCCGCAGCGCGCTTGGGCCGCTGGGCTTTTTGGGCTATTTCCTCTTCCAAATAGGCGACATCCTCATTATCATCACGGCTGGTGTCGGCGCGCTTGCGGCAGGCGCAACCCTGAGCAACTTTTTAGGGCGGATAGGCCAAACGGCCACTGAGAAATTACCCGTGGCAGCCCTGAAAACCACCAACCTGATTTTAGCCGCCCTGGCCGGAGCGACCGTCTTTGGTTTGATCGGCCAACTGATCGACTGGCTTTATCAAATCCAAAATCCAACCTATATCATTTGGGGGCCAATTCTGGCGGGCGCGGCTGCGGGTCTGCTGCTGGCCAGCCTGACCAAAACCAAAGAATCGCTCCCGATCGGGATCGTAATCTACACAATCACGCGCACCCTGCTGAATGCCCTGCGTTCTGTCGAAGCGCTGGTGATGGCGATTGTTTTTGTGATCGCGGTGGGAATTGGCCCGTTTGCAGGCATGATGGCGCTTGGGCTGCATACCATCGTCAGCCTGGCAAAACTTTATTCGGAACAGGTTGAAAGCATATCGTCCGGCCCGCTCGAAGCAATCGAGGCAACCGGGGCCAATCGTCTGCAAACCATCATCTACGCCGTCATTCCCCAGATTATCCCGCCTTACATCTCGTACACCATGTATCGTTGGGATATCAATGTGCGCATGTCCACCATCATCGGTTTTGTGGGCGGCGGCGGGATCGGGTTCCTACTCCAGCAAAATATCAACCTGCTCAACTACCGGGCCGCAAGCGTCCAAATGCTGGCGATTGCGGTGGTCGTCTCGCTGATGGACTACGTTAGCTCGGAATTGCGCGAACGCGTGGTCTGATCCAGATATTCGCCAAACAACCCTGAAACGGGCAAAATACGGCCTCCACGAGCGCGTTTTGCCCGTTTTGCATATTTGGGAGTGCAACTATTTTCGAGTTCGCGCATCCAATACTGAGACAATCCGGCCAGCAATTGCGCCCTGCGCCGGCTAACAACTTCAACGACAAGGAAACCAAGCGATGCCTTTCTATGAATACCGCTGCAATGAGTGCGGAACCGAATTTGAGAAAATGCTCCGTTTTTCTGAAGCCGACCAACTGCCGGCCTGCCCGCAATGCCAGAGCGCCCAAACCCGCAAGAAACTCTCGGCTGTGGCCTCGTTTGGCTTCGTGGATGCAGGCTCCGCGGGGAATGCAGGCAGCAATTGCAGTCCGCGCGGCGGATTTCGCTGAGCAGGATAAATCTGGCAGCCGTCGGCTGCCTTTTGCCACAGTGAGTCAAAAAACGCCAGAGAAACTGGCGTTTTTTGACTCACTTTTTAAGCTGGTTCTGCTGCCCTCATTCAGGCTTTGCGGCGAGGGCGGCCTGCATGATGCGCTGAATGCGTTCGGCCAGGCCGGAGGGGTCGGGATGCAGGCCTTCCACCAGCAGGGCGTTATCAAAAATTTGTTCGATAATGATGTCTTGCAAAGCAGCCTCCGCGCCCGGTTCGAGCAGCTGCTTCAAGAGCGGGTGAGACGGGTTTAACTCAAGGATTTTCTTGGGAATTTCATATTCCCGGCCCAGATACCTGTAAACCCGCTGCAATTCAGGTTCAAGCGCGCCTTCAGGGTCTACCAGCCGCGCCAGCGATTGAGAGAGACGCTTGCTGGCGCGGACATCCGCCACCCGCTCTCCAAGGACTTGCTTGAAACGTTCGATCAGGCCGCTGAAATCAGAATCTGCGATGCGCTCCACTTCGGTTTGGGAGACATCTTTTTCTTTTTCGGGTAGCTCGACCTGGGCCACATTTTTCAGCTCGAAATCTTTATATTTGCGCAGGCCCATCAGCAGGAAAGAATCCATCGGCTCGGTCAGCAGCAACACTTCCGCGCCTTGCTCACGGAAGCTGTCGAGGTGCGGGCTGCGCAGCACCGATTTGGCATCATCACCAACGATATAGTAAATTTCTTTCTGATCCTCTTTCATCCGCCCGGCATACTCTGCAAGCGAAGACCAGCTTTCAGCGTGCAGATTGGTGTGGAAACGGAGCAGATCGTGCAGCTTCTCGCCTTCGCCCGGATCCGAAGCGACTCCCTGCTTGAGGTAGCCGCCAAATTCCTGCCAGAAAGATTGGTATTTTTCAGGGTTGTTTTTGGCAAGCGCTTCGAGTTCTTTGAGGACTTGTCCGGTCAGCACTTTTTTCAAGAGCGGCATCAAACCGCTGGCCTGGACGGTTTCGCGCGAAACATTCAGCGGCAGGTCTTCTGAATCGACCACGCCCTGCACAAAGCGCAGGTATTCCGGCAGCAGGTCTTTGTTGTATTCGTCGATCAGGATATTACGGGAATAAAGTTTCAGGCCGTCTTCCTTGCGCAGGGCAAACATGCCGCGCTCAGATTTGGCAGGGATGTAAAGCAGCGCGTACAATTGGACGGGAGCGTCGGTCGCAAAGTGGATGCGCGTCAGCGGCTCTTCCCAATCGAGCGTGGTCTGACGGTAGAAATCCTGATACTGCTCTTCGCTAATCTCAGATTTCGACGTGCGCCAAAGCGAGCTGCGTTTGTTGACCGCTTCTTTGGTCTCGCCAATATAAATTGGGAAGCCGATGTAATCAGAATGGCGGTGGATGATGTTTCGGATGCGGAATTCATCTGCGAATTCGGCGGCATCTTCCTTGAGCTGGATTTCGACCCGGGTGCCGCGCTCAGACATCTCGGCGGGAGCAACAGCGTAGGTGTCCTCCCCAGTGGCGTACCAGCTCACCGCCTCGGCCTGCGGACGGAAGGAGCGCGATGTGACCCGCACCCAGTCTGCGACCATGAAAACGGAATAAAACCCAACCCCAAACTGGCCGATGATTTGCGAAAAATCCGCCTTTTGGTCCTGCGAGGCCTGGATGAACTTGCGCGCGCCCGATTCGGCGATTGTGCCGAGGTGTTCGATGATTTCCTCGCGCGTCATGCCAATCCCGCTGTCTTGAAGGGTGATCCTGCGCTTGTCCTTGTCGACGGTAATCTGAATCGCCAGTTCCGCTTCAGGGTCGAGGACCTCCTGGGTGGTCAACATTTCAAAACGGAGGCGGTGGAGGGCGTCCGAGGCGTTTGAGAGCAGTTCACGCAGGAAAACTTCGCGCTCTTTGTAAAGGGAATGAATCAGGATATTGAGAAGTTGTTTGGTTTCGGCCTTGAAGGAAAAAGATTGAGCAGATTCAGGGTTTGTGGTTGGATCGGTGTCAGACATGGCAGCCTCCGTCAGATTTTTGATAAAAATTGTATCGCAATTACGCGCATAGAAAGCAAGAGATTTGTAAGAAAACCATTTACTGCTCAAGACCAAAATCGGCCTAAAAATTGACGCATCTTTCACGATATATGTAGTATATTTTCAGGTCAAAGGAAAAACGTATGGCAATTATCAGTTTACAAGAGGTTAGCCTGGGTTTCGGCGGGCCTTTACTCCTCGAAAATATCAACCTGCAAATCGAGCGCGGCGAATCGATTGGCTTGCTGGGCCGCAACGGGGCCGGAAAATCGACTCTGCTCAAATTGCTGAACGGGGATATTGCGCCCGACAGCGGCAGCCTGGCGCGCCAGCAAAACCTGAAAGCAGCCTATTTATCGCAAGAAGTTCCGCTCGGACTGGCCGGAACGGTTAATCAAATTGTCGCGCAGGGCCTCGCCCAACAGGCGCGCAATCCTGAGCAGCCCTGGCAGGCCCAATTACAAGTGGAGCAGATTCTCTCGCGGATGCAGCTCGACCCCTCCGCCCAATTTGAAGTTTTATCGGCGGGGCTAAAGCGGCGGGTCTTACTGGCGCGTCAACTGGTGGGCAGCCCCGACCTGCTGCTGCTCGACGAACCGACCAACCACCTCGATATCGAAGCCATCGACTGGCTCGAAGATTTCCTGAAGCGTTGGAACGGCACTTTGTTTTTCGTGACCCACGACCGGGTTTTCCTGCAACGACTGGCAACCCGGATCGTCGAATTGGATCGCGGTCGTCTGTTCGATTGGGACTGTAACTACGCCACCTTCCTCCAGCGCAAAGAAGCCTTGCTGTCTGCCGAGCAGGACGAAAATATCAATTTCGACAAAAAACTGGCCCAGGAAGAACAATGGATTCGGAAAGGGACCGAGGCCCGCCGGACGCGCAACGAAGGCCGGGTTCGGGCCCTTAAACGCTTGCGGGAGGCGCGCCGCGAACGGCGCGAACAGGCAGGCAAAGTACGAATGAAAATCCAGACCGAAAAACGTTCGGGTAGGTTGGTGATCGAGGCCGAAAACATCAGTTACGCTTTTGAGAACCGGCCGGTCGTGCGTTCCTTTTCAACCACCATCCAGCGCGGCGACAAAATTGGGATCATTGGGCCGAACGGCTCCGGCAAAACCACCCTGCTGCGCCTGCTGATGGGAGAACTGACCCCGCAGCAAGGCAGCCTGCAACTCGGAACCAATCTCGAAGTGGCGTACTTTGACCAACTGCGCGCCCAGCTCGACGAGAGCAAATCCCTGCTGGATAACGTCGGCCAGGGACGCGACACAATCACCATCAACGGCAAACAGCGCAACCTGGTGGGCTACCTCGAAGATTTTCTCTTCACCCGCGAGCGCGTCAAAGCCCCAATCAGCGCCCTTTCAGGCGGAGAAAGAAACCGGCTGCTGCTGGCCCGCCTGCTGGCCCAACCCGCCAACCTGCTGATCCTCGACGAACCGACCAACGATCTGGACATTGAAACCCTGGAAGTGCTCGAAGATTTGCTGATGGAATACAACGGCACGCTTTTGCTGGTCAGCCACGACCGGGCCTTTCTCAACAACCTGGTCACGAGCACCCTCGCGCTGGACGAGAACGGCCTGGTGCGCGAATATATCGGCGGTTACGACGACTGGCGGCTGGAACAAGCCGGGCCGCTAAAAACGGCTGAAGAAAAACCAACCAAAACAATTCGCGCAGAAACGCCCGCCACCCCCCGCAAGCCGGGCTACAAGGAGCAGCGCGCCCTGCAAGCCGAACAACGCGAACTGGCCGAACTACCGGGCCGGATCGAAGCGCTGGAGGCCGAACAACACAAACTGGCCCACGATATGGCCGATTCGGACTTTTACCAGCGCTCCGCTTCTGAAATCAGCCGGACGGTGGATAAACTTAAAGAACTGGAAGAGGAATTAGCGCGCGCCTACCAGCGCTGGGAAGAGCTGGAGCATTCCCATTCATAAGCGTTGCAACCCCAATCGCCCTAGCTTTTCAGGCACAGCAATCCCTTCAGGTAGGCCCCCTCCGGGAAATGAATCGAAACTGGGTGATCTGGCCCCTGCGCCATGTACTCGACAATTTGGGCATCCACCCCTGCATCAAGCGCCGCCGAAGCGACAATTTTCTGAAACAAGGCCGCATCAATCCCCCCTGAACACGAAAAAGTTGCCAAAATACCGCCGGGGCGCAGCAGTTTGAAAGCCAGGCGATTGATGTCCTTGTAGCCGCGGGCGGCCTTTTCAGCCTGGGCGGCAGTCGGCGCAAATTTTGGGGGATCGAGGACGATCAGGTCCCACGAGCGATTCTGATCCCGGAATTTTCGCAACGCTGTGAAAACGTCGGCTTCGAGCCACTCCGTCCCCTCAGCCGGGATTCCGTTTAAGGCCATATTTTCCTGCCCGAGGGCGAGCGCGTCGCGCGAGCTATCGACCGACACGACGCTTTTGGCCCCGCCCCGGGCCGCGTGGACGCTAAACCCGCCGGTGTAGCAAAAACAATTCAGCAGATCGCGCCCTGCCGCCAATTGCCCAACCCGGTGGCGGTTGGCGCGCTGGTCGAGGTAAAAGCCGGTTTTATGACCGGATTCGATGTCGACCAGGAATTTTAGGCCGTATTCCTGAATCACGAGGCGAGATTCAACCTGTGCGCCGCGCATCAGACCAAGCCGGGCCGGCAGCCCCTCCAGCTGGCGCACGTCGGCGTCTGAGCGTTCGTAGATCGCCTGGGCGCCGGTCGCTTCTAGCAGCAGGTCGGCCAGGGTCTCGCGCCAAAACTCGCAGCCAGCCGTCAGGATTTGCAAAACGAGTACGTCCCGATAACGGTCAACGACCAGGCCGGGGATTGCGTCCGATTCGGCATGGACGAGCCGCAAAGCATCAGAAACGGCGGCCAGGCTAAAGGTGGCGCGCCGTTCGAGCGCAGCAGAAATCCGGCGTCGGAAGAAGTCCGCATCCAGGGCTTCATCCGGGTCAAACGTCCAGACCCGCGCCCGAATCTGGGAGGCAGGCGAATAAGCGGCCCGCGCCAGGAATTGTCCATCTGCGGCGATCAAGTCAACCGTCGCCCCGCTGGCGGGATTGCCGTTGACTTGATCGACCGCGCCCGAAAAGACCCAGGGATGACGGCGCAGGAGCGATTTTTCACGTCCGGGTTTGAGAATAAGAGAGGCCATGCCGCGAGTATAACATCATAGCAATCGACTTGAGAATATGCTATATTTACGGCTGTGAGGAGAATTTTATGGAAGAATCGACATCTTTTGTTTCACTCTTACTGGTAATTTTTCTGGCTTTTCTGGTTCCGATCATCCTTTCGCGCTTCAAGAACCTGCGCCTGCCGGTTGTTGTCGGGGAGATTATGGCGGGCATCATCATCGGCCAGAGCGGGTTCAGGCTGGTTGGCGAGCACGATCCGGTTCTGGATTTGCTGGCCGAACTGGGTTTTGTCTTCCTGATGTTTTTATCAGGGATGGAAATCGATTTCTCAGGCTTGGGCTTATTCGGCGCAAAAAAGCCGCAGAAGGCTGGCCCGCGCACCTGGGGGCCGCTTTCAATGGGCGGCCTCAGTTTTTTGCTGACCCTTTTGCTCTCTTCGGCGCTCGGGCTGCTCTTTTTCAAGCTGGACCTGGTTAAAAACCCCTGGATGCTGGCCCTGATCCTTTCGACCACCTCGCTGGGCGTGGTCATGCCGATCTTGAAAGAGAACGGGATGCTGAACGGAACGTTTGGTCAGACGATCCTGATTGCATCCATGATCGCAGATTTTGCAACCATGCTTTTGATCACGGTGCTGGTGGCGGTTATTTCAAGCGGCCTGACCCTCGATATTTTGCTGATTGGCATTCTTTTTGTGGCTTTTTTCTTAATCTACAACCTCGGCACGCGCTTTTTCAACAAAATTCCTGGGGTGCGGCGGCTCTTCGATGAGTTAAGCCAGGCTTCTTCGCAAATTAAAGTGCGGGCGGCTTTTACGATGATGCTGGTTTTCGTTGCGCTTTCAGAACTGCTCGGAACCGAGATCATTTTGGGCGCGTTTCTGGCCGGGGCGGTGGTGGCACTCCTGCGCACCCCCGAAGACAACCAATTGGTTCACAAACTTGAAGCGATTGGGTTTGGTTTCTTCATCCCGATCTTTTTCATTATGGTGGGAGTCAACTTCAACTTCTCAGCCCTGTTAAACTCCCCTCAGGCTATTTTACTGGTGCCGCTTTTGCTGGGGGCCGCAATTCTGGTCAAGCTCATTCCGGCGTTGGTATTGCGCTTGAGATTTTCGTGGCGGGAAAGCCTGAGCGCGGGCGTGCTGCTCTCAGCGCGTTTGTCGCTCATTATTGCGGCTTCGGCGATTGGGCTGCGACTCGGCATCATCAGCGACTCGGTCAATGCGGCCATCATCCTGGTGGCGCTGATTACAGTCACCCTGGCTCCGCTGATTTTTAACCGCTTTGTGCCCCGTCCTACGCGCGTCGCGCCGCCGATCCTGGTTGCCAGCGCAAATGAACTGGGGCTGCGGGTGGCCCAGCAACTGGCCGCGCACAACGAAGCGGTGATCGTGATTGATGCGGACGAAAAAAGCCTGGAACGCGCCCGTCAACGCGGGCTGGATGTGGTTCAGGCCGATCTCGATCAGGACGGTTCAAGCGCCGCGCCTTATCTCGAAACCGCGCGGGCTGTGATTTGCACCGCGCTTGACCATGAATTTAACTATCGGGTTTGCGAACTGGCGCGTAAACGCTATGGGATTGAGCATGTCGTGGTGCAAACGGGTGACAGCGAGCAACAAAAACGTTTTAAGAGTTTGGGGGTTCAAACCCTCGATCCGATGCTCGACCAGGCCACGATGCTGGCCCTGGTGGGCCGCAACCCAAGCATGTACCAATTGCTAACCCGCACCGACGATGACAAAGAAATTGCGATGGTTTCGTGCAACCCACCTCATGCCGGCAAACGCCTGCGCGATTTGCAACTGCCCGGTGATTTGCTTGTCCTGGCAATCCACCGTCAGGGCGATTTGCAGGTTCCGCATGGCAACACCCAACTCGAAGACGGCGACGAACTGACACTGGCCGGCTCGCGGCAAGCCATGTCTCAGGCCCGTCAAATGTTTAGCCAGGCCAGTCTGTAAGCAGGGGTGATATGTTCAAACCAATCCGCTGGAAAACTTTAGGGCGTGATTTCACGACCCTCCAAATTGGGTTTGTCATCATGGGCTTTTCAATCGCAGCCATGATCCGCGCCAACCTGGGGACAAGCGCCTGGGCCGTGCTCGAAGTGGCGCTCTCGCAAAAAATCGGCGTTACGCCCGGCACAATGACGATCTTGATGGGATTTCTGGTTCTTTCGGGATCGTTAATTCTGCATGAACAGATTGGCTGGGGCACGCTCGCAAACATTCTGAGCCTGGGACCCTGGATCGACCTGGCGCTCTGGATTATTCCGGCGGTGCGCGGGCCCCTGGCGCTCCAAATAATCATGCTGCTGGGCGGGATTCTTGGGATGGGACTGGGCAGCGCCATTTATATCGGGGTGGACGCAGGCGCAGGCCCACGCGACAGCCTGATGCTGGCAATTCGACGCACGACCGGAATCAGCATCCGCCTGGCGCGCGGCCTGATCGAAGTGACGGTCGTCAGCGTCGGCTGGCTGTTGGGCGGCCCGGCCGGGATCGGGACGCTCATCTTCGCCCTGCTGATTGGGCTGTCTGTCCAAACCGGGTTCAAACTGCTCAAGGTCGAACCGCATAAGCCGCTTGAGCCGCAAGCCATGGTTGAAGATTAGGGCTTGTAAAAGTGTTGTTCCAGCGTTGGGAGGGTCTTCCCGCCGGGCAAA
The DNA here is from genome assembly GCA_034004515.1 of Anaerolineales bacterium. Lineage (GTDB taxonomy): Bacteria > Chloroflexota > Anaerolineae > Anaerolineales > Villigracilaceae > UBA8950. The sequence continues at coordinate 16,500 of JAVEWN010000015.1, read as the reverse complement.
GATTAAACCTTTAACCACGAAGGGCACACAGTTCAGCAAGGAAAACCAAAAGGATTAAAAAAACTGGATTCTTGCGCGTCATCCGCGTCCAGAAGCCTTTCAACTTCGCGCCCGCGGTGGGCCAAGCCTTAAAAATCAAAGAAAATGTTAAAGAGTGAATCTGCGGAGGTTATCCTATTACAACCCCTCAGTTCACGCGCAAGCCCTGTCAAACAAAAAAGGCCAGTCTCAACCTGAGACTGGCCTTTTGCTTTGCTGCTGGCTTCTAAATAATTCCGATTTGCTTGCCCGCTTTTTCGATGACATCCATCGCATACTGGATTTCGTCAGTTTCGTGGGCGGCGGTGACGGTGGCCCGCAAACGCGCCAAGCCTTCGGGCACGGCCGGTGAAACCACCGGTAAGACAAAGACATCCTGGCGTTGGCAGGCCTGCGTCAGCGCAAAGGCGCGCTCATCGGTGCCGCACAGGACCGGCACAATGGCTGTTTCAGTCAGCATGGTATCGAAGCCCATTGCTTTTAATCCATCGATGAACTGATGGGTGTTCTTCCAGAGCTTTTCCATGCGCCAGGGTTCGTCCAAAATAACCTTGAAGGATTCATTGGCGGCGGCGGCCTGGCCGGGCGGCAGGGCCGCCGAGAAAATGTAAGCCCGCGAAGCATGCCGCAGGTAATCGATCAATTCTTTTTTGCCGGCCACATATCCGCCGACGGAGGGGATAGTCTTGCTGAGGGTGCCCATCTTGATATCGATTGCGCCGACCATGTTAAAGTGTTCTTCGATGCCGCGCCCGGTTGCCCCCAGCACACCCACCGAGTGAGCTTCGTCCATCATCAGGTACGCGCCGTATTTCCGGCACAATTCAACCATGCGCGGCAGGTCAATGATGTCGCCATCCATCGAGAAGACCGAGTCGGCCACGACCATTTTGGTGACGCCTTCTGGAATCTGTTGCAAGCGCTTCTCGAGGTCAGCCATGTCGTTGTGGCGAAAGCGGCGAAACTCTGCGCCCGACATCATGCAGCCATCCACAATCGAGGCGTGGTTGAGCTTGTCTGAAATGACGAAATCGCCGCGGCCCATCAGGGTTGAAATCGTGGTCAGGTTGGTGGCGTAACCAGAGGTAAAAGTTACGGCGTCTTCGGTATGTTTGAAATCAGCAATCGTCTCTTCCAATTCACGGTGGATGGTTAGAGAACCCGCCAGAGTGCGGACGCCGTGCGTGCCGGTGCCGAATTTATCGATTGCGCGTTTGGCGGCTTCGTTAATCCGGGGATGGCCGATCAATCCTAAATAGCTATACGAAGCATACATGCTCATATCGCGGCCGTTGACCAATACCCGCGCCCCGCCGCGCATCTCTTCTATCGGCTGGTTGTAAAAATAGAAATCGTTTTCACGCATCGTCTTGGCGCGCTGTTGCAAAATAGCGATGCGGCGGGTTAAAGAATCATCATTTTTGAAATCCATAAGTGCTCCTTCGCTGCGAAAATAACTTATCTAGTTTAGCCGAGGCAGAGATTTCTGTCCAGTGAGGCTTGTATTTTTTTTATTTTCTTTTTAGCAATCGGAATCCAGGAGAAGCCTTTAAGATAAAACTGCCCCACCGCATTTTGTGCAAGTGGGGCAAAATGAACTCCAAAGTCAGCTCAGGCCCGGATCATGGTCAGCAGCATTTTGAAGGGCTGGCTGGCGCGGACAGCATGGGGCGCGTTGGCCGGCATGATGATGGCCTGGCCGGCCTCCAGCGTGAAATGCTGGCCGGAGATCGAAATATCCGCACTGCCCTCCAAAACGTGCGCCAGGGCGGCGTACGGGGCTGTGTGTTCGCTGAGAGCCTGGTCAGTGTCGAACGCAAACAGGGTTGTATTCCCGGCTTCAGACTTGGTCACTTGGCGGCTAACGATGCTGCCTTCCTGGTAGGAGACCATCTCCGCCAGGGTTAATATTTGAGAAACAGGAGCAGTTGGCATAAATTTCTTCCTTTCTTGGTTTGTGGCACTATACCACAAATAATGAGATAGGTGGGTGCCCACGAGGGGCACAAGGCTCTTCGGGAATCAAAGTGGAAGCCTCCCTCTCTGGTGGTGGAGATAGGGCGTAAAATAGAGCGAAAAAAGGCAGACATGGTAAAAACTTGTACCCAGTGAAAATGAGATTTTATAACGGCTTGCAGGGCAAGGCAAGCAATTTTTGGATGACTTTGGAAAATTGGGGTGTATCTCCACAACCCTATCAGGTCGTCTCGGCATCCTGATAGGCCACTTCAATTGCTTTTTGACTGATCGTCCGGTAGGCCCCACCCAGCAATGTTTCCAGGCCGGGAGCAGGGACGAAATTTGCGTTTCCCAGCCGCTTCAGGACAGGCATTGCGATTGTGGGCGCATGAATTGAAACGGAGAAACCTTCCCAGAGAGCAGCCCTCCCCCAAAAGTGAGTAATTTGCTCTTCGAGCGGAGTTACAACTTCGGGTTCTTCCAGCTCTTCGGTAAAATCATCCTGCCCGGCCCGACGCTGACGCAGGGCTTCCATCACCTGTTCCTGGGTGCGTCCGCGCAAGCGAAAAATCAGGAAAGGGTCTTCATCAAAGCGCTCTCCCAAAATGTAATGGGTGGCCGCAACGTGCTTGCAGGGATTGGCATAATCAGGGCACGAGCAATCGGTTTGTAAATCAGCGCGTTTGGACGGGAACAGGCTCACCCTGGCGGTCTCAAAGGCCGATTCAATCTCCTGCGGCATTTCTCCCGCCAGCAATTGCGCCGTAAAAATAGCTTGCTCTGCCAGCCCGTCGAAAACCTTTTCCCATTCCGCATCTGACAACGGGGACATCTGGATTTTGATTTTGTACGGCGTCGAACGCGAGCCTTGCACCTTGGCCGCAATCCCATCTTTGGTTTCGTCGATGGAAAGCACCTGACCCTGGCGGGCGTAACTTCGTCCGCGCGTCAGACGACCCGAATCAACCAGCCGCTCCAGGGCCGCAACCCAACGCTTGGCCCACCAACTCTGCGCAAAGGCCCCGCGCTGACTGCGGGCTTTAATGCCATCTTTGGCTTCTTTAGGCTTGGACGGCTTGTAATAATCATCATAATCTCGCCACGACATATTTGCCTCTTTTTTTACCACAACGGTAACGAAGTGACACGACGGAAGTTCTTCAGTTTTCCTTGTGCCGCGTTGTGACCTTCGTGGTTACGGGTTTGTTAGCGGCGCAGCCTCACCACTCTGCGCAGTTCATCTGTGCTCATTTCGGTTAGCCAATTTTCGCCGCTGCCAACCACCGCCTGGGCCAGGCCCTTCTTCGCCTCAATCATATCGTCAATCATCTCTTCCAGCGTACCGGTGGTTACAAATTTATGGACCTGCACGTTGCGCTTCTGCCCAATGCGGAAGGCCCGGTCGCTGGCCTGATCTTCAACCGCCGGATTCCACCAGCGGTCAAAGTGGAAGACATGATTGGCGCGGGTCAGATTCAGGCCGGTTCCGCCCGCCTTAAGCGACAGGATGAAGACTGGCGGGGCGTTATCCTCTTCCTGAAAACGCTTCACCATCTGATCGCGCGCCTTCGTCGATGTGCCGCCATGCAAAAATTGGGTCGGGGCGTGAAAAGCGCGCGGCAAATACTCGGCCAGTATCCCCCCCATTTCTGCAAATTGGGTAAAAATCAGCACCCGGTCGTCCTCGGCCAGGATTTCCTCCAGCAATTCACCCAACCGCTCTAACTTACCGCTGCGATTATCGAGCGCAGCCTCCGCCGCGTTTTTGCCCGTTTGGTGCAGGTATTGCACCGGATGGTTGCAAATCTGTTTCAGCTGCATCAGCATACTCAGCACCAGGCCGCGCCGCTTAACGCCCTCTTCACTCTCAATTTCCTGCATGACATCCTGCACGACCGCTTCATACAGTGTGGCCTGCTCCTCGCTTAGCGTAACGTAAACTTTGGTCTCAACTTTTTCGGGCAAATCAGAAATCACACGCGGGTCGGTTTTGACGCGCCGCAGGATGAAAGGCATCGTCAGGGCCTTCAACTGCTCCAGCGCGGTTTTGTCCTGGTAACGCTCAATCGGCAGGGAAAAATTCTCGCGGAAAGCCTTGCGCGCGCCCAGGTAGCCGGGGTTCAGGAACTGCATAATCGACCACAGCTCCGAAAGGCGGTTCTCCACCGGCGTGCCGGTCAGCGCAATCCGAAAATCTGCCTCAATTTTGCGGATGACCTGAGTCTGCTTGGTATCGGGATTTTTGATATTCTGGGCTTCATCCAAAATCAAGGCTGACCATTGGATGGATTGAAGCGCTTCGGCATCCAGCCTTGCAACCGGATAACTGGTCAGCACCACGTCCTTGTCTCTGATCACTTCGTGGAACGCCCCACCCTTGAGCCGGTCCGCGCCTCGATGAACATAAGTCTGCAATCCGGGCGCGAACTTGCCAACTTCCCGCTCCCAGTTGGTGACTACGGAAGTCGGGGCAATCAACAAGGCGGTTGTCGTGGCAGGCCTGCGTGTCTGCTCTCGCTCTGGCCCTGCCTGGGCGGGTACGTCGGTCCGCCTCTCTTTTTCACGCAATAACAACGCAATCGCCTGGATGGTTTTGCCCAGGCCCATATCATCAGCCAGGCAGGCCCCCATGCCCCAGCGGCGCAGGAAGGTCAGCCACGAGTAGCCGTATTCCTGGTAAGGCCGCAACTGGGCGATCAAGCCCGCAGGCGGCGGTAAAACTTCCAGTTTAGCAGACTGGTTAAATTTCTCCAGCCATTCGCGCAGCCAGTCGTCGGTTTCGACCCCATCGATCGGCAAACCGCCGACCTGCGATGCGCCGCCCAGCCCCATCCGCATGGCTTCAAGCAAACCCATCTCACCTTCAAGTTGCTGCTTTTCCCAAAACTTAATCGCGGCGTCGATTTGGTCGGCATCGAGTGTGACCCACTGGCCGCGAATCTGCACCAGCGGTGATTTGAGTTCTGCCAGCGCGCGGAATTCGGTCTCGCTCAATTCGGTTTCGCCTACCGATAACTGCCACTGGTAACGCACCAGGTTGTCGAGAGTCAGCTGCCCCGGCGCACCCTTCTCGTGCTTCGACTTCATCTTGACCTTGACGCCCAGCCGGGCGCCCTTCTTGTTCCACCAGGGCGGGACGAGAATCCCAAAACCGGCATTTTCCAAAATCGGCGCAGTCTCGCGCAGGAAGGTGTATGCGCCGCTGGTATCGACCGCCAATTCGGTCGGGCGTTTGCCTTTCAGGCTATCCCCGATCGGCGGGAAGAGCCGCGAGGCATAGCCCAGGCCGGTTAGCAGTTTTTCCTGGGGCTGTTCAAAACGATGACCAAGATGGGTTAGCACACCGCGGGTCTTTTTCCAGACTTCTCCGGCGGGAATCAGCAAACTGGGGTCGTCTTTGGCCTGGATGAGATAGTGCAATTTCCAGTCTTGATTCTGCAAGGCGGGTGCTTCGAGGCGGAAAGCAATCCGAAAAGCGGCGTCACCGGCAACGTGCAGGTTGCGCATCCAGGCCCGGTAGCCGGAGGTGAGCGAATAGGCCTGGTTGGGGGTCAGTTTCAGGGCAGCATCCGGCGTAAATAAGGTTTGCAGCCAACGCCGGGCGGGATCAGTTTCGGTGTGGGAAAGGTTTGGGGCGGTATCCCGGCCCCAGGCGCGGATGAGGGAGTCGCTGAAGGTGTTGATGAAACTATTGAGCAGTTGTTTAGGGGAAATTTCGGGGTTTTCGGCCCGGCATACCGGCGGCATGGCTTCTGACAATTGGGTCAGGCGGGCAGCGTCTTTAGGCGAATCCAGGATGGCCTGCCAGCGGGCCTGCTTTTCAGCGATGGTTGGCAGGAACTTTTGCGCGGCCAGGCTCTCCAGCACCAGGCTGGCGGCCAGGCTCCAATAACGAAGGACAGGCGAGGCGGAGAATGATGCGCTTGAATCAGGCTGCGGGGAGGCAAAGGCCAGTAAAACGGCCAGAGCTGTTTCGGGTGGACAAAAGATTCCATCCACCACAAAGGGAGCCAGGAGAGGGTCTGCGGTGTCGAGTTCCCAGTTGTGAACCAGTTGCGGCGAGGGCAGCGGGATGCCGCGCACAGCGGGCAGGCGCAAAGCGACTTTGCGGGTTTCACCGGCCAGGTTGCGGCGCAGTTCTTGGCTTGAAAGGCAGAAGGGATGTGGCTGGGGCTTCGGGTTTTTGGCAACCCGTCCGCGCTGGGACTTGGGCGGGGGCGCGCCGGCATTTTCGGCCCAAAAAGTTAGTCCGGGATCGTTGGGAGAATAGTGAACGTGCAGGATATGCATGAGTTGTGACTTTGAGAGGGCTGGTTCAGGAAGCCAGGTTTTCAGGCCAAACTGACAATCCTGCTTTTTGGCCTGCCAGCCATAGTTCGCGATCGTAGGTTGCCAGGTTAACCGGCATTTCGAGAGTTTCCTGCCAGAGCAGCCCAGCGGCCAGGTGGGTAGCGTCATAAGCGCGCAAGCCGTACTCCCAGGACAGGCGCGAGGCGCGTTCAGTCAGGGGTTGGGTGAGCGACAGGCGCACAAAAGAAGGCCAGTGAGAGAGAAAGTCTTGCCAGGCAGATTGGGCTTCTTCAATATCGACCCAATTCATGCGGGCTGCTTTGGCCAGGGCGGAGGCCATTTCGACGCGGGTCAGCGCGACCGAAGCAACCGTCTCGGCTTGTTCGAGCAGGGCGTTGACGTTTTCCGAACCAGGTTCGAGGACATAGCGTTTGACCAGCGCGCTGGTATCAACGTAAAGAATCATTCCCGATCCTCGACCACCAAGTCCGACAATTGGCGTTTACTCTTGTTGACCGCCCGAGGCTGATAGGGCTGGGGTTTCCTACCATCCCACTCGACCTGCCCGGCGGTGACCATTGCTTTAAGCCGCTCCTCGGTCGTAGGTCGGATAGGGATAATCTGGCCGATGGTTTTTCCATGCTCGGTAACGGTAATCGTTTCCCCCGATTTCACGCGGCGCATATATTCGCTCAGCCGGTTTTTTAATTCACGCGTTCCAACCCGCATTTCAGTCATAAGGTTCTCCTTGTTCGCGAGGATGTGACTGCATTATATCGAATGTGGCCGCGTTCTGCAATGGATGATCAACTGTGCGGCGAAGGAGCGCCGCCACAATCGGCAGGGTAAATGCCCCCGATCACCCCAAGTTTTTACTCTGTCTCTGTCTACCCATAACGAAGCCATAGAATGCCCAACAGAGTCTTCCAATTGTCGTTAACCGATACTCTTTCTCAATTGTGGCGGATGCTTAACCCCCTCTCCGGGCGGGAGAGGGGGTTGATGAATGTTTCGCTCTACGTTAATTGAAATCTTTGTTTGCGAAGGTGCGGCTTGCCGGCATGGGTGATCTACGCGCTACCCGGTCTCGTGACGATGATCAATGCCCGCCTCCGCCGCGTGCCAGCCCAGCCGGGGCCTCTTCTTCCCGCCCGGGTTGGATCATCCGCATGGCGAAGATCAGCAGCAGTCCGAGCAAGATTCCGCCAGTCAGGAAGGGTGCTGAGGAGCCAAGCGTTTGGAAGAGTGCGCCGCCCAGCAAGGGTGCGACCGCGTTGGCCGCGCTCAACAAGGCTGCCGAGATACCCAACATTCCACCAATTTCGATCAACGTAACGCGTTTGGTGATTAGGCTGTTGAGCGAAGGTTGCAGCACGCCGCCGCCAATCGAGGCCGGAATCATCGCCACTAAAATCCAAATCAGACCCAGCCAGCCATTGTTGTCATCGGGCGGTAAATCTACAGGGACCTGGCTGGTAGTCGGCATCTCATGGCCGCGCCCGTCGCTGGTTGCGCCCAACTCGGCCTCTAACGCGGCCCGACTGTAAGACGGCAATGGCTGACGCGGTGTTAGGGAGGTCAGGATCAGGCCGATCGAGAGGGTTGCCAGGCCCAAATAGACCAGTTTACGGTCTCCCAGCTTGCGGCTCCACGGCCCGATAAAACCACCTTGCACCATCACAACAATGATACCTACAAAAACGAAAATGATCGAATTTCCCGAAGCGTTAAGCCCCAACCGGCTGAGGGTGAAGAGCGACAAAAGCTGCTCGAAACCACCAAAAGCAATTTGCTGAGCAAAGATCAAGATCAACAGCAGGCCCACCTGCGGATGGCGCAGCGCCTGGAACATCGCTCCAAAGGACAGGGATGGTTTCTGATCGCCGAGGCCGCGCTTTTCGGGCGGCAGCGTCTCCTCGAACCAGAACCAGGTCAATCCAATCGACAGGAGCGAGAAACCGGCTGCTACAAAAGCCGGCACATGATAATTGTTGGAACTAGCGGCCAGCGAGACGAAGGCGATGATCGGCCCGACCACAAATCCCAGCCCGAAGGCGGCTCCCAGCAAGCCGAGTCCTTGGGTGCGGGTCTTTTCGGTCGTGCTGTCGCTGATGGCGGCCTGAGCGGTGGCGATATTGGCTCCCGAAAGGCCGTCGATGATCCGCGAAAGAAATAACAACCAAAGCGAGTTGGCCGCGCCCAGGAGCAAAAAGCCCGCAAAGGTGCCAATTTGTGAGGCAATCAATACCGGGCGGCGTCCATAGCGATCCGAGAGCCGTCCCAGAATTGGCGCACCAAGGAATTGGGCGATGGGGTAGGCCGCCCCCAAGAAGCCGATCATCAGCGCGTTGGCTCCGAAGGATGTGGCGTAAAGCGGCATCAGGGGAATGATGATCGTCAGGCCGAGCAGGTCGATCAAGACAATCACAAAAATAGGCAGGATCTTTTTGAAATCGAGTTTGTCTTCGGGTGGGGTGGGATTCATGGGAGTTCTCCTTGTCAAAAAGTTAGTCTGAGTTTTGTAGACTCTGTAGGATCTGATCCAACCCGGCCCGCTCGTTTTTAAGGGGGGCGATTTGATGCTCGGCAGTCAGTTGGCCGCCGCCGTGATGGACCGCAATCGCTTCTGCCGGTGAGAGTTCCTTTTACAGCGTGGCGTTATTACAAAGCATCCATTTGTATCTTATGGGGTAGCTCATCCCGCAAAGCGGGACCATGCCACTTCCTTTACTGCTTGTACGCTTTCGCAAATCCCGGCATCCCACCGGGATCGCTGTGCTGATGCGGAACTGCCGCACCGGGCATGTCACCTGTACCTGCGGTGCGGAGATACTCGTTTTCGCAAAAGGCATTACGCCAGACCTGGCGCAAAAGCTCGTCTTTCATATCTTGGGAAGTGACAGTGTGCGGTTTCACCACGCCGAAAAAGCCCAAAAGTGGCTCGAATCCTTCCCAATTATAGCACTTGCGCTGGCTGCGTCGATTAAGATACCCCCGTGAAGGCAACCGATACCCCCCAAGTGGCGGAGGCAAACACTCCCCGGTCGATGGATGTAAACAGACGAGCAGAGTCATACAATGAAAAAGCAGTGAAAAACAAAACCATCTGAAGTTTCTTGTAAGCCCAACCAAAGGAGTCTTTCCATGACCGTCGCAAAAGTAACTGAAATCATCGCATCTTCCAACAAGAGTTTTGATGATGCAATCCTGGTCGGCGTTGCGCGCGCCCACAAAACGCTCAAGAATCTCAAATCCGCATGGGTCAAAGATCAGCAGGTCAAGCTGAACAATGAAGGCCAAATCGTGGAATATCGGGTTCAGTTGAAGGTCACTTTCATTATCGAAGACTGATCGGGCAGAATTCTCCCCGAATAATTCTGCCTGAATCAAATGATATTCGATGAGGATGGCCGTGATCTTTCTTCAAAAAGATCACGGCCATTTAGCCAACACCCAGGGCAATTGCCCGCGCTTAAACCAAATCTGGAGATCGCTCATGAATAAGAAACTGTTTATTTTTGCGGCACTGCTCATCTTGCTTGTCATGGCTGCAGGCTGCGCTCCTGGTAAAGTCACGCAGGTTGAAATTCCCAGCGTAAACATGGAACTGTCTATGCCGGGCCTCAACCCGCTGGTCAATACAACGGATGCCAACGGACGCACAGCCGGAATCCTGCTTGGCATCTGGCACGGAATCATTTCCCCGGTCACGATGGTGTTGTCGTTTATAAACCCGGAATTACAGATCTACGAAGTCTACAACGATGGCAGCCTGTACAACTTCGGCTTTCTGATCGGGGCGGCAATCGTCTTTGTGCTGCTGGGCGTACTTGGCACCAGACGCCGAGTATAAATCCATGCCTTAAATTAAAACTGTGAAGGCACAAACTGTTCTTTTTCTGGCACTTTCATGCATCAAAAAGGAGTTTTTATGAATGCTACATACACTCCTATCGTCGCTGTAGTTTTGGCTTTGGTAGTCGTTGGCGTCATACTGGCGCTGATCTTTATCAGCAGCAACCGTTCGAAACAACTCCAGAATCAATTTGGAGATGAGTATGAGCATACCGTGCAGGCGTTGGGCGATGAAAAGAAAGCGCAAGCCGAGCTTGAGGAACGCCAAAAACATGTCGAAACTCTGGATATTCATCCGCTTTCAGTAATCGAACGCGAGCGCTATCTGGCAGACTGGGCCGCGATCCAATCCAAATTTGTCGACGAGCCGGGCCCGGCCATCGTCGCGGCAGACCGTCTGATCATGGAAGTCATGCAGATGCGCGCCTACCCGGTCTCTGATTTGAGCAGCGCGCCGCCGATCTCTCAGTCAGCTACCCGGCCCTGGTAAGCAATTACCGCGCCGCGCGAGCGATCGCGCTCAAAGTGGCGGAGACAACTACTCCCCGGCTGGTGGATGCGGCCTGGGACGCTTCATCATAAGATTAAGCTGTCGCTACCCTTAAGCATACTTGGCAGCCCAGTGCAAATAAAGTGACTGACTTCACCAAAACGGCGAAGCGAGAGATCAATTCAAAAAATGTTAACCTACGGAGGTATCATGAAAAAACTGTTCCCAAGAATTTTTCCAGTATTGGTTATTATGAGTCTGATCCTTATCTCCTGCTCTGCAACGGATATATTGACCGAATCGGCCGCCATTCCTGCGTCGACTGTAATGCCTGCGGCCAGTGCGACCAGCGGCGCGTTGGAGAGCGACCCCGTATGGGATCGGATTGTGGCAAACAAAAAAATTGTAGTCGGCACTTCCTGGGATTACCCACCTTTTGCTTCTATTGACCCAAATTTTCATGCAGCTGGCTTTGATATCGCCTTGATCGAGGAGATTGGGCGTCGCTTGAACATTCCGGTTGAAGTCCAGAATTTCAGCTTTGATGGACTTTCAGATGCGTTAAACCTCAACCAGATTGATCTGGCCGTTGCAGCTATTTCGATTACGCCCGAACGTGTCAGCCAAATCTCATTCTCGACAGTTTACTATGTCAACCAAACCGCGGTGCTGGCAAAGAATGGCTCGCAAGTTCCAACAATCACCGATTTAAAACAACTGACACGCTATCGTGTGGGCGTACAGCGCGGTACAACCTATCAAAGTATGATCCAAAGCGCACTGGTAGACACAAAACTGATGAGCGCCGATAAATTATTGAGCTACACAAAGGCTGACGAAGCTGTGCGTGACCTGATCGCAAACCGGGTGGACGTGGTCGTCGTCGGCCAGGCAACAGCCAGCTATTACGGTGCCCGTCACGATCTGCGCGTGGCAGGTCAGGGGTTCGATCAACAGGATTTGGCGGTTGCGATGCGCCTGGGAACACCTCGCTTAAAAGCAGAGATCGACCGGGTGATGGGAGAGATGCTGACAGATGGAACGATTCTGAGCTTTATTCAACAATATATTCAGAGTGATCTGGCCGGGATTTTGTCCACTCCTATTCCAGCCAGTCGGCCCACCGCGACAGCCTTGCCTCCCATCCCAACGGCTACCCCGCCCGCTTGCGTGGACGGCATGAAATTTGTCTCTGACATAACCATCAATGATGATAATATGAAAAACCCGCCATTCTTCAAACCGGGAGCGGGATTTGTCAAAACCTGGCGGGTCGAAAACACGGGAACCTGCACCTGGACACCCAATTACCGCTTTGTCTACGCTTACGGGAATGTTGCTGCCGCGCAAATGGGCGGACAACCGTTAAGTATTCCGGTCAATGTGGCTCCTGGCGAGGTGATCGATTTGAGTGTAACCTTGATTGCTCCGACTGATCCATTAACGTATCAGGGCTTTTGGCAGATTGAAAACGACAAGGGCAGGCGCTTTGGTCAAACCGTTTGGGTTGCCATCACCACGCTCGAAGATCAAGATAATCCGGTTGAAATTGGGCAACCCTCTGGGAATTACTGCGTGGTAACAAAAGTTTTACCCACTGATGCAATCAAAGTTCGCGAGAATTTCGATGCAGTCTGGACGGTCAGGAATATCAGTGGTCAGGAATGGCGGACAGATACAGTCGATTATAAATTTATCAGTGGCACAAAAATGCACGAGAAAAGCAGTTATGATCTCACTCAAACCATTAAAGATGGAGAAAGTGCAAACATTATCGTGGATATGAACGCCCCAGATCAACCTGGCTTCTACAGCACAAACTGGGCGATCGTTGCTGGCAACAAGACCCTTTGCATCCTGACCATCACTGTGCGTGTGATCGCCAAGTAATTTCCAGCCAAATCTTGAGTGTTCTCTCCCCCAAGTGGCGGAGGTAAACCCTCCCCGGTCGATGGATGTGGCCGGGGAGGGTTTCTTATATAATGAATTCATGGTTGCACTTTGGCCTGAATTAACCGGGTATCGGAATGTTGAAATCTGGATATTTATTGGGGTGACACCCAAAAACAGAAACCATACGCAAAGGAGCAAATGAAAAGCTTAACGCCAGATCACAGCCAAGGTTCGCGAACAATTCCTGGCTTAACACTCAAACTTAATATAATGCCCGTGGTCACAAATTGCGTGTTCACGCTCTTATAAAAAACGCAATTTGTGAACGGGACGGGTATAAGGAGATATTTCATGTTCCCAATCGGGGATGATAACAGTACGCGTAGAACATTTCCAATAGTCACTTATGTTTTGATTGTTCTAAATGTGCTCGTATTCTTTGTACAACTGAACAGTAGTGAAGCATTTATAATGCAGTGGGCTTTTGTCCCCAGTCGTTTCTTGGCCAATCCCGTTGGCGATTTTCCAACACTCTTTACATCCATGTTTATGCATGCTGGATTGGTTCACCTGGGTGGCAACATGCTTTACCTGTGGATCTTCGGTGACAATGTCGAAGACCGTTTCGGGCATGTCCAGTTCATCATCTTCTACTTGCTGTGTGGCCTGGCCGCGCTTTTTGCCCAACTGGCGTTTAATTTGGATTCAAGTGTGCCCAATCTGGGAGCATCGGGTGCAATCGCCGGTGTGCTTGGTGCCTACATTTTGTTGTTCCCAAAAGGAAAAGTTAGCGTGTTACAGTGCCAGCGCGTCATTCAAGCGCCAGCGCTGATCGTTATTGGCTTCTGGATCGTCCTGCAATTTTTTAGCGGCGTCGGTTCGATCACCCAGACAGCCGATACAGGCGGCGTGGCTTACATGGCGCACATCGGCGGGTTTATTGCCGGGTTTGCAATGACCCTCTTGTTGAGAGGTAATTCCGCACGTCGACTGACAGGAAGTTAAATCGTTGTAGCTTGTAATGCCGCGTACAGACACGCCAAAGGAGCAAGGGTTGATCAATGATATTAAATGATATTAGGAAAGGTCGAAATCAGATCGACCCTCGAGACTTTTTAAGCCTAATATCAATATTCCTATATGATTGTTTCGTATATGTGGCTGCGAGGTAATAACCCCGTGAGGGTAACAATAAATTCAAAGAAGTTAGATAAAAAATGGAGGAGTAACCGATGAAAAACTTAACTTTAGGCCAACTCAAGGCATTGGCGCAGCAAACGGCAAGCCCCAGTATCTCGATTTTTCTGCCGACACATCGTGCCGGTCAGGACACCCAGCAAGATCCCATCCGCTTCAAAAATCTTCTGCGGGATGCGGAAAAGCAGCTGCTGGACAGCGGCACAGGCCCTCGCGAAGTGAGCGCATTACTGCAACCTGGACAGGCATTAATGGATGACTCCATTTTCTGGGATCATCAGCAAGATGGTTTGGCTGTATTTATGGCAGCGAATGATTTTCATTACTACCACATCCCCTTTGCGATTGAGGCACTGCTGGTCATATCTCAATCCTATTATGTCAAGCCTGTTTTGCCGCTGTTCACGAACAATGGACATTACTTTATTCTGGCTCTCAGCCAGGATGAGGTTCGACTGTTTGAAGGAACGCGTTCCAGCGTGGGGCAAATTGATTTGCCGGAAGGGACACCGGCGAGCCTGGAAGCCGCCCTGCGCCAGAATGATCCGCAAAAACAGTTGCAGGTGCACACAACACAAAGCGGGGCAGGGCAAGGCATTTTTCATGGACAAGGCGCTGGCAAAGATGAGCAGAAAGTCTGGGTTGAGCAGTATCTCAACCTGGTGGATAAGAGTCTCCAGGGAATCTTTAATGAACAGCAAGCACCCCTGATCTTGGCAGGCGTCGATTATCTGCTGCCCATTTATCGCACGGTCAGCGACTATGCCCATATTATGGAAGCAGGCATTATTGGCAGCCCTGAGCATTTGCGGCCTGAAGAACTACAGGAACGGGCCTGGCCGATTGTAGAGGCTTACTTCCGCCAGGGAACAGAAAAAGCTATGGAGCAATATCAACAGCTTGCTGGTACAAATAAAGCCACAGATCAAGTGGATGAAATTGTCGCCGCCGCCTTCAAGGGGCGTGTGGACAAACTTGTCTTATCTAGCGAGGCTCAGGTTTGGGGGGCGTTTGATCACGAAACGGGCAAGGTCACACATCGTTCGGATGAACAGAGCAAACAAAATAACCTTGCGCTCATTGACTTTGCAGCGATGAAAACCCTTCAAAATGGCGGAACCATTTATGCACTTTCCCAGGCTGAAATGCCAACAGCTTCACCCATCGCTGCCGTTTTCCGCTATTAAATTTTGCATTCTATTAAAAGCAAGACAAGCCAAAGGAAGTAAAAATGGACAGAGCAAGTTTTCCGATTGAGTTTAATAATGAAATTGATGAGGTCAAGAAAAGCGAGAACGAATTCTATACGCTGGCCGTAGACCGGCTTAGCAAGCTGGCAGAAGGCTACCATGACATTTCAGGCGCAATGGTTAACTTTAAGCAACCCGCCAAAGAACGCCAGACAAACTATATAAACGAAGTGACCATCATTGTCTATATGGGCGCAAACCATATTGCAGCCACTGAAAAAGGTGAGCATTTCGAATCCACCCTGAATGGCGCTTTGGATGCGGTCGAACGCCAGGTTCGTGAACAACGCAAACAAGAGCGAAACTACTAACTGAGTCGCGTTCAAAACCAATCAATACAAGCGGCTATGATGATCGCCAGAAAAAGCGCAGCCATGAGCGAACACCAACCAAAGGAGTATTACGATGACTGCTGAATCAAATAAACCTGAATTCGAAAACCCTGAAACTGTTTCACCCGCCCCTGGATCGGAACAACCTACGCCCGAATTAGACCATGCAGAGACAGAATTCTCCCCTGCTCAAGCGGAAAAGCCCCAACAAACAGAGCGTTTCCAACGTATCTGGCGGCTTGGATTGATGGGGCTGGCGGCAGTTGTTGTCGTCTTTCTGGCAGGTTTCCTAACCGATCACTTTGCGCGTTATAGCCCCCTGAAAGCCGAGCTCAGCCAGACGAAACAGTCTATGTCAGATTTGCAAAGCCAGGTGGATAACCTGTCAGCACAACTGGCAACGGCAAATGACCGTGTTTTGGCGCTCGAAGAAGACAAAGACAGTTTGCAAACAGACGTGGATTCCGCCAACCTGCATGTCGAATTACTCAGAACACTTGTCGAACTCAAAACTGCCAATATCGAACTCCAAAACGATAACCTTTCAGGGGCTAAAGTTGCTTTGTCAGACACAGCCGCTCATTTGGAAACTTTGCAACCATTGGTAGAAACAGTGGACGTCAACCTGGCGACCAACATGCAGACCCGTCTCAACCTGATATTGGATAGCATGGATACCGACTCGCCCACTGCCCAGGCCGACCTTGGATTGTTGGCTAAAAATCTACAGTCTGTGGAGACCTTGCTGTTTGTCAAAAAATAAATACTGCCTGTCGACCGTCAAAACATCGAGGACAGTCTCAAGAATAAACATATCTATTCAGCCGGAATAGCGGCTAAGAAAGCTGCGCGAAAAGGCGAACCGGAAAGTGCCTGGACAAGCGCAGCCAGCACTGGTTGCCCATTTTTTCGAGCAGTAGCGATGTGACTATGGATGTGGCCGAAAGCTTCAGCGCCGTTTTCGCTGCGAAAGCCACCCGATACTTTTTGATGGATCTTCGCCATGCGGATATCGCGCTCCGCCAAATTGTTATCCCAAAGGGATGCTGTGCTATCAAACGGAACCTTAAAATGCAGTACCGCAAAACTTGCTATGAAGAGTTGGGTAAAAGATTGGCCCAACGCAGTTCCAGTTTTTTGAGTTGATGACCGGATTGTTTTTGAGAACGGGTGTGCATTTTGAAACGGTCGCGGT
>JAVEWN010000115.1:0-9955 GCA_034004515.1 Anaerolineales bacterium | reverse complement strand
GCGCATCCCCAACTCACCCAACGAGGTTTTATGGGTTTCTTTGCCGGACTAAACGAAGAGAAATACGACCGCCAGTACAAAGACAGCGACCTGGCAAAACGGATGCTCAGCTTTTTCACGCCCCAAAAAGGGCGCATGGCTGCCATCCTGGGGCTGGTGATGTTGATGGCAGGACTGGGGGCAGCCCTGCCGGTGATCGTCAGCGCAATCATGGACTTGCTGGCAGAGCGGCCAACCGTCGAGGCCATCCTGTTGGTGGGCGGCGGGATGACCCTGATCGCCTTCCTGAACTGGGGCCTAAACTGGATGCGGCGCGCCCTGACGGTACGGGCCGTCGGCGATATGGTCCTCGACATCCGCACCCGCGCCTTTCGAGCCGCCGCCGAACACGATTTATCGTTCTACGACCAATTCTCCAGCGGACGGATCGTCAGCCGTATCACGAGCGACACCAACGACTTCGGCCAATTGGTCGTGATCATCACCGATGTCGGCTCCCAACTCGTCCAGACCGTGATTTTAGGCGTCGTGCTGTTCAACACCGAATGGCGGCTGTTTCTGATTATGCTGGCCTTTATACCGGTTGTCTTTGCGATTGCAATGGGCTTCCGCCGATTGGCGCGGATCGTTACCAAGCGCGGAATGCAAGCCATGGCCGATGTCAACGCCACCATCAAGGAAACCGTCAGCGGGATCGCGGTTGCCAAAAACTTTCGCCAGGAAAACAGCATCTTCGATATTTTCGACTCGGCCAACCGCCAGGCGTATCGCGTCAACATCCGGCGCGGGTTCGTGCTTGCGCTGGTTTTTCCGGTGCTAAACGCCACCAGCGGCATTTTTGTCGGCGTTCTGGTGTATGCCGGCGGCCTGAGCGCCGCGGCAGGCGTAGTAACCGTTGGCGCATGGTATTTATTCATCAATTCGCTCGATTATTTCATGTTCCCCCTGCTCAACCTGACCTCGTTCTGGGCCCAAATCCAATCCGGGCTTTCAGCGGCAGAACGGGCTTTCGCGCTGATCGACGCCGACCCGAACGTAAACCAGCTCGATCAACGCGCCGTTCCCCCGCTTAAAGGGGAAATTCTCTTCGAAAATCTGGATTTCCGTTACACCGACAAAGAACCGATCCTGACCAACTTCAACCTGCACATTAAACCGGGAGAGAATCTGGCCCTGGTAGGCCATACCGGCGCGGGCAAATCCTCGATTGCCAAGCTGATTGCCCGTTTTTATGAATTTCAGTCTGGGAAATTACTGCTGGACGGCCAGGACATCCGCTCTTTTGACCTTCAACAATATCGCAAACAACTCGGAATCGTTTCGCAATCGCCCTTTCTTTTTTCAGGAACGGTCGAGCAAAACATCCGCTATGCCTGCCCTGAATGCACAGGCCGGGATGAAATTATCGAGATGGCGCGCCGAATCGGCGAAGGGGAATGGCTGGAGACTCTCCCGAATGGCCTGGATACAGAAGTCGGGGAGCGCGGCGCGAGATTAAGCATGGGCCAGCGCCAGCTGGTGGCACTGATGAGAGTCCTCGTCCAGAGGCCGGCCATCTTCATCCTGGACGAAGCCACAGCCAGCATCGACCCCTTTACCGAATGGCAGATCCAGCAAGCCTTAAATCTCATTCTGGAGAATTCGACCAGCATTCTGATTGCTCATCGCCTGTCGACCGTCAAAGCCGCCGACCGGATTGTGGTCATGAAAGAAGGCGCGATTATCGAACAGGGCAATCATGACGCCTTGCTTGCGCAAGGCGGTCATTATGCCGAACTATACAACACTTATTTCAGGCATCAAAGCCTGGCCTATGTCGAACAGATGAAAGAAGTTGTGACCCAAGCGGATTAAGGTCACGCGCCGCCGTCGCCATAAATTTCGGGGTCTGCCGGGGTTTTGCCGGTGCGGTCGTGGACATAGACCCAGTCGCCTTCTTTCACCCAGCGATAGACCCAGGCGGCATCCCCAATCGACATGTTGACGCAGCCGTGCGATTGCTCAAAGCCGAGTGAAGTGCGCCAGTAAGCCCCATGAATGGCGCGCGCTTTGTCAAAGTAGAGCGTATAAGGTACTTTTTCGAGATAATAATAATCAGAACGGTCTGCCTCGAAGGCTCCGCTCATGTCTTCGGTCTCTTTCATACTGTAAATCGGGAACAGGCCGGGGCGCGTCCAATAAGGCTCCATGCCGGTTGCCACCAAACTGGCAAAAACCAATTGGTAATTGTCATAAACCGCCAGGGTTTGCTCGGCCAGATCGATGTCCACCCAGCGGCCGGTCGTGACGCCAGCGGGCGGGGTTGTGTTTGGGTAAACAACCCCTACCTGACGCCCCGGAATCCACATATCCGGCCCGATCAAAACCCAGTCCTCGCCTTCAATATTGATGGCGTTATAGACCTGCACGATCTCATGTTTTGGAAGTGTACCCACCACCTGAATGCCGTAGGTATACCCCGGGCTGGCATAGACATCCGTGCCAAAAATGGCCCAGCCAAAGGCCGTGCGCGGCGTGCTGACAAATTCGAGGCCTCTGAACAGGTTCGGGGTCGAAACGCGGGTTCCATCGCCTGGCATCCACTCCCCGGAAGGCAAAAGGAAATAAGTGCCGCGATCGGTCTCAGCCACATCCAGGTAAGTCAGGTAAATTAAAGCGCCTGGCCCGATCTGGCGCAAAGGGCCTGATTTACTGATGGCCGCCTCGAGGCTGGAATAAGTGTTGGTTTTGTATTCGGTGATTTTGTAATACAAAAAAGGAACCTCGGCCAGGCCATCGTCGCGGTTTAAGGCAGCCAGCGTCTGCGGCGGATAGGGAAAACCCTGCCGGGCGCGTTCAGTGATGATTTGTGAGGGGCCAAGCGGCAGACAATCGCCGGGGTCTGAAAGATAAACGCCCGTCGGGCAAAGCACGCCCCCCTCGGGCGCTTCGGTTGGACCCGTATCTTGGGCGGCAGCCGAATGGGTTGGCAGCAGGCCGCCAGTCAGAGCAATTGCAAAGAAGAAAAGCAGTATATTTTTCATGGTTTTTACCGTTATTCGAGGTTCAAGATTATACATGGCTTTTTTCTTGAAAATGTAAACTCTTTGTAAGTATCATGCTATAATTAAAAAGTCGTTGCAACTTGACACGCAATACTCGCTGTGCTAAAGTAACAGTTATTCGCAACGAAATGAAATACTCTTGTTAGGAGGGTTGTCTTGTCCAAGTCTCGTACTCAACAAATGGTGGATAGGTTGCGCCAGTTGCAGGCCTCTTCCCCAGACATTGAAGCATCGGCTATTGTTAGCGTAGACGGCCTAATTATTGCATCGGCTCTCCCACAAGGGGTTGAAGAAGACCGTGTTTCTGCCATGTCGGCAGCAATGCTATCGTTGGGTGAACGAATTGCTTCAGAACTGGGGCGCGGTTCGCTTGAACAGGTCTACATCAAAGGCGAAAAAGGTTTTGTTATTCTGGTGTCAGTAGGCGAAGAAGCCGTATTGACAGCGCTGGCGCGTGAACAAGCCAGGTTGGGATTGATTTTCCTGGATATGCGCCGGGCTACTGAAGACCTGGAAAAACTCATCTAAGGCGGAGAGACTGTTATGAGCCCGATTCAAAAAGCAGGACTTTACTACCCCAACAAATTTGGCATGATTATGATAAAAGCCCTTGAGGAAGTCATGGGCAAAAATGGACTAAACGCCATTCTCAATCTGGCAGGCCTGAACGAGTATATCGACAACTACCCGCCCGATAACCTCGAAAAACAATTTGATTTTGCGGATGTTTCCTCCATCAACATCGCGCTTGAAGAAATGTACGGCCCACGCGGCGGACGCGGCCTGGCCCTGCGGGCCGGGCGGGCCACCTTTGCCGATGGCCTGCGCAGCTTCGGGGCGTTGGCTGGGGCCGGAGATCTGGCATTCAAAGTTCTGCCCTTGCAAGCGAAAATGCGAATTGGCATTCCAGCCATGGCAAAAATCTTCAGCCAGGTTTCAGACCAACACAGCACCGTTGAAGAACGCGAAAACGAATTCGTTTACACAATCCACAAATGCCCGGTTTGCCAGGGACGGAGCGGGGTAGACAAGCCCGTTTGCTTCGTGGCGGTTGGCCTGCTTCAGGAAGGTCTGAAATGGGTTTCAGGCGGCAACGAATTCCGGGTTAACGAATCGCGCTGCATTGCGCTGGGTGACGATGTTTGTGAATTTATCATCCAGAAAGAACCGATCGCATAACGCCCATAAAATTAAAACTCCAAGATAAAAATGGCCCATTCGTGAGCCATTTTTATCTGTAAAATCCTTTTTCATCATTCGACCGTTGTGAGGCCGCCGTGGCAGAAGAAAAATCCAAAATCCTGATAGTTGAGGATGACCTCGACGTAGCAGACATGCTCAATGCATATTTCCGTGTGCAAGGTTATGAGGTGTTTACCGTCAACTGGGGGGAAGATGGTGTCCGCGCTGCCCTGACCGCCCGTCCCGATTTGATTATCCTCGACATTCGGCTGCCCGATATCGACGGTTACGAAGTCGCCCGACGCCTGCGTTCAGACCGAAAGACCAACGCCATCCCGATCATTTTCCTGACCGAAAAACGAGACCGCTCAGACCGCCTGCATGGCCTCGAATTGGGCGCAGACGACTACATCACCAAGCCCTTCGACGTTCAGGAGCTTCGTCTGCGCGTGCGCAACTCGCTGCGCCGCACCCAGCAAGACACGCTGACCAACCCCGTCACCAGCTTGCCTGAAGGCGAACTGGTGGACGAAAAGCTGGGGCAGTGCCTGGAAAACCGTAAAGCGGGCCTGATGGCGGTTTCACTCGACAACCTGGCCATCTTCCGCGATCACTACGGCTTTGTAGCCTCGGATGATGTCATGCGCGCGGTCAGCCTGATGCTGCAAAATGCCCTGCGGGAAGCGGGCAGCACCAACGATTTTCTAGGGCATCTTTCGGCAACTGAATTTGTGCTTGTGCTCGAGAGCGCAGCCTCGCTTGCTGCCATTGAAGAACGCATGCGCACCCGTCTCGAACAATCGCTGGATTATTTCTACCCAATTAAAGATCGCGAACAGGTTATGTCTCGACAAAACCGCCTGGCGGTTAGAATCGGTGTGCTTGACCTGACCAACAAAAAACTGGATAGCACAGAGAGCCTGAAAAACGCCCTGCTGGTTGCTTGCAAATAACAGGTGCTTTTTGCGGACCACTGTCATCCTGCCTACCTACAACGAAGCGGAGAACCTGCCTGGCATGGTCTCCGCTTTGATGATTCTTCCGCTTGATTTACATTTACTGATTGTGGACGACAACAGCCCAGACGGCACCGGCCAGCTGGCCGACGAACTGGCGGCCAGCCATCCCGGGCGCATCACAGTCCGCCACCGGGCCGGGAAGTTGGGCCTGCGGACTGCTTACCTGGAGGGGATTCAGCAAGCCATGGCCGCAGGCGCTGAGGCGATTGTTCAAATGGATGCCGACTTCTCGCACGAGCCGGCCCGCCTGCTCGAAATGACGAATGCCATCCAGGCCGGGGCAGATGTAGCCCTCGGCTCGCGTTATGTAGCCGGTGGCAGCGTAGACAAAAACTGGCCGCTCTGGCGCAAATCACTTTCAGCCTTTGGCAACTTCTATGCGCGTTCCATTTTGGGCTTTAACCTGCGCGATGTGACCGGCGGCTACCGCTTGTGGCGAGTCGAAACCCTGCGCGGGATGCCCCTTGAGAGAATCAAATCAAACGGCTACATTTTCCTGGTCGAAATGGCCTACATGGCCTATTGCCTCGATTATCAATTTGCCCAGATTCCGATTTATTTTGCGGATCGGCGCTGGGGTAAATCGAAGATGTCCCTCAAGATTCAACTCGAAGCCGCCCTGCGAGTCTGGCAGGTGCGCTGGAACTACCGTGATCTGCGCCGGCTCGGCAAATTGGGCCGGGTTTAATCCCGTTATTGCCCACTTCCCTTAGATTGATTAGTAAAACCCCAGCGCCGGGTCAATTTGCCTGGCGTATGCGTCAATCCCGCCCGCCAGGCTGAGGACGTTCTTCCAGCCCAGCGAGCGCATCCACTGCGTAACTTGCATGGAGCGCAGGCCGTGATGGCAGATCACAACAAACGCCAACTCACGCTCCAGCAGTTCTGACGGGAAGGCTTGCTCGCCCTCCCGCGCCAACCGGCTGAGGGGGATGACCACCGTGCGCCAGTCGCGGATTTGGGCACGATCCACTTCCGACAACTCGCGCACGTCCAACAGGCAAAAGGGAGTCTGCTGGCGAAGTTTTTCGTCCAGGGCCTGGGGGCTGATTTCAGGATAGTCTTCAGGCAGCATAGGGGGTTACGCGCGCCAAAATCCGCGGCGGAGCGGGCGGACATCTTCAGCGGTTACAAAAGCATCCGGGTCTTTTTCGTAGACAATTTTCTGGACGCGGGCCACATCTTTGCGCAGCACAGAAACGCTCAACATGCTGACCATGCCGTCCTTGCCCCGCGCTGAAATTTCAGTGACTCCATAGCCAGACTCACGCAGGATCTCGGAAAGCGCCACACCCAAACGCGGGCTGATGATGCTCATGTGAACGTGACCGACTGCCAGCCGCTCCTCGACCAACATGCCGATCACATTTCCGGTGGCGAACCCCGCCGAATAGCCAATGATATTGAGCGGGTTATTGATGTTGCTCAAAACCGAGGTGATTGCAATCACAAAAACACCCGCCTGAAAAAAGCCTAAAATCCAGGCGACTGCTTTATGTCCGCGGACAACAAACAACAGCCGCAGCGTGTCGAGGCTCATATCGACCACGCGCAAGCCAAAGATGGAAAAGGCCGCCAGCCAGGCAGCCGGGGAAAGAAAAACTTCAAACATTTTTTTGCTCCTGTTCGGTTAAATCAGCGGGGCGCAGGTTTTGCCTGCGCCCCGGAGAGTTTTTACTTTTTACTCTTGCTGGTTTGTGGCATACACGGAATGTAGAGTTTTTCAGTGTATTCCTTGACCATGCGCCGGGTGCTAAATTGGGGCGTAATCGTGCGCATCGATTCTTTGGAGCGCTCCACCCATTTAAAGGGGACATCGTTTGCGTCCCGGTTTTCGTAGTAGAGCGGGATGATCTCGTTTTCGAGGGTGTTATACAGGCTTTCGGCATCCGCTTCGTCCTGGACTTGTTCGTCCAGATCGGCGTCCTTACCGATAGCCCAGCCGTTTTTGCCGTTGTAGGCTTCGCGCCACCAGCCATCCAGGACAGAGAAGTTGAGGCCGCCATTAATGGCCGATTTCATACCCGAAGTGCCGCTGGCCTCGTTGGGGCGGCGCGGGGTATTCATCCAGACATCGACGCCTTGAACAAGGTAACGGGCCAGGTTGATGTCGTAGTCTTCGAGGAAGACGATCCGGCCACCGTTTTCGGCTTTTTTCACTTTGCGATAGACTTCTTGAATGAGGGCCTTGCCCGGCTCGTCGGCAGGGTGCGCTTTGCCCGCAAAAATAATTTGGAGCGGGCGGTTGGGGCGGTTGATGATTTCGAGCAGGCGTTCAAACTGGCTGAGGGCCAACCCCGCGCGTTTATAGGTGGCAAAACGCCGCGCAAAACCGATCGTCAGGACGTACGGGTCGAGCATGGCGCCGCCAGCGATGACTTGCACCGGGTGAAGAGCGCCTTTGATCCAGCGCAGGCGGGCGCGTTCCTGCATGTAGAAAGTCAGCTTGCGCTTGAGATGGTTGCGGATCGCCCACAGCTCCTGGTAGGGAACGGCGTCCATTTTTTCCCACATTTCGAGGTCGTCAAGGGTGTCGTACCAGTTGGCGCCAAAGTATTTGTCGTACAGCACGCGAATGCGGCGCGCCATCCAGGTTCCGGTGTGGACTCCGTTGGTGACGTAGGTGATCGGGACATCTTCCACGTTACGATCGGGCCAGAGCGGATGCCACATGCGGCGTGAGACGTGTCCGTGCAGTTCAGAGACGGCGTTGTGCATGGCCGAATGGCGCAAAGCCATCACCCCGACGCTGAAGGTTTCGCCCCAGCTTTGTTGGTGGCGGGCCAGGTCTACAAACTGTTCACGATCGAGGCCCAGTTTGGGCCAGAAAGAGGACAGGTATTTATCGACCAGCCAGAGCGGAAATTCGTCATTGCCGGCAGGAACCGGGGTGTGAGTGGTGAAAATGTTGTTTTTACGGGTTTCGGCCAGGGCCTCGCTAAAAGGCTGTCCCTGCAAAACATGCTCACGCGCGCGCTCAAGCGTCAGGAAGGCAGCGTGGCCTTCGTTCATGTGCCAAACGGATGGGTTGAGGCCCAGGCTGCGCAAGGCGCGCACACCGCCGATGCCGAGCAGGATTTCCTGCATGATGCGCAAATTGATATCCGACCAGTACAGGCGGGTCGTCAGTTGGCGGGCCGTTGGCGGGTTTGAGTCGATGTTGGTATCGAGCAGGAAGAGGGGAGTCCGACCGACGCGCACTTCCCAGATGCGGCCTGTTGCCGTGCCGTCGGGAAAATCGACGCTGAAGGTGAGGGGCGCGCCGTCATCCTTTAAAACGGGCAGGAGCGGCAGGGCATCAAAATCGAGCGGATTGTTGATGGCTTCCTGCCAGCCGTCTTCGCTGATGCGCTGCGAGAAATATCCTTCGGTGTAGAGCAGGCCCACCCCAACCAGCGGCAGGCCAAGATCGGAGGCTTCTTTGAGGTGGTCGCCCGCCAGCACGCCCAGGCCGCCAGAATAGATCGGCAGGGTTTCGTGCAGGCCAAATTCCATCGAGAAGTAGGCTATCCCCTGCTGGCCCTGGGCCGACTGTTCGGAGGCGTACCAGGTATCTTCGCGGTCGAGATAGGTGTCAAAATCTTTGAAGACGCGGTCGTACAACTCGAGATAATTGGGGTCTTGGGCCGCGGCGTTGAGGACGCGCCGTTCGACTTTGCGTAAAAACGGGATGGGATTGTGATTGACCTGTTCCCAGAGGGCGTTGTTGATGCGATTAAATAAACGCTGAGCGACCGGGTTCCAAACCCACCACAGGTTATAGGCCATTTCGCTCAGGCGACCAATGCGAGGCGGCAGGTCGAAGTGGTTTGGAATTTTTGAATGAAATTTCATTTTATATTTTCCTTCCTTGAAAATAGCGCGCTAATCTTACCACGAGAGCATAAAAACCACGCTGATAAAAGAGTTAATAAAAAAAGTAAACCAATTGCAAAATCGCGGCCAGCGGGGTGACATTCTTCCCGATTTTGTCAGAAGTTGAACGCGCGCCTTGACTTTTTATGGTTAATCTGTAGAATAGTTGCAGGAATTAACTATTTTACGGAATAATTATGTCAGACTCCTTGCTCGATAAATTTTGGGAAGTCATCCCCCCGGCCTGGTTCCAAACCCGCGCCCAAATCCGCACAACGGCTGCCGACCAGTTTAGCCTGACCGTGGAGCAATTTCAGGTGCTGCGGCGCATCCGGCGCGGGTTCAACTCGGTCAGCGCGATTGCCGCAGATAGCCGCACCAGCCGCCCGGCGGTCAGCAAGGCCATCGATGGGCTGGTCAATCGTGGGCTGGTCAGCCGGTTGACCGATGAGCAAGACCGCCGCCATATCCATCTGTCGCTTACCGAAGAAGGAGCGCGCGTGATGAACGGAATTTACGGCGAGACCAACGCCTGGCTCGCAAATAAATTCGCGCCGCTTAGCCCGGCTGAACGCAGCCAACTGATCAGCACCCTGGATGTTCTGCAAAAAAGTCTCAAAGATTAATTGGTTGAAGGATAATGTTTGAGACTCGATACGCGAAGATCGATACGCGATACCTGATACTCGAATACCGAATACTCGAATACCGAATACTCGAATACCGAATACTGTCCATTCGCGGAAAAAGATTTTGAAATCGTGAATTCTTTGGTAAGCTCAAGGGATGAGCGAACAACTTACAATAACGACAGAACAAGTGGATGATTTTCCGCTATTGCTGGGCAATATGCTC
>JAVEWN010000114.1:0-10055 GCA_034004515.1 Anaerolineales bacterium | reverse complement strand
CAGTTAGACAGTCAGGGCGGCAGACCCCCATATATGGGTACGGCTATACGTTGTATTGGGCCGTCAGCCCGTCCAGTATTTCTTCGAGCACGTCCAGGTAGTGATCCACGCCTTGCAGGCGCAGGCTCAGGCCGGGTCCGTCCAGCTTTAGTTTGTGGCAAACGCCCTGCCACTGGCTTTGCTGGGCTTCCTGCAATTGTCCGCTTTCGGCGCAGCCTGACCAGGTTTTGAGGAGCGGCCACAGGCAGGCGCTCGGCATTTCCGTTTCCAGCAGGGCCAGCAGGGCTTGTTTGTAATAGTCGAGGCGCGCGGGGTGAATCTGCGGGGCTTCTGGCGCGTTGCCGGCCTGCCGAAAGGCTTCTTCCCAGGCTGGCAGCCAGGCCCGCACGGTGTCAGCGGACAGATCCAGCCCGCCGAGCAGGGCCAGTATATTTTCACTCAGTTCAGGGTGGCCTGCCAATTCTGCCCGCTGCGGAAATTCAAGCAGGAAACGCCGTTCGGCCAGTGGAAAGCCGCTTAAGGCGGCCAAAGCGTTGGCCGCGTTTTCGATCATCTCCAGGTATTCTGGCAGGGACGCTTCGCCGCCCAGCTGCATCCTGGTCCAGGCGGCGCGGGCCGGGTCGCCGAAGGCGCGCGCCCGCCCAAGCCGGTTGGCAGGGTCGTCGAATTGGGCGCGCAGGATCGACTGGGTGTACTCGAAGAACTTGCCTTTTTGGTGCAGCAGAAGTGGGTCCCACATCGTCCAGCCGCGCCAGGGGTCGCTGCGCAGCTCGCGCGGTTTGGCATACAGGCTTTCCAGTTCAAAGAGGATATCCAGGTGGACTTCGTTTGAGATTTTGACTATTTCGCGCGCAAAGGCCGCTTCGTTTTTGCAAATCACCAACAGGTCGATGTCGGTTGTGCCGCCCAGGAGCGGCTCTTGCCTAAGCGCGGAGCCGATTAGGAAAACGGCGACCACGTTTGGGTCGGGTTTGAATCGCTTTTCGACCGTATCCCGCGCCAGTTTGAGCAGCATATCTCGGGTGATGCGCATCTCAATCTTCCTCCATCAGGGCCGGTTGGAAGGGGTTGATCCCCAGCGCCGCGCGGATTCGATTTTCAATCAGGCTCAGGTGTTCGGGATAACGCACAAAGTCAATCGGGCTGCTGTCGATAATCAGCTTGGGCGTTTTGGTTTGGGCAAAAAAATCGTCGTAGGCGGCGGCCAGTTCGGCGATGTAGCTGCGTTCCATCGCGCGCTCATAGGATCGGTCGCGCAGCGCGATCCGCGCCATGAGTGTATCGACGCTGGCCGAAAGGTAAACCGTCAGGTTGGGCAGGGGAATTTTCTCGGCCAGGGCTTCGTGGACGCGGTGGTACATGGTCAGCTCGTCGCCCTTCAGGTTGATTCGCGCAAAAAGCGAGTCTTTGGCAAAGGTGTAATCAGAAAGCAGGGTTTTACCGGTTTCCAAAATGGCCGGCACGGTACTGTTTTGCTGGCGATAGCGGCTGAGCAAAAAGAAAATTTGGGTTTGGAAGGCATACCGCGCCCGGTCGCCATAAAAATCGGACAGGAAGGGGTTTTCCTCGAAGACTTCGAGCAGCAATTCGGCGTTTTCAAATTGTGGTTGCAACAGGCGCGCCAGGGTGGTTTTTCCGACCCCAATCACGCCCTCGATGGCAATATACATGCAGCGGCCTCCCGGAAAATGATGATTAAGGATACCATAAATCAAAGTGAGAAGGATGAATGCGGAAGCCAGAATTCTGAGCGTATAATTGGGCCATGTCCATTTACGAACGCCTCGTTTACGCCCGAAAAAGCCGGTTTTTTGGCAAAGCCGCTTACTTTTTGTTAAAACTGCTGGGGATGGAAATCCCCGTTTCGGTGGCGATCGGCCCGGGGGTTTTGCTCCATCATGGCGGCGTCGGAATCGTCATTCACCCCAAGACGGTCATCGGGGCGCGGGTCGGAATCTACCCGGGAGTCACGCTTGGCCGCGCCGATGTCTACCGCCCGGCTGCCGAATCGGCTTTTGAGGGCATCCTGATTGAAGACGATGTTATTCTGGGGGCCGGGTCCAAAATCCTGGGCGATCAGGGCCTGCTGCGCGTCCGGCGCGGGACGGTCGTCGGTGCAAATGCCGTCCTGACCCAATCGACGGCTGAAAATGAAATTTGGGCCGGAGTCCCGGCAAAAAAAGTGGGGGCCAGGCCGCAGCAGGCGGCTGACGCGCGATGAGCGAGCGGATTTGCATCGTCCCAAAAGTGCATGGCATCGGCGGGATGGTTTCCTTCCTGCACAAATTTTCTGCGGCTGTGGAGAAACGTGGCGTCGGAGTGACCTTCGATTTAACGGACGACCCCTACAGCGCGATTCTGGTGATCGGCGGGTCGAGACAACTGCCGGCGCTTTTCAGAGCCAGGCAAAGGGTTGTCCAGCGCCTTGACGGGATCAACTGGATCCACCGTAAAAAGCCGGTTTCGTTGAAGCATTCCCTGCGTTCGGAATACGGCAACTTTGTCCTGAGCCTGATCCGGCGCTTTTCGGCGGACCGGATTGTTTACCAGAGTGAATTTTCGCGCGTCTGGTGGAATGGCTGGTACGGCGCGCTGAAAATGCCGTCTTCGGTCGTCCATAATGGGGTCGATTTGGATGTGTATAAGCCCGTCGCGCGGATTGCCAATTCGCGTTGTTACAAGCTGTTGGTGGTCGAAGGCTCGCTGGGCGGCGGCTACGAGGGCGGGCTGGCGAATGCCGTCCGCCTGGCCGAGGCGGCGGCTGGCCTCGTCTCGCGCCCGCTCGAACTGGCGGTGGTCGGCGAGGTCGAGGCGGGCCTCCAGGCCCGCTGGCAGGCCGCAAGCCCCGTCCCAATTTCGTGGGTCGGCAAAGTTCCGCGCGAGCGCATCCCGTACTTGATGAACGAGGCCGATGCGCTCTTTTCGGCGGATGTCCACCCGGCTTGCCCGAATTCGGTCATCGAAGCCCTGGCCTGCGGCCTGCCGGTGGTGGCCTACGATACTGGCTCGCTTTCCGAGCTGGTCCCGGCTTCGGCGGGGTTTGTTGCCCCTTATGGCGCGAACCCTTGGAATTTGGAAACGCCCATTGTCGAACCGCTGGCACGAGGTTTTGCGGACGTTCTGGACAGGCAACAAAAATTCCGTCAGGGGGCCAGGGCGCACGCGGAATCTGCTTTTGGGTTGGAGGCAATGACAGAGAAGTATCTGAATGCGCTGTTGGGGTAGGGATTTTGATTTGACTTGCCCAATGCTATAATGATTGCATGGATATCAAAGAGGAGATGAAAGCCTACCGCGAACGCTGGCAAGCCGTTGAGGAGATTGAACGACAGGAATTGCGCGCGTTGACAATCGAACAGCATTGGCAGCAAATCAATCACCTTTTTCGCTTTGCGCTTGAACAGGGATTCGTTCTCCATGACAACCGTGATGAAGAAATTGTTTTTGAACGTTGGGCGAAACTCAGGGGAAATATATGACAACGAAGTACGATATTGAGCCATTTCGCGCTGCCATAGAGTCCATTCACCGGCTTTTGGCGCAATACAATAATCGTGGTGTCATTATTGGGGGCATTGCTGTTGGTTTTTTGGGGCGGCCGCGGCTGACAGAAGATGTAGATGCAATGTTCCTGCTTTCCAGAGAGGAGATTCCACGTTTTTTGGAAGATGCGGCGCAAGAAAACATCCTGCCTAGAATTCCAGATGCCGAGTTGTTTGCGCGTAAAAACCGCGTTTTGCTTCTAAAACATGTTCCAACCTCTGTAAATATAGATATTTCCCTGGGAATCTTGCCTTTTGAAGAAGAAGTTGTAAACCGAAGCCAGGTTCAATCCAGTTCGACATTGTCGGTTCGTCTTCCAACCCCCGAAGATTTGATCGTTATGAAAGCTGTCGCGCACCGCCCGAAGGACCTTGAAGACATTCGCACAATTGCGGACAAACAAACCAACCTGGACAAAGGGTATATCAAAAATTGGGTTCAGCAATTTGCTGAAATTCTCGAAATGCCGGCCCTGTGGGATGATATTGATGTGATGCTCAAGTAAGCGGTTGCGAACGCTATTCACGCGGTGGATTACGCTCTCACATTCTTCCCGAATCCTGGCTCAGCCAGGATTTTTCCGTTTTGATAGGCTTCCTGCCCGCGCAGGACGACCCGCGTCACGCGCCCTTTGACCTGCCAGCCCTCGAAAGGCGTCCAGCCGCAGCGGGAGTGCTGCTCAGCGGCCCGAATTTCATATTTGGCATTCTCGTCCACTTCGACCCAGGTTTCAGGTTGTTCGGGCAGGTCAAAGATGCGGGCCGGGTTGATGACGGATTTTTGGATGATTTGGTCAAGTGTCAGGCGGCCCTCGCTGACGGCGGTCAGCAGCAGGGGCAGCAGGGTTTCGAGGCCGGGGAAGCCGGGCGGCGGATTTTCGGAGTCTTTTTCGGGCAGGGTGTGCGGGGCGTGGTCGGTGGCGAAGCAGTCGATGTACTCCATGTTTTGCCAGAGGGCCTCCACGTCGGCTTTTGTCGCCAGGCGCGGGCGGACTTCAGCCCGTCCGCCGGAAAGGCCGTCGCGGCAGCACTCACAACCCGCCCCGGCCAGCGGCAGTGCGCCTTCTGTCAAAAACAAATGATGCGGGCAAACTTCACAGGTCACTTTTATGCCACGTTGTTTGGCTTCTTTAATCAGCAAAATTTCCTCGCGCAGCGAAATGTGGGCAATGTGAATCGGCTTGTCGAACAGCTGCGCCATCCAGATCGCAGCCGCCATGCTGCGGCTTTCGGAATGGGTCACGATCGGCGTTTTGCCCGGCCACAGCCGGAAGTGTTCCAGCCAGAGGCTCATGTCGTCGAGGCGCAATTGGCCGAAGGTCGAGTCGAGGTACATTTTCAAGGCGGCGGCCTGCGGCGCCAGCCGGGCGGCTTCGGCGGCGTTTTCAGGGCCGGCCCCCAGGTATTGGGCGTAGTCGCAGCGCGCTTTGGTTTTGGCGGTTGCCAGCACGGCCCGCAGGCTGGTTTCGTCAAAGATCGGCGGCTGGGTGTTGGGCATCGCCAGCACCATCGTCACGCCGCCAGCCAGGGCCGAGGCTGTCCCGCTGTCGTAGTCTTCTTTATGGGTTGCGCCGGGTTCGCGCAGGTGAACATGGGGGTCGATTAAGCCGGGCAGACGGATCATGGCGAGCAGGCAGGTTGAAAGTTAAACGGTTACGGTTGAAGATCGCCGCAAAAGATTTACTCAGTGAAGAGCGGCAGGTGTCCGAGCGCAATGATATCCATCCACTGCGATTTCTCGCCCTCGGTCATGATGGCGGCCTCAGCGGCGACCGTGGCCTGGGCTTTTTCCAAAATCAGGCGGATGCCTTGCAAGGTTGAACCGGTGCTGATGACATCATCCACGACCACAACTCTTTTGCCTCGCGTCCGGGCAATATCTTTTTCATCCAGAATCAGGGTTTGAGCCTGGCCGGTGGTGATCGAAAGCGTTTCGGCCTGGAGCGCTTTGCCCATGTAGGATTTATAAGTTTTGCGCAACACGATATAAGGCTTGCCCGTTTCCACCGAAAGCGCATACGCCAGCGGGATGGACTTGGCCTCGGCCGTCACCAGAGCGTCATATTCAATCGCTTGCAGTTTTTGAGCCAATTCTTTTGCGGCGGCCTGAGTCAATTCTGTATCCCCCAGGATATTTAAGATCGCAATCCGCAGCCCGGGCGCAACCTCGAACAGGCGCAGGTCGCGCATTAGACCGGCAATTTTGACGCTGTAAAACTCTTGTTGTGCCATTCGTTTTGCCTCCACCAGCCTCGAAATCTTCAAACAAAGCAATAGTTTATCACAGCCTTCGGTACGGTATAATCCTGCCAGGAAGAACCCGAAAATGTTGACCGAGTTGCAGTTGAAGACCGTTGTCAAGTTGCGCAAACCCCATCCGTGCGGCGGCTATGAATGGACAGTGACCCGCCTCGGCGCGGATATTGGGTTGGAGTGCAATACCTGCCAGCATCGCGTATTGCTTACCCGCCGAGAATTATCCCAACGGATTAAGGCAATTGTATTTGCGCCCCCATTCCCAGAAAAAACTGAGCGTTGAGAGCCTGATGAATAAGAGACCCCATATCCTTTTTCTGTTTTCAGATACCGGCGGCGGCCATCGTGCTGCCGCAGAAGCCCTGACCGAAGCCGTTGCGCTGCGCTATGGCGATTCTGTTACGACTGAAATGGTGGATATTTTCAAGGAATATGCGCCGCGCCCGCTCAACCGGATGCCCGATTGGTATCCGTACATGGTCAAGGCCCCCGAACTGTGGGGAGCCAGCTTCCGCATTACAGATGGCCGCGCCCGCGCCCGCGCCATTACGGCTACTTTTTGGCCGGTCGCGGCCCGCTATGCCCGCCAGATCATCGACCAGCATCCCTGCGATCTGGTCGTGACCGTTCATCCTTTTGGTAATTCTTTTATCTTGAAAGCCCTCGGCAGCAACCGGCCTCCTTTTATTACGGTTGTTACCGATATGGTCACAACCCACGCGCTCTGGTTCGATCAGCGCGCCGATGTGATTTGCGTGCCGACTGAAATTGCCCGTGAGCGCGCAATTGAATATTCCATGCCGCCCGAAAAAGTGATTGTGACCGGCCAACCGATTGCGGCAAAATATTGCGCCCCGGTCGGAGACAAACTCGCCCTGCGCAAATCGCTTGGCTGGCCCGCAGACAAATTCACGGTCGTCGCAGTCGGCGGAGGCGATGGGATGGGGCCACTCGCCCAAACCGCGCGCGCAATCGGAGAATCAGGCCTGGACCTGAGCCTGGTGGTCGTTACCGGGCGCAACCAACGCCTGAAGAAAAGCCTGCAAGCGCGCAAGTGGGCCATCCCGGCCTTTATCTATGGCTTTACCCACGAACTGCCCGATTTCATGCGCGCGGCGGACGTGCTTGTCACCAAGGCCGGCCCCGGCACAATTGCCGAGTCGCTGGCTGCGCACCTGCCGCTGATTCTATACGCCCGCCTGCCCGGGCAGGAAGATGGCAACGTCACTTTCGTCCGTCACACCAACACTGGTGTTTGGGCTCCCACCCCGCAGCGGGTGGTTGCCACCCTGCGGCGCTGGTACACAAACCCCGCCGAACGTCAAAAAGTGGTCAATGCCTGCATTCATGCCGCCCGGCCCGATGCTTCCAATGAAATAGCCCAGATTATTGGCCGCCAATTAGGCCTGGAACCCTCCCCAGAATAAAAATCCAATACCTGCGCTACGTTGTATGCGTATTCACCCGCCCCTACCCCGAAACGGGCCTGAGCTTGCGAGCCATCCTTCGATTGCGCTCAGGACGGCTCGCAAGCTCATTCGAAACGGCTTTTTCTACTACTCGTGAGTAGATACTTTTATGCTATACTTTTTAACATGGATTTGCCTCACCCTTTCTGGCCGGCCTGGTTGGATGCTCTAAAACAAAAAAGGCTTAACCTGTGGGCGGCCTGGGCGCTCGATGCCGCCGGCCCCCTGACGGTTCTTGGCGCGCAATTGATCCATCTCTCTGCGCCGCTCTTGGGCAATTCTGAACAGTCGCAAGCCCTGGCTCTCACGCTCGAAGATGAAGCCGAAACTCGCGCATTTATCACGTTCTTGAGGAAACAACCGTGACATCAACCGCTCTGGTTGCCTTGCTGATTATCGTAATTTCCGGATTGATGATGGCGGGGTTTGCTGTTCTTGCGCGCCGCACCAAATTTGTTTTTCGAGAAATTAATGCTTTCAAGTCTATCCGCCGCTCTGTCAGCATGGTGGTGGAAGATGGCTCGCGTTTGCACGTTTCCCTCGGACGCGGCAGCCTGCTGGCACCCTTTGGCGCGGCAGCCCTGGCCGGCCTGGCGATGCTGCGCCGCCTGGCTGAAATTACCTCCACCAGCGACCGTCCGCCCTTTGCAACCTCTGGCGATCCGCTCATCAACCTGCTCGCGCAGGAAACGCTGGGCGCGGCCCACGATGTTGTCCAACCCGAAAAACCCTTTGATCCCAACTATGGCCGCCTGACCGGCCTGACTCCCTTCTCCTACGCGGCGGGCGCGTTGCCCTATATCCGCGAGGACGAAGTCTCTACCAATGTCTTGATTGGCAATTATGGCGTTGAAATTGCCCTGCTTACCGAAGCCTCAGAGCGCGAAGGCGCGGCGATCATTGCCGCCAGCGATAATCTCCCGGCCCAGGCAGTCTTGTATGCCGCTACGCCCGGTTCGCTGATCGGCGAAGAGTTGTTTGCCGCGGGCGCATACCATCAGGGCGGCGACTTCCACACAGCCAGCCTGGTCGTCCAGGATGTCTTACGCTGGATTCTTATCATTGTCATCCTTGCCGGAATTATCCTGAAATTGGTTGGAGTGCCGCTGTGAAACGAGTCGCATCTGTTTTCTATGCTGTGATCGCCATCAGTGTTGGGGTGCTGGTACTGTTGGGATATTTCATACCGCAAATTGCGCCTTTCCAAAGATTATTGTTGGAATGGGCGGTGATTCTCTCAGGGTTTGCGCTCCTGGTTGGGCTGGGCAACCTCTTTAGCGTTCATTTTGCGCGTGTCCGCGCCCGTCAGAAGGGCTATCTTTACAGCCTGGTAACGCTGGTCAGCATGCTCAGCGTCCTATTCCTTGGCGTTGCAGGGATTGAAAGCGCCACAAATTTTGTAGTCAACGCCATCGTCGTCCCGGTTGAAATTAGCTTGATGGCTGTCCTGGCAGTGACCCTCGTCTACGCCAGCATCCGCCTGCTGCGCGATCGGCTTGATCTGAAATCAATCTTTTTTATTCTGACGGCCCTCTTTGTGCTTGCGGGCATGGTCTCTTTGCCGTTTCTGGCTGGAATCCCCATTTTGGGCGACGGAACCCTGCCGGTGTTTTCGCAAATCATTTCGCAGGTGGCGGCGGTTGGCGGCGCGCGCGGCCTGTTGATTGGGATCGCTCTGGGTACGCTGACGACTGGCTTGCGCGTCCTGTTCGGTGCTGACCGGCCCTACGGAGGCAAATAATGGCCGACGTTAAATGCCCGATGTGCGCCAAACCCAACCGCTCAGATGCCGATGTCTGTGAATTCTGCGGCGCGCGCATCACCCCCGTCACGGCCCCGCTCGAACCGATTCGACCCGGCGAAACCCCCACCCCAAAGAGAACCTCTGATCTTGAGCAAACGCTTCCTGGTTGGCTGCGGGATGTGCGCAAGGCCACCAATCAAGAAGATGATTTTTCTACGGAGCAAGAGCCGGACGCCTCCCAGGAAGCTCCTTTTGAGATGGGAATTCCGAGTTTTCTCGAGTCTGCCCCGCAACCACAGGCGGATGACCTGCCTGCGATGCCGCTTGACCTATTGGCAGGCCTGACCGCCGGCTCAGACGATGAAGACGAGGAAACTCCTGATTGGCTCAAAAATCTTCGCGCAGATACCCCAGACCCAGCCCCCGACCCCGCCGAAACTGCCGCCGGCACTGATTTACAAGACCTGTTGGCCTCGCTTGATCCCCGGCAAGAAAAACCGCCAACCCCATCGCAGCAGCCCGCATCAGAATCGTGGGGTTTTGATGAACAAAAATTTGATTTCAGCGACGACGCCCGCGATGATTCTTCTTTTGACGCGTTAGAGTCGCCAGATTGGCTTGCCGCCTTAAAAAGTGATTCAGACCAAGCGCTGGCGCAAACCCCCGAATCTTCCGAAAATATGGATGTAATTCCCGGCCAGGAGGGCGACTTGCCCGCCTGGTTACAGGATATGGCCGTCAGCGATAACGCCTCGCCAGCCTCCCCGCAGCCGGCCTCGCCGATAAACCAACCCGAATCGACCCTCAGCCCAGATGACACCCCGGACTGGCTGGCCGCGCTTTCTGCGGACGCAACACCCGCCCCCGCCGCCGCAGGCGCAGGCGCAGGCGACACCCCGGACTGGCTGGCCGCGCTTTCTGCGGACGAAACACCCATCCCTGCTGAATCCCCCCTCCCAGCCGCCGCAGGCGCAGGCGACACCCCGGACTGGCTGGCCGCGCTTTCTGCGGACGAAACACCCATCCCTGCTGAATCCCCCCTCC
>JAVEWN010000113.1:0-10060 GCA_034004515.1 Anaerolineales bacterium | reverse complement strand
CTTTTAATAGCTACCAGGCAATTGATAGCAAATACAGCCAGGCGCGCGCGATTTACCGGATGGCTGATTGCCAAAAAGGGCTTGGAGATTTGGAAAAAGCCCTCTCGCTTTATAAAAAAGCCTATAAAATCTGGGAGTCTATGGGTTTGCGAGACCTTGCCGAACAAATTTTGAAACCGCGCATTGATTCTTGTTAATCTGCGCAGCAATCTCCCGCCACCAAACTGTCCTTGCGAGACGCCGTAGGCAGCGCAGCAATCTCCCGCCGCCAAACTGTCATTGCGAGACGCCGTAGGCGGCGAAGCAATCTCCCAAAGGGTCAGGAACGCCCGTTTAACGGGGTTTTCTCCGCGCGAGGGCAGATTACCACTACGGGTACTCGTGCTTCGGGCAAAAAACGCCCTCGCAATGACAGACGCAAGGACAGGCGTAATGACAGGCTGTAAGGAGTTTCCTCATGCGACAATACTGCATTTACATCATGACCAATGCCCACAACACGGTGCTTTATACGGGCGTCACCAACAACTTGATCCGCCGGGTGGGTGAGCATAAAGCCGGGAAGGGCGGGTTTACGAAACGCTACAACGTCTCGAAACTGGTCTATTACGAGTGCGGCGATGATGTCAACCGCGCCATTAGCCGGGAGAAACAAATCAAGGCCGGTTCCAGGCAAAAGAAGGTGGACTTAATCAACAGCATGAATCCAGAATGGAAGGATTTGTATGAGGCATTTTTTGTTGATTAGGCGGTGTCCTTGCGAAAGAGCGTAGCAAGTGAAGCAATCCCGCAGCAACCTGTCCTTGCGAGGAGCCGTAGGCAGCGAGGCAAGCCCGCCGACAAACTGTCCTTGCGAGACGCCGTAGGCAGCGAAGCAAGCTCCCCCCAAACTGTCATTGCGAGACGCCGTAGGCAGCGAAGCAATCTCCCAAAGGGTCAGGAAGGCCCGTTTAACGGGGTTTTCTCCGCGCGAGAGGAGATTGCTTCGGGCAAAAAACGCCCTCGCAATGACAGACGTACTGACAGGCGCAAGGGTGGGGGAGGGGGGGTGCACGGGCGGGGGCGGTGTCGCTTGCGAAGGCCCGTTTGATGGGGGTTTGCCAGGCGAGAGGAGATTACCACTACGGATACTCGTGCTTCGGGCAAAGAGCGCCCTCGCAAGGACAAGCTGGCGTAAACTGTCATTGCGAGGAGCGCGCAAGCGCGAACGAAGCAATCTCCCAAAGGGTCAGGAAGGCCCGTTTAACGGGGTTTTATCCGCGCGAGAGGAGATTACCACTACGGGTACTCGTGCTTCGGGCAAAGAGCGCCCTCGCAATGACAGACGTACTGACAGGCGCAATGACACGTTTCAGTCAGTGGGGGACTGCTCTCTGTTCTCTATTCTCCGCCCCATGCTTCACTTAAGTATAATTAATGGAAGCAATCTGGTATAATCGCCAGCAGGCCCTGGGATGGCCGCTCTGTGTGGTGGGCGTTCGTGAAAATCGCCCGCTCAAACCGCCAAAACTGGCTCGGAAAGGCAGGCCAGCCCCGGCCTGAAAAATCTTCCGTGTAGCAATTGACAGCTTCCCCGCAGTTTTTTAAGGTTTTGGGGATGCTTTCTCCACAGGCCGGATCCGAACCGCTACACGCTCCGAAACCTGGCCCTGCCCGCCTGTGAAATTTGTTCATCCCCCGCCGGGCCGCGCTGGCCCCGCTCTGGCGTCCGCCTGCCGTTTGGCCGAATTGGTGGTTCGAAAAACGATAAACTATGCGAAATCAAAGAGATAGTTAAGTCGCTAAACTAAATCATCCAACGTAGTCATCCATTCGTTTTGCTCAACAGGGATACTTAAATGAATATTCAGGAAGCCATTCAAAGTTATCTGACGACCATCGAGGGCGCGCGCAGTAAAAATACGGCAGAAACCTACCGCTTTGGGCTGCAAGCCTTCACCAATCTGCTGGCCGACAACAAGCTCGACCCCGCCAACCTGCCTACGACCGAGCTTGACGAGGCCGCCATCGGCTGGTTCGCGGCCTGGCTCAAAGATTATGCCCCCGCCACCGAACAACTCTACCTGCAAGCCGCGGTCGGATTTTTCGAGTTCCTGGCGGCTGAAGGCCTGGCCACGCCCAATTTACAGCGTGTGCGCCAACTGGTGCGGATGCGCGGACGCAAGACCGGCCAGCGTCTGCCCCAGTTCCCGCGCGAGGCCATCGAGCAGGTCCTCGCTTCAGTCCTGCAGGCGGAGCGTGAAGCCCCAGACAACGAAGCAGAGATCGATCTGGAGCGGCTGCGCTTTCTGCGCGACCGGGCCTTCCTCGTCACCCTGGCCGATACCGGCCTGCGCGTCCATGAGATTTGCGGCCTGCGGCGCGGCGATGTCGATTGGAACGAGGGCCGCGCCATTATCATTGGCAAAGGTGACAAACAGGCCGTCATCCGTTTTTCGAGCCGATCCCTGTCTGCGCTCAAGGAATATCTCTCTGCGCGCGCCCGGCTGGATGGCGGTTCGGGCCGTCCGCTCTCGGCCCTGCCGCTTTT
The DNA here is from genome assembly GCA_034004515.1 of Anaerolineales bacterium. GTDB lineage: Bacteria > Chloroflexota > Anaerolineae > Anaerolineales > Villigracilaceae > UBA8950. The sequence continues at coordinate 7,530 of JAVEWN010000113.1, read as the reverse complement.
TGCGCGCCACGACAAAGGAGCCGGGAAAAAGGTCAAGCCGATCGGCACTGCTACCGGCCGCAATATCGTCACGGCCCGGGTCGAAGAGATTCTGGGCGCAGACAGCCAGAATATCACCCCGCATTCCTTTCGCCATTATTTTGTGACGACCGTCCTGCGGGCTTCGGGCAACCTGAAGCTGGCCCAGGAACTGGCCCGTCACACCAATATCAGCGTCACCCAGCGCTACGCCCACCTGTCTGATGACGAGTTGGACCAGGGCTATCACGAGATTTTTGAGAATCAATAAGGTTTTTCGCCGGGCGCGCCTATCCCTGCCCGGATGGCCCGTGCTGGGCCAGCAGGCTGGCAATGTGGCGCAGGCCGAGCCACCACTGCTCTCTGGGGCGCTGATGTTCAAGATCAATGGCGCGTTCGAAATCACGCATATCATGAAACTGAATGCTGCCGTCCTGGATGCCCATAAATTTGATTTGTGTTCCGGCGCCGGCGCACTCATTTAAAAGCGACTCGACGCATAAACAGCCAAAGCGGTTGGCCTGGATGCGGTCAAAGGGCGAGGGGTCGCCGCCCTGCTGCAAGTGTCCCAGAATTGCCGGGCGCACGTCAAACAGATCGTGGCCTTCTTCTTCAAAGAGCGCACACATAAACGAGGTGGTGTAAACCAGGTTGGCGTATTCGTTGCGAATCATCAGCCCCAGCCGTTTGCCGCCTAAAAATCCGCTTTTGAGCAATTCGACATCATTTTGCAAGTCGCGCAGCGAAACGCCTTCCTCCGGCAGGTAAACACGTTCCGCGCCGGTGGCCATGCCGCTCATCAGGGCCAGGTAGCCGCAGTAATGGCCCATTACCTCGACCACAAAACAGCGCCGGGTAGCCCCCGCCGACATTTTGATTTTATCGACCGCGTCCACGATGCTGTTGAGGGCCGTATCGGCCCCGATGCTGAACTCGGAGCCGGGCAGGTTGTTGTTGATCGAGGCCGGCAGGCAGACAATTGGGATATTAAACGCTGGGAAGTTGGCGCGATTAATCAGCATGGCATTGGCCGCCTCGTAAGCCGTCCAGCCGCCGATGAAGAGCAGCGCGTCGATCTGGTTGGTTTCGATCTCACGCGCCATCTCGTAGAAATCCTTGCCGCGCGGTGATTTGCGATTGGTTCCAAGCACGGAGCCGCCCATCGAAGCCCAGCCGCTGACGCTCATCCAGTTCAATTCTTCGATCTCGCCATTGGCCAAGCCTTCAAAACCGTTGTGGACGCCGAGCATGGTATGCCCCCGGTCGAGTCCGTAGCGGATTGCGGCCCGGGCGGCGGTGTTCATGCCCGGCGCGGGCGCGCCGGCATTCAGCACTGCGATCCGATAATGTTTTTGACCGGGGACGACCTCATGCGGCAGGGCGCGCACCATCGTTCGCAGGGTTCTAAAGGCATCTGAAAAGGAGGAACTGCGCAAAGACATGGCGCGCGCATAATCTTTTTGGGCAATCGCCTCGGCCACGGCCTGGGTTTTTAGAACGCTTTCCATTAGGGGCAGGCGCGTCATGCGGTTGTTTTTAATCCCAATCACAACCGGCTCGTCCGCCGGGCTGGCATCCAGCAGGATGTTGACGGCCTCGTAGCCCATCAGCGTGCCGAGGTTGCGGTCAAAGGCGCTCGGCCTGCCGCCGCGTTGGACGTGTCCCAGAACCGTGACGCGCACTTCCTCGCCCAGTCTTTCCTCGAGCGCTTTTTGGACATCTGTGCTGCCGATATATTTGCCATGCCGATCTTGCGCACCCTCCGCCAGGATGACGATGCTATCCCTGCGCCCAGCTTCGCGCCCGGCCTTGAGACGGGCCGCCATGACATCTTCCCAATTATCGACATTTGGCGGCGATTCTGGGATCAGCACCCAATCTGCGCCGCTGGCGAGCGCGCCCATCAGGGCCAAATAGCCGCAATTGCGGCCCATCACCTTGACGACGAACGTGCGCTGATGGCTGGCAGCCGTGCTGGTGATGGCGTCGAGGGCCTCGGTGATGCGGTGCAAGGCGCTGTCTGCGCCAATGGTCATATCGGTGCCTTGAAAATCGTTATCAATCGAGCCGACCAGCCCAACCAGAGAAAAGTAGGCGTTTTGCTGGCCGATCTCAGGCGTGATTGTGCCGTTTTCAACCAACTCAGCCACCAGCGAAGGCCATTCCTGCCGTAAAACATTTGCGCCGGTCAGCGAGCCATCCCCGCCAATCACGATCGTGCCGGTAATCCCGCGTTCGATCAAATTTTTGGCCGCCTGCAGGCGGCCCGCGCGAGTCATAAATTCCTTGGAACGGGCTGTGCCGATGACCGTGCCGCCCAGCTGTAAAATTCCCCCGACAGAATTCCAATCCATTTTGCGGATCTGATCGCCGCCATCCACCAGGCCGCGATAGCCTTCATAGACGGCGTAAACTTCTGCGCCGCGATCAAGCCCGGTCCGTACGACCGCCCGCACCGCGGCATTCATGCCCTGGGCATCCCCGCCGCTGGTCAAAATTGCTATTTTCTTTTGTCTCATTGTCGCCTGCCATTTGATAAAAATTTCACTGCAAGATTTTCTGGCGATTGCCCGGCAATTTTGAAGTGGTCTTTAGCTTTTACGGCCTTATTCTAACCGCTTCCGCCCGCTTATATCTTTTGCGAGTGGTTTTGGACGTATTCTTCATACGCTCCGATCAATTTCTTTGTCCAGGGGCCGGGCCGGCCCTGCCCCACCGGGCGGCCGTCGATTGCCACAATCGGCACCACGCCGCGCGAACTGCTGGTAAGGAAGGCTTCCTGAAAGGTTTCGGCGAGGGCCGGGGCGCGGTATTCCACCTCCAGGCCGGCGCGCCTCGCCAGGCGGATCAGGGTGCGGCGCGTCACCCCCAGCAGGATTCCGTTTCGAGACGTGACCAGCCCTCCCGCCTCGATCACGTAAAAATTACTGGTCATGCCCTCCAGAACGCTGCCGTTTCGACAGAGCAAGACCTCGTAAACGTCACCAGTAACCAGTTTGCGCAGCTCGGCGCTTTGCTGAATGAAGGCAGTCGATTTCAGGCGCGGCGAGCTGCGGGCGACCTCCACGCTAACGACGCGCACGCCCTGCTGGTAGACTTCCAGGCCTGGCGGTAGAAACGGCTGGATGCTGACAAAAACCGCTCCGGGGGAGTCTGAAACGCCCAGAGTCAGCCGCAGCCGCGATTCGCCCGCCTGGGCAGCGCAGATTTGCGAGAGGAACTGCCTCAATTCCGCTTCTGAAACCTGAGGGCGGATGGCTTGCGCGGCGGCTGGCAGGTAGAGCCGGTCGAGGTGACTCTGCAAGCCGAGCGCCTGCCGGCCGCCGGCCCGCGTCCGGAAGGTAGTATAAAGTCCATCGGGCAGCTGGCGGCTGGCTTCGTCAAAATTGGCGGCGGACAAGGGGATTTCGCGCGCGCCAGCGGGGGTAAGTTGGTAAGTCTTCATATCAGAATCATACTCCTTTCGGCTATAATTCGCCACTTGGGTTGGGGTTTTGCTCGCCGGGTATACGTCCTTCGACTACGGGCCGCGCAAGAAAATGGGTTCTGCTCTCCACTCAGCTGCGCAGGCAGGACTTATGCAAGAAGTCTATTGGGAGAAAAATGTCCGTTTTGCAGAAGGTTTTTGATTTCTACCGTGACCGCGAGTATTTTGCCAGCCTTGTCCAGATCGCGTTGCCGATTGCGGCCCAAAGCCTGGTGATGTCTTCCCTCAACATGGTCAGCGTGCTGATGATTGGTCAGCTGGGCGAGACGGAATTGGCGGCGGTCGGGCTGGCCGGGCAGATTTTCTTCCTGGTTAATCTGATTCTGTTTGGCGTCTCAAGCGGGGCGGCCATGTTCACGGCCCAATTATGGGGCAAGGGCGATGTAGCCAATATTCGGCGGGTGCTGGGGCTTTCGCTGAAATTGGGGTTATTCGGGGCCGGTATATTTTGGGCGCTGGCAATTTTTGCGCCGGGGGCCGCGCTCGCTTTTTATACTGAAGACGCGGCAGTGATTGCCCTTGGCGCAGATTTTCTGCGCATTTTCGGCTGGTCGTACCCATTTTTTGCGATAGCGTTTGCCTACGCTTTTGTGCTGCGCTCGACCGGCAATGTGCGCCTGCCAGTGGCGGTTACAGTTTTGGCGCTCACTCTCAATATAATCCTGGCTTATGGGCTGATTTTTGGCAATTTGGGTTTCCCAAAATTGGGTGTGGCGGGGGCGGCCTGGGCCGGCTTGATCGCGCGCGGAGTTGAATGCCTCTTGATGCTGGCGGCGGTTTACCGCAGGCCTGAGAACCCGGCGGCGGCCAGCCTGCGCGATATTTTTACGTTCGATTGGGCTTTCACCGTCCGGGTGATGAAGCCGGTCTTGCCAGTCATCGCCAACGAGGTGCTTTGGTCGCTCGGCATCACGACCTATAACGCCATCTACGCCCGGGTGGGCACAAATGCGATTGCGGCCGTCAATATGGTTGCGGCCATCGATCAGTTGGCTTTTGTAGCCTTTGTTGGGATGGGCAACGCGACAGCCATTTTGATCGGTAATCTAATCGGCAAAGGCGAAAAGGAACTGGCCTTTCGCTACGCCGGGCGCGCGCTGGGGCTGCAAGTCCTGGCGGGAGCGCTGGTGGGCTTACTGGTTTACTTGCTGGCCGACGGTATTTTCGGTCTGTACAATGTCTCTGCGGAGGTGGTCGAGAGCGCCCGCTCTTTATTGGCAATCATGGCTTCGGTCATCTGGCTGAGGGCCGCCAACATGGTGATTGTGGTTGGCATTTTGCGGGCTGGCGGCGATACCCGCTTTTCCTTGGCCCTGGATGGGGCCGTCATCTGGCTGGTGGGCGTTCCGCTGGCCGCGCTGGCTGCTTTCCGCTTTGGCTGGCCGGTCGAGTTGGTTTATCTGATGTCGCTGGCCGAGGAGTTTACCAAAGCCATCTTTGGCGTGTGGCGCTTTCTCTCACGCAAGTGGATTAACAATCTGGCCGAGACGATGGACTAGCGAATGGGTCAAAAAGGACAGCCAGCGCACTCCGCTGGCTGTCCTTTTTATTTCTACGGTTCAAGCTGAACGGCTTTGTAAAACTTGAGCGCGCCGCGATCAAACTTCAATATATTAATCGGCTTGACCGGGTCTCCACTGTCGATAAAGTCAATCGGGCCTGCGGCGCCTTCGTAAGTTGGAAGGCTGTAAAGCCCATCCCGTATATCAGCCGGCACAAAAGAGTTCTCCTGTTCGATGGCGGCGAAGATCAGGTTGAAGGCATCATATACCAGCCCGGCAGCATCGATCGGAGGCGTATTATAAGCGGCCAGATACTGCTCGACAAAGACCTGGTTGGCAGGAGTCTTGACCGCTGCCGAGTATGCCGTGGCGGCGTAAGCGCCTTCAAAAGCGGGCAGCTGAATCAGGGCCAGGGCGTCCCAGGCATCGCCACCCAAAAATCTGCCGGTGAATCCCAGCTTTCTGAGGCTGCCAGCCTGGTAAATGGCCTCAGCCGGGTAAACCGGCAAAAAGACCAGGTCTGGCTGGGCTTCTACAATCCGCTTAAACTGGCGATCCATGTCCCAGTTTCCTGAGGCAAAAGTTTCTCTGGCGACCATCTCGCCGCCCAGGTTGGCAAAACTGGCCGAAAAGAGCAGCCCCAGCCCGCTTGAATAGGCGTCTTCACTGTCATACAGCACGGCCGCCTTGCGGACGCGCAGATCGTTATAGGCCAATTGGGCCAAGGCTCTCGCCTGAAAAGTATCGACAAAGGCCGCCCGAAAGACAAACTGCCGGCCGCGGGTGGTTTGCGGATTGGTGGAGGTGCCGCTAATCAGCGGGATGCCGGCTGCTTCGGCCACTGCGCCCGCCGCGATTGCGTCTCCGCTGTATTGCGGGCCAACGATGGCAACCACGCCTTCGTCTTCGATTAAGCGGTGGGTCGCGTCCACGGCTTGTTCGACATTGTTTTCAATGGCCTGAACCACCAGTTGGACCGGGTAGGAATTGCCGGCCACGCGCAGCCCTCCGCGCTGGTTGATCTGATCGACGGCCAATTGTGCGCCATTTAAAGCTGGCTGCCCAGAAGATGCAATCGTGATTGCATCGCCCCCAAGATAAGCGATCAGACCGATCCGGATGGAAGGCCGTTCTCCGCAACCGGAGAACAGGCCTGGCAACAGGATCGCGATCACAAGCAGGCTCCAAAAACGTTTCATAGCACTCTCCTTTTTCATTCAAGATTCTACACGAGCATTGGCCGAAAACAAAATGCAATTTCGTTATGTTTTTCCCTGTTTTTTTCCTTGACAATAATCGAAACAGGATGATAAACTATTCGACGTTAATCTAAATCTTACGAAAGGAGGCGCGCTTCATGAACAATTACTTTGTCAAAAACCCGGCCAGCGTTGGTGTTTCTATCAGCCCTGTTTTGATTCCTTCTCGAAGTGCGCCTGTTGACTTGTAAAGTCAACCCGAAGTCGTTTTTTGACCGTGTGCGCACTCGCACACGGTTTTTTTGTACTATTTTTCAAGGAAAACACAATGAACATCCCTGCAACCCAAACCACCCCTCTCTTTGATCTGCGCCAGGCCCAGACCAAAAACCGACTGCTCGGTGTCTGGCGAATTTTACGCGGCTACCACTGGGTTTATGCCGCAGCGACTGCCTCGCTGGCGGTTTCTGCCCTGGCCAAGACCGCTACCCTCTTCCTGCTGCGCTACTTTGCCGATCTTGTGGTCGGCAGCGCCGAGCCGCTGCCTGGCGGGCTGAACCAAACCTACATCTATATTGCTTTAGGGTTCATTGTCCTGGCATTATTTGAGGGTAGTTTCTCGTTTCTCTCCGGGCGGATGGCGGCTTATACAGCAGAATCGGTTACGAAGCGGGTACGCGACTTCCTCTTTGACCACATCCAGCGTTTGAGTTTTACCTATCACGGCCAGACGCCGACGGGTGATTTGATCGAACGCTGTACCTCCGACGTAGACGCGCTGCGGCGTTTCTTCAGCGACCAGGCCATCGGCGTGGGGCGCATCATCCTGCTCTTTGTGATTAACTTTGTGGCAATTCTAACCCTGAACGTCAGCCTGGGCCTGGTCTCGGTCATCGTGATCCCGTTCATCCTGCTTGTTTCGCTGTGGTTCTTCAAAAAAGTGACAGCAGCCTACGAGAAATATCAAGAGCAAGAGGCGGTGCTTTCGACCACCCTCCAGGAAAACCTGACCGGGGTGCGCGTGGTTAAGGCCTTTGCGCGCCAGGAATACGAGAAAGGCAAGTTTGAAAAGGACAACTGGGAGAAATTTCTGCGCGGAAAAGTGCTGCTGCTGATGCACTCACTGTTTTGGCCGCTCTCGGATATTGTGCTGGGCTTTCAGATGCTGGGCGGTTTTATCTTTGCCGCTTTTCTGGCGATCGATGGCACGATCAGCGTCGGGACGTACCTGGCTTATGTCGGCCTGGTGGCCTGGCTGGTCTGGCCGATCCGCAACCTGGGCCGCCTGATCGTGCAAACCTCGACCGGATTGGTTTCTTATGGC
>JAVEWN010000112.1:0-10129 GCA_034004515.1 Anaerolineales bacterium | reverse complement strand
CTTTGGGACGACCGTACAGCCATGCGCGCGGCCCTGGCTGAGATTTTAGGCGTCGCTGGGCCAGAGATGCCCTATTTGCCCACTCAAAGCGGCTGAGGGGCTATCCCCTCGTCAAAATTGAGCTGTGTGGGGTTTGACGCAGTCCGCGCCGATGATTTTTTTGCTTTAGCCGGGCGCAAAAGTAGCCAGGTCGGCTTTTTCGAGCCAATACTCAAGTGGACGGGATTGCATCAGCGAGGGTTCGGCGTAGCACTGCTGGAAGCACGAGTTACATGCCGAAGGCGGTTCGCCGTAGCGCTGCCGGGCGGCTTGGACTGCTTCTTGCCAGGTCGCGTAGTCGAGCAGGTTGATTTCCCGTCCGCCTTGTTCGCCGCCGGCTTTGGCAATTGGGCGGCAGGGATATTCCAACTCGCCGCCGGGCAAAATGCGCGGAATCAGGGTCGGGTAGCAGTCGTAAGGTTCGAGGCGCAGGAGCGTTTTTAGATAGGCGAAGCTGCCCAAGATGGGTGCGCCGTTTTTTTTGAGCGCAATCAGTTTTTTTATAAACTGCTGATAGACGGGGGAAATCGTCAGTTCGTAACGCGGCCAGTTATTGACCGATTGAGGCGAGAAGGATATCCAGGTTTTATTTTGGATGCAGAATCCAATCAGTTGCTCAAACTGCTGGCTGTTTTCAAGGTTTTCGGGGGTGATGACCGCATTTAGAATCAATTTGAAGCCGTGTTTTTTCTGCTGTTTTGCTGTTGCGCGCACGATGCCGGGGATCGATTCCGCGTAGGTTTTTGGCATATTTAACGCGGCCCAGGCTTGCGGGTCGAGTGTGTCGAGGCTGATCACCAGCCGGTCGAGCAGGGGCAAAATCTCAGGCTGGGATGGCAGCAAGGTCGCGTTGCTGATAACGGTCAACGAGCGGAAGCGCAATTCCCGTTTGGCAAATTCCATTAAATCAAACAAGTGCGGAGCGAGCAGCGGTTCGCCACCGGTCAGCCAAAGCGAATCGACTGCGCTGCGCAGGATGCGCAGGATGCGTTTGGCCTCCTCGAGCGGGGCGGCAGGCTGGTTTTGGGCGTTGCGTCGGGCCCCGAAATCTTCGCAATAGGCGCAGTTCAGGTTGCAATGAGTGGTGACGTAGTAAATTGCCACCAGCGGCTCAAGCAGGTTTTGTTGAAAGGCCAGGCGCGCCAGGTTGCGCTGGTAGTTCATGCGAGGCTATTTTTTCTTGCGGGCGTTGCGGGCCGTGTGCGAACGCGGATTGGAGACGGTGGCGTAGGCACTGCGCAGCTGGACCGGGTCACTTTGGGTGCGCATCCGCAGGTTGAGCATTTCGACGAAGACCGAGAATCCCATCGCAAAGTAGACATATCCTTTTTCGATGTGCTGGTGCAGGCCTTCGGCGATCAGGGCTGTCCCAATCAGCAGCAGGAACGAGAGCGCCAGGATTTTGACGGTTGGGTGGCCGCTGACAAAGTCGCTGATTGGGCCGGAGGCGAAGAGCATGATCCCAATCGCAATCATCACGGCGGCGATCATGACCAGGATTTCGTCTGCCATGCCGACCGCGGTGATGACCGAATCGAGGGAGAAGACGATATCGAGCAGGCCAATTTGTATCACGGTCGCCAGCAGCGATGGAGCCACTTTTATGCCGGTTTCATCTTCTTTCCCTTCCAGTTTGTCGTGGATTTCATGGGTGGCTTTGGCGATCAGGAACATGCCACCGCCGAGCAGGATCAGATCACGCCCGGAAATGCCGATTTCAAAAATCGGCAGGCTGAAAAGCGGTGTATCGAGTTTGATGACCCAGCTTAACGAGAGCAGCAGCAGAATGCGGGTGATGAGGGCTGCGCCCAGACCCAATTGACGGGCTTTTGATTGCTGGCCTTTGGGCAGTTTTTCGGCCAGGATCGAGATGAAGACGATGTTGTCGATGCCAAGCACAATTTCAAGCACGGCCAGGGTTAAAAGTGCGATGCCGTTTTCGGGGGTGAAGAGATTTTCCACAGGCTGGTTTCCTTTGGGATTGGGAAATAATGCCGTATTCTACATCTTTTTGGTGGAAATGGGGGTTTAATTGCGCGTAGGATTGTAAACCTTTGTTTTCGGTTGATATTCGCCAGCAATTCTCTTGACAGTAAATACTAACGCGTATATCATATCTGAAATAAATACTAACTCGTCTAATAATAATTCGCCATGTCTATTCGCCACGCATTGCTCGGATTACTTGCCCAAAACCCACGTCACGGCTACGAACTGCGCGCCGCTTTTGAAGCGCTAGTTGGCGGCGCTGAGGCCTGGGATGTTAAGCCAGCCCAAATCTATACCACGCTCGATCGGTTGAATGAAGCCGGATTGGTGCAGTTGGCATCCGATCTGGGTCACGGCGAGGAGCCATCCCGCCGGGTTTACGCGCTGACCGAAGCTGGTCGACAGGCCTTGCAGGAGTGGTTTGCTTCAGTAGTCGATACCCGGCACCAGCGCGATGAATTTTTCGTCAAGTTGATGGTGGCGCTCTTCTCTGGCGAGGGCAGCCCTGAACACATTATCCGTATCCAGCGCGGTCATCTTTACCGGGAAATGCACACCCTGACGGCTTTGCGCGATGGTTACGACGCTCAGGCAGGGATGGCGCAAATCTTATTGCTTGACAAGGCTATTATGCACCTCGAAGCCGACCTGCGCTGGATGGATATTACCGAGATGCGGATCGAAGCCATTAAAGGCCAGTCTTTCCCAGAGCCGGAGATCCGCCCGAGGGGCCGGCCGCGTAAAGGCGAGAAAGGCTCGACCTATCCGCCGCCGGGCCAGTAGTTAGTGAGCCGTGTTCGGTACCTGCGCGAAATGCGCAGCGATGCCCTGAGTTTACCGAAGGGTCGAAGGGCAGTATTTCAATTTTCAACATTCAACTCTCAACGAAGATGACCAACCTTACAGATAAAACCATCATCATCACCGGCGCAAATTCTGGTATCGGAAAAGCCGCCGCGATTCAACTTGCCCGATTGGGCGCAACCGTCATCATGGCTTGCCGCTCAGCTGAGCGCGGCGCACAGGCGCTGAACGATGTTCGTAAAGCGGCCAGCAGTGAGCGGGTGGAACTGTTGCAGGTTAACATGGCCTTGCAGGCCTCGGTGCGCCAGTTTGTGGCTGAATTCTCCAGCCGCCACCCACGCCTGGATGTCCTGATCCATAATGCCGCCAATTTCGATCACTCGCAGATCAAACCTGTCCTGACCGATGACGGCATTGAGACGGTCTTTGCCACCAATCACGTCAATATTTTCCTGATGACGCAGCTTTTGCTCGATACGCTTAAAGCCAGCGCCCCTAGCCGGATTATTACCGTCGCCAGCCAGGGCTTGATGACGTACCCGTTCCTGGATATTGAATTTGACAACCTGAACGGCCAGAAGAAGTTCTCGATGCAGCACGCTTATTATCATGCCAAACAGGCCCAGGCCATGTTTACTTTTGATCTGGCCGAGCGTCTCAAGGGCACAGGCGTGACCGTTAACTGCGTGCGGGTTGGCAATGTTGCCATCCCCGCTGAGCGCCTGATGCACCTGCCAAAAATCCTGCTTAAGCTGTATGAGATGAAGCGCAAATTTGCGCTGACGCCCGAAAAGATGGCCGAGACTTATACCTGGCTCTCCGCTGACCCGACGCTGGAGACCGTCACTGGCGGTTATTGGGATGCGCCTGGCAAGCCCGCCAAAGCCAACCAAAACGCCTATAACCGTGCAACCCAGAAACGCTTATGGGATGCGACCGAACAATTAATTAGAAAGTAGCAATAGCGTGAGCCTCATCACCACCTCTAAACTGACAAAGATTTACGGCTCCGGCGCGACCGCCGTGACCGCGCTTGACCATGTTTCAATTTCCATCCAACCCGGAGAATTTGTGGCCGTCATGGGGCCTTCCGGCTGCGGGAAATCAACCCTGCTCCATCTCATCGGCGGGCTGGACAAGGCCAGCCAGGGCAGTGTTTCAGTCGACGGCCACAACCTGAATGACCTCGATGACGATTCCCTGACTAAATTGCGCCGCCGCAAGATGGGTTTTGTCTTCCAGTTCTATAACCTGATTCCCGTGCTGACGGCCCTTGAAAACGCAGCCCTGCCGGTTACGCTGGATGGGTCCCAACCTGCCGAAGCGCAGAAAAAAGCCGCAGAATGGCTTAGCCGCTTCGGGTTGGGCGGCCGCCTCAGCCATCGGCCAGACCAGTTAAGCGGCGGCCAGCAGCAGCGTGTGGCGATTGCGCGCGCCCTGGTGGCAGAGCCGCAGCTCATCCTGGCGGATGAACCGACCGGCAACCTCGACACCAAATCCAGCGACGAAATCGCCGGGTTGTTGCGCCAGGTGAGCAAGGAGCTTGGCCGGGCCGTCATCATGGTCACGCACGACCCGCGCATCGCCGCCTACGCCGACCGGATTATCTTCCTCAAGGACGGCAAAGTGGTTGAGGAAACAATCCTTGAGAAAAATAGCCAAAACCATTAACCACAACGTGACACGACGCAGATTCTTTTTGTTTTCCGCCCTGTCACGTTGTTACCCTCGTCGTGAGAAATCTTATGAACATCCAACTGACTCTTGCAACCCGTTACCTTTTAGGGCGCAAACTACGCACTTTTTTAACCACCCTCGCCATCATTTTCGGCGTCTTGCTCATCTTTGGCATGAACACCGTCCTGCCGACCATGATCGCCGCGCTCCAGGCCAACGTCCAGGGCGCTGAAGGCAGCGTCGATTTCACCATCACCAGCGCCGCGGGTGGTTCTTTTGAGCCTGCGGCCGCTGAACAACTCCGCCAACTCGATGGCGTGCGCGCCGTGGCCGCTTCGCTCCAGCGCACCGTCAATTTGCCCGCTGATTTTGTGGATGGAGACTCTTCTCGTCCCGATACGTTGAACGCCATCAAGCTGATCGGTATCACCCCTGAAATCGCCCGCTCGATTCGGGCCTACCCGCTGGTTGAGGGCCGTTACCTGAACGACTCTGACAACGCCTCAGCCGTCATCAGCCAAACCCTGGCTGACGCCTGCTCCGTCAAAGTGGGCGATACGCTGCGCCTGCCCTCCGCCGCCGGGATGACCGAACTGACCATTGTCGGCTTGCTGCCCGGACGGTTGGCCGCCGGCAACGAGGATGTCTTTGTCCCGCTCGCCCAGGCCCAAAAGATGACCGGCGAAACCGGCAAAGTCAACCTGATCGAATTGAACGTGCAAGCCTTTGCGGACGAATCGCGCCGCGCTGAAATCCAGGCCGCCATCGAAGCCAGCCTGGGAGAAAACTTCCGGATCGGGGCGCTGATGGCCGGAGATGAACTATTCGCCACCCTCGAGCTGGGCCAGGTTGGCCTCAGCATCTTTGGCGTTCTGGCGCTGTTCATGGGCGGATTTATTATTTTCAACACCTTTCGGACCGTCGTCAGCGAACGCCGCCGCGATATTGGCATGTTGCGCGCCCTCGGTGCCACTCGTGGCGTCATCTTAGGCATGATTTTGGCCGAAGGCCTGATTCAAGGCTTGCTCGGTTCGGGCATTGGCCTGTTCCTGGGTTACTGGATGGCGGTTGGCGTAATTCGAATCGCCCAGGGGCCGATGAGTTCCTTCATTAATTTGCAGCTTGGCTGGCCGGTGATCTCGCCGGGTTTGGTTTTCGTCTCAGTCCTGGCCGGGATGGGGGTGACGGTCCTGGCCGGGCTAATTCCGGCCTTCAGCGCCAGCCGCGTTACCCCGCTCGAAGCTCTGCGTCCTTCAGCCTCAGAAACGTCCATCAAACGGCAAACCGGCTACGGGTTCATTGCGGGGGTCGGGTTGGCAATGCTCTCCCTGGCGGCGATTTTTTCCCGCCAGGCAGCCCTTATCATTCCCGGGGGCTTGCTTTTCCTGGTCAGCCTGGTGCTGGTTTCCCCGGCCCTGGTGCGGCCCTTTGCAAATATTTTTGGGCGGCTGACCGCGCCGATTTTTGCCCGTCAGGGAATTGGCGGCCTGGCGCAGAACAACCTTAGCCGTCAGCCTACGCGCGTGGCAGTGACAGCCTCCGCCAGTATGCTCGGCCTGGCCGTGATTGTGGCGGCGGGCGGGCTGGTCTCAAGCATGACCGGTATGTTGGGCGGCATGCTCAAAGACAGCCTGGGCAGCGATTACCTGCTGGTTCCGCCCTCGATTGGCGTCTGGAGCAGCAATGTCGGCGCGACACCTGCCCTGGCCGAAAGTCTGCGCGGCCTGGACGGGGTCGAGGCCGTCAGCACGTTTCGCTATGCCGCCTCCAAAACCAACGGGCTGGCGGTTTCGCTGATCGGGATCGAGCCGGGCGATTTTGAGCGTGTCAGCGGCCTGGTCTTTAGCGAGGGAAACCGCTCGTCCTATGCGGAATTGACTGAGGCTCGGACGCTGATTGTCAACGGATCCTTCCTGATTGCGACAAAAACAAGGGTGGGCGATACCGTTGAGCTTTTGACTCCGACCGGGCGCATCCCGTACCGGATCGTGGCTGCGGCGACAGACCTGCTCAACGCCAAGCTGACGACTGCCTATCTCTCGCAGGCCAACCTGCAAGCCGATTTCGGCGTGACTGAAGACGTTTTCCTGCAGCTTGACCTGCGCGACAGCGCGGACCAGCAGGCCATCGGCGCGAAAGTCAGGGCATTGGCGGCGGCTTATCCGCAGTTCAAAGCCATCTCTGGCGCAGAGTACTATGCCTCGCTGATGGGGATGCTGGAGGCGGCCTTTTTGGGGATTTATCTCTTATTTGCGCTCCTGGCTTTGCCCTCGCTGATTGCCATGCTAAACACCCTGGCGATTAACGTGATTGAGCGCACCCGCGAGATTGGCATGTTGCGCGCGCTGGGCAGTACCCGCAGCCAAATCCGGGCGCTGGTGCTGGCTGAAGCCCTGCTCCTGGCCGCCATCGGGACGGTTTTCGGCATTCTCGGCGGGCTGTATCTGGGCTATGCCCTTGTGACGGCCATCGAAGTTATCTTCCCGATGGGCTACTATTTCCCCATGAGTGGTATTCTGGCGGCGCTGGTCACGGGTCTGCTCTTTGGCGCGCTGGCGGCCATCATCCCGGCCAGGCAGGCGGCAGCCATGAACGTGGTCGAGGCCCTGCGCTACGAATGATGGGAATTGATCGAGAAGAAAATAAAAAATCCCCTGCCGGGAAAACGGCAGGGGATTTTTATGTCTACAGCGTAAGTTTTACTTGTCTTCGGCGATGCTTTTGCCGCTGTACTTGAGCGCGGAATGCGCAGCAGCCAGGCGGGCAATCGGCACGCGGAAGGGCGAGCAGGAAACGTAGTTGTTGCCGATCATGTGGCACCACTCGATTGATTCGGGATCACCGCCGTGCTCACCGCAGATGCCCACTTCAAGGTCGGGGCGGGTTTTGCGGCCATCATTGATAGCCATTTGCATCAGCAGTCCAACCCCGGCCCGGTCGATGGTCTGGAAGGGGTTCTTGGGCAGGATACCCTGTTCGACATACGTCACCAGGAAGTTGCGCTCGGCGTCGTCGCGCGAGTAGCCGAAGGTCATTTGGGTCAGGTCGTTGGTTCCGAAGCTGAAGAATTCGGCCAGTCCGGCGATTTCATCGGCTGTTACTGCGGCGCGCGGGATTTCGATCATCGTCCCGAACTTGTATTCCAGCTTGGCAACTTTCTTCTCGGCCAGGACAGTCGCGGCGATCCGTACCAGGCGCGGCTGGATCCATTCCAGTTCTTTGACGGTTCCGGTCAGCGGGATCATGATTTCGGGCTTGACGACGATCCCGCGCAGGGTGCAGTCGGCGGCGGCTTCAAATATGGCGCGCACCTGCATTTCGACGATTTCGGGCATGGCGATGCTCAAGCGGACGCCGCGCAGACCCATCATCGGGTTGGATTCGTGCAAGGCTTTGATCGAGGCCAGCATTTTTTCTTTGTCTTCGAGGCCTTTGGTCTCACCCTTGACGCGCATGGTGATGACTTCTTCAAGCAAGACTTCTTCGTCTGGCATGAACTCATGCAGCGGCGGGTCGATCAGGCGGATGATGACCGGGTGGCCGTCCATCGCTTCGAACAGGCCGTCAAAATCCTTGCGCTGGCTGGGCAGCAACAGGTTCAGCTGTTCGGTGCGGGCTGCGCCGGTCTTGGCCAAAATCATCTTCTGGACGATGGGCAGGCGTTCCGGTTCAAAGAACATGTGCTCGGTCCGGCACAGGCCGATCCCGACTGCGCCGTAAGAGCGGGCGCGCTTGGCGTCCTTGGGGTAATCGGCATTCGTCCAGACCTGCAAACCGCGGCTCTTTGAGCCGTCCGGCAGGATGCGGATGTCGTCGCGGGCGCAAATTTCGTCGGCCCAGGTCAGGAGCGTCATCAATTCGGTCTGTTCTTCGAGCGAGGGGGCGCTGGACGAGATCTTGCCGATGAAAACTTCACCGGTCGTGCCGTCCACAGAAATCCACTCCCCTTCTTTGACAACGATTTCGCCGACCGTCATGGTGCGCTTCTCAAGATTGATCTTAATCATGTTCGCGCCGACCACGCACGGGATACCGAACTGGCGCGCCACAACGGCCGCATGGGAAGTTGCGCCGCCTTCGCTGGTCAGCACGCCCTGGGCGGCGATCATCCCGTGCACATCATCCGGCTTGGTGAAGGGGCGCGCCATGATGACATCCTGTTTTTCTTCCTTTGACATTTTTTCAGCCAGGTCGGCATCGAAATAGACCTGCCCGACTGCCGCGCCCGGAGAGGCGTTGACGCCTTTGGCAAAAAACTTGCCGGTTTTTTCAGCTTCCTTTTTGGCCGAATCGTCGAACTGCGGATGGAGCATGGCGTCGACCGCTTCGGGCCCAACCCGCAGGACAGCTTCGTCCTTGCTAATCAGGCCTTCAATCGCCATATCGACCGCGATCTTGACGATGGCTTTGGCAGTGCGCTTGCCGCTCCGGGTTTGGAGCATATACAGCTTGCCGCGTTCGACGGTGAACTCGACATCTTGCATATCCTGGTAGTGCTTTTCCAGCTTGCTGGTAATTTCCATGAACTGGGCATAGACTTCCGGCATAACTTCTTGCATGTGTTCGATCGGATCGGCGTTGCGGATGCCCGCCACAACATCTTCGCCCTGGGCGTTCAGTAAATATTCGCCCATCATTTTCTTATCGCCGGTCGAGGGGTTGCGGGTGAAGGCCACGCCAGTCCCTGAATCGTTGCCGGTGTTGCCGAAGACCATTGTCTGGATATTGACGGCGGTGCCGAGGTCATCTGAGATTTTGGTGGCCTTGCGATAGTCGATGGCCTTTTTGCCCATCCAGGATTCAAAGACGGCCTTGGTTGCCAGTTCGAGTTGCTTGTTCACATCTTGCGGGAAATCAAACCCGACGTGTTTCTTGAAAACTTCTTTAAAGGTGCCGACCAGGCTTTTCCAGTCTTCGGCGGTCATTTCGATATCGAGCTTGTAGCCCTTTTTGGCCTTGTATTCAGCCATCGGGTGTTCAAAGACCTCATCGTCCAGGTTGAAGACGGTCGTGCCGAACATTTCGATCAGGCGGCGGTAGAGGTCCCACACGAAACGCGGGTTATCGGTCAGCTTAATCATGCCTTCGACAACCTGGTCGTTCAGACCAATATTAAGGATGGTGTTCATCATGCCGGGCATCGAGAACTTGGCCCCAGAACGGCAGGAAACCAAGAGCGGATTGCCCGGATAGCCGAATTTTTTACCAGTCGCTTTTTCGACCGTTTTGATGGCTTCCAACTGCTGGTTCCACTGTCCTTCGGGGAAGCCGTCATTCTTGCGGAATTCATTACAGGCCTCGGTCGTGACGGTGAAGCCAGGCGGAACGGGCACGCTCGCACGAGTCATATCGGCCAGGCCTGCGCCTTTACCGCCCAGCAGTGAGCGGACACCTTCCCAGTTGCCCGCATATTTTTCTGCTTCTGCAACTTCTTCAAATAAGTAAACCCATTTCTTTGCCATAGATGGCCTCCTGGAGAAAAAAAGATTATGATTCTCTACCGGACAAATTTCGTTAAACGGTGTCCTTGCGAGCCGACGATGTTTTTTCGTCGGCGTGGCAATCCCCTTTCGGCAAGAAAATGTGCTAAACAGGAGATTACCACTCCGGGTACTCGTGC
>JAVEWN010000014.1:0-46998 GCA_034004515.1 Anaerolineales bacterium | reverse complement strand
ACGGTCTGCTCGTCGAGCGCGCGAAAGGCCAGCGGCAGGCTGAACAGTATCCACGAAAAGCCAAAGGCGATGGCGAGATACCAGGTAAGTGCTTTTTTATCGAGCATGATCTTTCTCCAAAGGAATATAGTAGGGTTGACTCTCCAGGGTCAACCAAGAATAATTTTTACTCAGAACAAATCGCCCTTACTGGCGGCCATATGATGGCAGCGAGCGAGTGCGCTTGACGCGCTCGCTCAGCGGGCGTTTGGCGATGACGTTGATCTTGTTGGCATTTTCGAGAATGTGGGTTGAAACCACTTCCCAGCCTTCTTCACCCCAGGCGTTGAGCAGGGCTTCCAACTCGTCGGCTTTCACGCCGTTCCAAAATGACCCGACAGTCTGTACGCGATATTCCCATTGTTTAATTTCTTCAGACATTTTCAATTTCCTTGTGGTTTGACTTCTTCCTGGTTTTGCATTCAAGAGTGTCCGAAAAACGAAGGCTATTTTTAACCGGGAGCATTCTGGGGGCAGTTTTGTCTGCGCTGAAATCTTGTTTCATGTGAAACATTTTTCCATACTGAACCTTGAACCGTCCGACTAATTTTTGAGCCTTGCAAACAAAATGTAAGAATAGACTACCGGGGTAAGCGCCGCTCCCAGGAGCGCAATCATCATCAGCCAAAATCCTTTTTCGCCCAGAAAGACGCTCAGGATTACCAGCGCGCCGCCGATTCGGAAGGTTTGGGCAGCCAACTTGTGGGTCTCCTCCCAAACCTGGTCGTTCGAGAGCGTCCAGGGGGTGCGGATGCCGATGAAGAAGTTGCGCTTGGCTTTTTCGAGCAGGAAACTGATCCCGATGAATAATACTCCCATCATTGGCAGCATCATGACCGTCATGTTGAATTGATATCCGAGGGCCGCGAAAATTGTCAGGGCGTAGACATACAGCATGTAGGCCACAAAGCCGATGATGAAGGTATTGTACAGCCCCCGAAACTGGGCGATGTTGACCTTGAGCGGGTCAATCGTGGGGACAAATGCCAGCAGCAGCGTTAGTCCGAGGGTCATCAATGGCAGCAGAAAAATTCCCCAGAACTTGGGCATGTAGTCATCGACCTGCCCGGCGGCGTTCCAGTGGGAGGGCATCGGATCGGGGAGTTGGCTGTAAAGGGCCAGCCCAACCAGGGCGGCGATTATAACCAGAATAAAAGAGATAGTTAGCGAAGTTTTGGTAGTCATTTTTTCTTCTTTCTGAGATTATTATCCTTGGTGTGACAAAGTTCCACGTGAAACATTTTGATGGACAGACGCGTCTGGTGGATAACGATTTGAGAGTGCCTGAGTGATAGACGATTGTCGGGATTGATTGGGTCGGGCAATAGGAACAATACCCATAGTTCGCCAACGGTTGAAGATTAAACAAGCGGAGACAAATTTTACCTGTAATTTTTTAAAGCAAGGTTGGCGTTTCTTGGTTGTTACCCATTTTGCTGTTTTAGACCAGCTCCAATCGCTGCGCCAATGGCTATTCCTATTCCGATGCCAACGGCGATATTATCGATCGCTACGCCCACGCCAGCTCCCACGGCGATGCCAATTGCTATCCCGAATCCGATCCATTGATCGCCTTTGGGTTTATTATCTTTTGTCATCTTTTCTCTCCTTTGAAAATATTTTGTAGGCAGAGCGCCAACTGAAATTATTTTTCTAAGCCCAGTAAAGTTTGTGTGAGTTGGCTGGGCGATGCCCTGGACTTATCGAGGGCTAGACGGCGATCTTCGCCGGATGCTTGCGCCCCACCGCTCGTAGTTTTTTATTCTTTTGGCAGGGTGTTTTGGGCCAACGCGACCATCCCGCTCAGGCCGCCCAGACCGCCCAGGTTCATGGTATCCACCGCAGAGCTTGGCACAATTACCAGCGCGCCTTTTTCTTTGAGACCTTCAAAGAGCATGTTCATGGCGCGCAGGTGGAGGGCGGTGGGATTGTTGATATAGGACTGTGAGGCTTCGGCAAATGAGGCTGCGATCTGTTTTTCAGATTCACCCAGGATAACCCGCGCCTGGCGTTCACGTTCGGCCTGCGCCTGGCGCGACATGGCGTCTTCCAAATCCTGCGGGATGACGATGTCGCGGATCTCGACTGACTGCACGGTCACACCCCAGGGTGTGGTGCGCTCATCGATGACTTTCTGCAATTCCTGGTCAATGGTGCTGCGCCCGACGAGAATATCTGCCAGCATCATCCGGCCGGTAATGTCGCGCAGGGCGGTCTGTGCGGCCCAGTCCACTGCGGCTTCGTAGTTCTCGACTTCGAGGGCGGCCTTTTCAGCATCCCAGACCACCCAGAACAGGACGGCATCCACATCGACCGGGACGGTGTCTTTGGTCAGGGTCTTCTGGGCTGCGAAGGGCGTCACCATCACGCGGTGATCGATCCAGGTTGGGATGGTGTCTACCAGTGGGACTACCCAGAACAGGCCGGGGCCGCGTAGCCCCTGGAATTTGCCCAGGCGCAGGACGATGGCTTTTTCCCACTGGTTGGCAACTTTCAGCGCGAAAAGAACATAGGTGCCGATCAACATCCAACCGACGACCCAGCCGCCGATCAATGGGTCGGGTTGTTTGCCGTCCATCAGGATCGCGCCGAGGATCGAAATGATCAGGAATACGCCAAAAATCGTCCCGGCAATCGGCGGGATGCGTTGGTCAATTTTGGCAGCACGCAGGGCGGTTGTAGCGAGTAATCTTGAGTTCATGGTTTTCTCCTTCTGTTTCTTTTTCGGTTATTCTGTGTTCCGGGTCTTCGGTTTCCCAGCTTTTGGAAATATCCGTTCCCGTGGTTAAGTGTTGTTTGTTTCCTTTTCTGCTTCCTGCATTTCTTGAAAAATCAGCAGGCTTGTTTCGCGGCTGAATCCCAGTCGCTTGGTTTCGGCCAGGTAGCGCCGCGCCAAGGCTTCGAGCGACTCGTGCCGCAGGCGTTGATTCGTCTCAGGCGGTGGCTGTTCCAGGATGAAGGTGCCTCGTCCTTGCTGGGTCGAGATAACTCCGACTTCGTCAAGGATGCGGTAGGCGCGCGCCACCGTGTTGAAGTTAATCCGCAAATCCAGCGCCAGGGCGCGCACGGTCGGCATCTGGTCGCCGACGTGGAGCGCGCCATTTGCCATCTGCTGCTGGATCTGGGTCACAATTTGATTGGTGAGCGGGATGTCTGAGCGGAAATCAAGATCAAGTTTCATGGTTGTTCCATATTGTATCATTGTATTTTTGTATCATTGTATATCAAATTGTCCGGTTGTCAAGAGGCCAGCTCCCTTTTCGGAAGGCTTTCTCAAAGTCGGAAATGCCATTGCGAGCCGCAGTTTTTTCGCGGCATGGCAATCCCCTGACAGGATAGGAGATTGCTTCACCCGGCTGAAGAACGCCGGGTTCGCAATGACGTGCCATATTTGTACCCAACAGTCAAGCGACTTTGAGAAAACCATATCCCCCTTCGATAGCCTGCTTGCGGCTGTATCAAAAAAGACCGGCCCGGCCGGTCTTTTTTGATTTTATTTTTGCAAATTGTCCATGGCTTCCCCCAGCCGCCGAACGCCTTCTTCGATTCTTTGCTCGTTGTGGACAACGAAATTGAGACGCAACCAGTTCAAACCGTCGGCTTCCTCCAGAAAAAAGCCGCTGCCGGGCATGAAGTCCACACCCTCGCTGATGGCGAGCGGCAGCAGCACATCGGCAGACAGGTTGTGCGGAAGTTTCATCCAGAGAAACAGGCCGCCCTGGGGCGGGTCTAGTTTTACGCCCGCGGGCAGGTGGCGACGAATGGCCGCCAGCATCGCGTCCCGCCGCTTGTGGAAGATTTGGCTGGAGCGGCGCAGGTGGGCCTGATAGCGCCCGACCGTGACGTAATCTTGCAGCGCGCGTTGGATCAAGCCGGAGGTCGCCAGGTCGTTGACCCGTTTGTATTTGACCAGCCCGTCGTAGACCGGCCCGTCTGCAACCAGAAACCCAACCCGCAGGCCCGGCATCAGCATCTTGGAAAAGGTGCTGACGTAAATGACCCGCCCGCCAGGGTCGAGCGCCTTGAGCGCAGGCTGGGCGCGGCCCTCGTAGCGCAGGTCGCCCACAAAATCATCTTCGAGAATGGGGACATTGTAGCGCTCAGACAGGACGATCAACTCCTGACGGCGGGCAGCGCTCAGGCAGGTCCCGGTCGGGTTGTGGAAGTTGGGAATGGTGTAGAGAATCTTCGGGTGGTGCTGTTGGAGCTGCTTTTCGAGCAGGTCGACCTGCATCCCCTGTCCATCCACCGGAACGCTGATAATCTTGAAGTTGAGCGCGCGGAACAGATCCAGCGCCCCAGAATAGGTGGGGCTTTCAACCAGGATCGTATCGCCCGGCTCGAGCAAAAGCTGTGAGACCAGCGCCAGGGCCTGCTGCGACCCGGCAGTGATCAGCACGTTTTCCGGGCTGGTTTGCAAACCCTGGCTGCCGAGGATATGAGCGATGGTTTCACGGAGCGGGGCAAATCCGCGCCGGTCGCCGTAGCTGAGGGCTTCGATCCCGTCCCGGCGCATGACGGTTTGCAGCACCTTGCGAAAATCGTCTGCGGGGAAAAGATGCGAATCGCTGATGCCCCCGGCAAAGCTGAGTGGGTCGGGGTGGCTGGCGGCCAGCCGCATTTCTTCGACGGCTGCGCGCGCCCCCAGGCTGCGTTCGGGCAGGTTTTGCTGCCAGAGCGGCCAGGGGGCCGCTTCGTTTATTTTTGAGATTTTGGGGAGCGCAATCGGCGGCAGGACATACGTCCCGCTCCCGACGCGCGAAAAAACCAACCCGTCGGCGGCCAGCGCAGAATAGGCATTTTCTACGGTGATGCGGTTGACACCCAGGCTCTGCGCCAGTTGGCGACTGGCGGGTAAGCGCGTAGCGGGGGCCAGGCTGCCGGAGAGAATCCCCTGGCGCAAATGACTTTTGATCTGCTCATAGAGCGGGCGTGGGCTTTTTCGGTCAAGCAGGATGCGCATGGCAAGCCAAAGGGTGAATGCGGAATTCAGAATTTGGAAATGGTATGGTTAATATAACATCATTCCTTGCTGGGAATAGAGCCAGTTTGGCCGAAAATCACGGAATTGATAAAATTGGCCTGGTATTTAATCGGTTTTATTGGCTCTTAACATATACCAATTTTGTCCTACAATCACTTTACATCCATGCGCGACGAAGCATTTGTGAGCGATCTACGATCCCACTCGAAGCGGCAGCGTCGAATAAAAATTTATAACCTACTCAGGAGGCTTATGATGGAAACAACCAAAGGTACTTTTGCTGTAAAAAAAGGACTGGCCCAAATGCTCAAAGGCGGCGTCATCATGGACGTGGTCACGCCCGAGCAGGCCAGGATTGCTGAAGATGCCGGCGCTTGCGCGGTGATGGCCCTCGAACGCGTCCCCGCCGATATTCGCGCGGATGGCGGCGTAGCCCGGATGAGCGACCCGGAACTGATTATCAAGATTAAAGAAACGGTCAGCATCCCGGTCATGGCAAAATGTCGGATTGGTCATTTTGTCGAAGCCCAGATTTTACAGGCCCTCGAAATCGATTACATCGACGAATCCGAAGTGCTGACTCCGGCGGACGAAGAGCATCACATCTACAAACACGAATTCACGATCCCGTTTGTCTGCGGATGCCGCAACCTGGGCGAAGCCCTGCGCCGGATTGGCGAAGGCGCGGCCATGATGCGCACCAAGGGCGAAGCCGGCACCGGCGACGTGGTGGAAGCGGTTCGTCACGCCCGCACCGTTTTGGGCGAAATCCGCCGGATTCAGTCGATGCCGGTCGAAGAATTGATGGCCTACGCCAAAAACATTGGCGCGCCTTTTGAACTGGTCAAAGAAACTGCCGAACTCGGACGCCTGCCGGTGGTCAACTTTGCCGCTGGCGGCCTGGCGACCCCGGCCGATGCCGCCCTGATGATGCAGCTTGGTGTGGATGGCGTTTTCGTCGGCTCTGGAATTTTCAAGAGCGGCGACCCGGCCCGGCGGGCTGCCGCCATTGTCAAGGCGACGACTCACTTCCGCGACCCCGGCATCCTGGCGGAAGTCAGCAAGAACCTCGGCGAACCGATGGTGGGACGCAACATCTCGCAGATGCCCGAAGGCGAAAAGATCGCCGGACGCGGCTGGTAAATTTTGTAAGGTCAAGCGGTAATTGGCGGATGGTTTCACCGGCCAATTACCGCTTGACCTGATCGATGAGATTATGAAAATCGGCGTCCTCGCCCTGCAAGGCGATTTTGCAGAACATACCACCATCCTTCAACGTCTTGGCGCGCAGGTTTCAGAAGTGCGCCTGCCACAGCAGCTGGCTGGCCTGGACGGCCTCATCATCCCGGGCGGCGAGTCGACCACCATCGGCAAACTGGCTGTGGCTTATGATTTAATCGAACCCCTGCGCCAATTTGGACGCGAAAAGGCCATCTGGGGCACTTGCGCCGGGGCTATTTTCCTCTCCAAAGATGCCCGGCGCGACCAGCCTCTGCTGCAATTGATGGATATTACCGTCCGGCGCAACGCTTTCGGGGCGCAGGTGGCCTCCTTCGAGGCCGACCTTGAGATCGAAGCCCTCCAGCAGGCCACCCAAACGGATGGGCCCTATCACGCTGTTTTTATTCGCGCCCCGATTATCGAAACCGTCAGCGGGACAGCCCGCGTTCTGGCGGCTCTGCCCGATGGACGGATCGTGGCCGCCCAGCAAGGCAAATTGCTCGCCACCTCCTTCCACCCCGAACTGACCGGCGACACCCGCTTTCACGAGTATTTTCTTTCGCTGGTTTGACATTTCTCTGTGAAAGATGCCTGCCGCGCGGAGCGGGCCGCTTTTCCCTTAAACTTTGAGTTTAGATTTCAATTTGAATCAAAGCTTTTTCGTACACGGATTGGGCGGATTACGCGGAATCTCACGGATTTTTCTTAAGAAAACCGCTTAAATCCGTTTAATCCGTAAAATCTGCGTCCAGATTTGGTTTTTAATCGCCTTCTAACCCAGCTTTCCTGTTTCTCCAGACTCGTAAAAACGAACGCTAAAGTTAAGTTAAACAACACGCGCCGGGAAGTGTTTATTCCCGGCGCGCAGTGTTTAAAATTTCAGGCTGATTGCGTTAGACGCTGGCAACTTCCTTGGTGGTCACTTCAAATTTGGGCGGATTCTCGAAGTGTTTCTTGACCGCGCACAATTCCGCAGAGCGGATCAGCGATTCGCGATATTTTTCAGGGAAGCTGGGCGGAACCTGGATTTCAAGATCAATCTTTTTGATCATACCGCTAAAATCGCTGTGCATACGCTGGACAATCCGAATCCCGGCGCTGTCCAGGCCGCGCTGGCGGCAGAAGCCGAGTACATAGATTCCGGCACAGGTCCCGATCGAGGCCAGGAAAATGGCAAAGGGAGTCGGGGCCGAGCTTTCACCGCCGCCCGCCGCGGGCTGATCTGTGTTGACCGTGAAACTGCCAAAATGGGCGTCGACGCGCGCCCCGCCGGGGAAGTCAATTATCATTTCCATACCAGTATTTTCTCCTTGTGTTTTGAAAAGCGCATTGCAGCCAGCCAGGGCCTATCGAAAGCGCGTTTTGCCAATTTGATTCATTTTGGCCGCCCCAGGCAGAAGATTACCTCCGGCCCGGCCAACAAACGCTGGCGTGGCTAACAAGACACTTGTTTTTAGGTTTTCTACAAGGTTAGATGACTGCTGGTCTGAAAAGTTGCAAACTTATCCGCCGAACAGATTTCCGAGCCATCCTGCCACGCCCCGCTGCGGGGTCTTGCCGTGGACTTGCCCGCTGACACCATTGATTAGGATCGGATAAAGCTGTTCTTCGAATAAATATTCGGTGATCCAAACCGGGATGAAAACCAACTTAAACGAAACGATTGAAATATCGGTTGTGCCGTAGCTCAGGTCGCTGATTCCAACCCTTTTGGATTTGATTTGGTGCTGGATGCGCCGGATGGCTTCTTGACGGGCATCCAGCGAAGCGTCAGACAGGACCCGTTCGTAGACTTCGGCCGGCCAGCCCGCCAAATAGCGCGGATCGTAGGCCGGGGCGTTCGACAGGTCAAATTCTGGCAGCAGGCGCGCCAGCAGCGCTGGCTGGCGCGTCACTGCCGGGATGCTGATATCGTTAAAAAGCACCGGATGCACGTCGGAAATGGAGATATATTTTTTGTTGCGGTAGATCAGCCCTTTCCAGGGCAGGCTGCCCACGATGTCGAATGTCCAAACCGGCAGGTAGACTCCGCGCGGCGGCTGGACTTTGCCCTGCGGCGTAATTTTGTTTTTCTCCATCCATGCCACCAAATAACGGATGGCTTCACGCTGCTTGAAACCGATCGGGACGACTGCATCCGGCTCGACCAGCTCGCGCGGGTCGCCCCGGATGACGTGCGCCGACGCGCAATAGGCGCACACGGCTGATTTTTCATTCGGCGGCAGGATGAAATTTGCCCCGCAGCCTTTGCAGTGGAAAGTTTGCCGGGCAACCGATTTGCGGTGGCCCTTGCCGGTTGCCATGGCGACGATGAAATCCTGCTCGTTTCCAACGGGTGAATTGTCAAGAGTTTGGTTTCGGGCGCAGTATTCACACACCAGCGTTCGGCCATCCCCGTCAAAAACCATGCGGGCCCCGCATTGGGGGCAGGTGAAACGGTCTGCCTGAACGCTGCGCGGCGCGGTCGGTTGGGCCGGGAGCGCATCCGGGTCGACAATCTCGTCTTGTTTTAGTTTGCCATCCAGAATTGCCAGCGCGCGGCGCGCCTCGTTGTGAGACGGGTTGAGGGCCAGGGCTTCTTCGAGATAATGGCGTTTTTCAGCAGGAGCATTCACAACCCGGCTCAGGTACAGGTTGGCCTGAAAACGGGTCTCGTGGTCGTCGGCCACGAGCAGCGCGCGCTCAAAGTAATTGCGCGCCGCCGCGAATTCCCTCGATTTGTAATGGATGATGCCCATCCGCAGCATGTCGTTATCGTATTCAGCCATGTTTTACGGCTGGGCCGTTCTGCGGACGATGGCATCTGCCATGCGGGCGACCTGCGCCATTTGGGCGAGATCGTGCACGCGCAGGATGTCTGCCCCGCGCGCGATGCCGATTGCCACCGTTGCGGCGGTTCCGGCGGCGCGTTGATCGGCGGGCAGGTCGAGGGTGTATCCGATGAACGATTTACGCGAGGTTCCCAGCAGAACAGGAAACCCCAGGCTGCGAATCTCGTCCAGCCGGTTTAATAGCTCCAGGTTTTGTGCGACTGTTTTGCCGAAGCCGATCCCCGGGTCGAGGATGATTTTTTCATCCGCGATGCCGGCTGCGCGCGCCAGCGAGACCGATTCGAGCAGCTCCCGGCAGATGTCTGCCATTAAATCGGCGTACGCCACGCCGACGTATCTGCCGCCGAGCCGCGCTTCAACCTGGGCGTCGTTCGGTTGGCTGCGGTTGTGCATCAGGATGACGGGCGCGCCGCGCCGGGCGGCCAGGGCGGCCATTTGCGGGTCGGCCCGTAAACCCCAGACATCGTTGACGATTTGTGCGCCGGCATTCAGGGCAGCTTCGGCCACTGCCGCTTTGTAGGTGTCGATTGAAATCAGCGCAGCCGGGAAGCGGCTGGCAATCGCCCGGATGACGGGTTCCACCCGCCGCTTTTCCTCGCTTTCGGTCACAACTTGCGCGCCGGGCCGGGTCGATTCGCCGCCGATATCGAGCATGTCTGCGCCCGCGGCCAAAAACCGGCCGGCTTGCTCTACGGCCAGGGCCACAAAATCGTCCCCGCCTGCCAGGCCATCTCCCGAAAACGAATCGGGGGTGATGTTGAGAATGCCCATCAGAAAGGTGCGCTGGCCCCAGACCAGGTGGTGTTTGCCGATTTTAAGGGTTTTGGGTTTCATCTCTGTCCACCTTGTTAAAACACAAAGGACACGGAAAACACGCAGGGAGAACACTCAGACTGGTATCCTTTTCCCTGGATGTGCTTTCTGCCCTTTGGGTTGGGTTTTTCCTGGACATCGCGTGATGACAGGATTTCGGTTTTTTTACAGCATCTGATCGAGCGGTTTTGAGAGCCAGGCCTCGGCTTCTTCCATCACCGTAAAAATTCGCATTGCCGCGCCCGTTATTGTGACGGAGGCGGCTACTTTCAGAATGGCCTCTTTCACCGGTTCGCTGGCGACGACGATTGCGGCCCGAATATTGCGTGTTGAAGGGTCGTTGTTGACCTCGACCGCCGCTTTGATCGCTTTTTCAGGGATTTGCCTGACATTGCGCAGGTCGTACAGGTTGCGCGTCAGGCGGTCTGAGCCCATCAGATGCTCGAAGGCAAATTCACGCCAATCGCTGATGGTCGCTTCGCTCAGATCGCTAAAGGTGAGGGTCATGCCGCCATCCGTGCGGCGGGTGACAATGTAGCCGATGCCGGCTTTGGGTTTCCAGAGTAAGGGTTTTGAGTTGCTCATGGTACCTCCATTCGTTAAGCGGATTATACGCTGAAATCAGGCCAAGCGTTTAGGCCAGCAAAACATGCTCTTTCAGAAACTTGTTTAAGGTCTCATAATAATCGCTGATGGTTTCGCTTTTGCGCCAGCCGTGGCCTTCGCCCTCGTACAGGCGGTAGACATGCGGCACTTTGTTGCGGCGCAGGGCCGCCACAATGCTTTCCGATTGATCGGGCAGCACGACTTTATCCTGTGCGCCCTGAAAAACCGCCAGCGGATCACGGATTTTATCAGCATGGAAGACGGCCGACCATTTTTTGTAATGTTCCGCCGCGTCGGGCAGTTCACCGACCAGGGAAGCGTTGTAGCGTTCCTCGAACTTGTGGGTTTCCTCGTCCAGGCCGAACAGGTTCGAAACACCAAACAAGTTTACCCCGGCCCTGAAGACGCCCGGGTAATGCACCAGGCAGTTCAGCACCGTAAAACCGCCCGCCGAGCCGCCCATGAT
This sequence comes from Anaerolineales bacterium, assembly GCA_034004515.1. GTDB lineage: Bacteria > Chloroflexota > Anaerolineae > Anaerolineales > Villigracilaceae > UBA8950. The sequence goes on along the minus strand of JAVEWN010000014.1, from coordinate 36,038 downwards.
GACCATCCGCTGCGGGTCGGCCAGCCCAAGCGAGGCCAATGCCGCCGCCGCGCCGACTGCGTCTTCGGCATCGAGCGGGCCCCAGTTTTGGCGCAGAGCCAGCCGGTACGAACGTCCGTAACCGGTCGAGCCGCGATAATTGACCTCGATGTAGGCAAACCCGCGGCTGGCAAAATAGGCCGCATCCGGGTTGTAAGCCGACATTCTGGCCGAGGTCGGCCCGCCGTGAATGTTCACAATCGCGGGCGGCAGTCCTTCATCGTAAAAGTCCGGGTTGGCGGGCGGGTAATACAGGCCGTGAACCGGCGTCCCGTCCGGCGCGGGCCATTCGAGGGCCTGCGGCTGCGGCAGATACGCGGGCGGGATGGCCTCCGCCTCGGAATATTTCTCAACCCGTAGTTTTCCCTCAGCCAGAGAGACGATTCGGGGCGGGATTTTTGGGGCCGAGGCGATCAGGGCGATCTGGCCTGTGGGCGCTACCGTTACCTGTCCGAACCAGGTGTAGGGGCCGCTTTCAATCTCAGCCGGTTCGCCGCCAGCTGCCGGCACAGCCCAGAGCGTGCGCCAACCTTTGTCGTTGCGGGCGTAAATCAGGCGCGAGCTGTCCCAGCCGAAGCTGCGAAGCCCCTGGACCCAGGCCGGTTCGAGCAGGGAGGCGTTTTCAGCCAGGATTCGGATTTGACCGGTAGACAGGTCGAGGCAGCGCAGCGAGTCCCATTCGCCGTCGTTGGCGAGAAAAGCCAAAAAGCGGCCATCCGCTGAAAATTCCGGCTGAAAGACCGGGGTCTGGTCATCTCCAAAAATGTGTTTAATATCGCTCAGTTGGTTGCCGTTTAAGCGCGCGCTCATCAGGCGGCAGCCGTCCCAGGGCATCTGCGGGTGATTCCACTCGACCCATGCAATTTGTTCTCCGCTGGGGTGCCAGGCGGGCTGCATGTAAAAATCGGAATCGGTCGCCAGTTGGACAGGCCAGCGCAGCCCCTCGCTGTCGACCAGCGCCAGGCAGTCGTGGCGTTCGTAGGAATGCACGAAGAGGGTTTTCGAGCCGTCCGGTGAGAGAACCGGCGCGGCGATCTCGCCAAACTTGGGCGTAATCGGGCGCGGGCGCTCACCAGCCAGCGCCTGGCGGTAAAGCCTGCCTTCGCTGGCAAAGACGACCAGGCCGTTGCGGACGTGGAAATCTCCGCCGCCATAGCCGATGCTGCCGCCGACCTTGAGGGTGTCGGTCAGGTCGCGCGGGGCGTCGCCGGGTTGGCGCACGACCAGCACCCGCCGCCCAGAGCGTCCTTCCTGCCAGACCAAGGTTTGGCCGTCGCTGTCAAATTGGACATCTTCGAGCCGAAGCCGCATTCCCAGCAGCTCCGGGCTGATGGGCGAGGCCCAAAGACCAAATGGCGCGAATTTTTTACTCATGGCTGCTCTCCTGATGATTTAAGTAACGAGTTTATTATGTATTATATCCCGGCGGGGCAAGCGCTTTGGCAAGTGTCTGATAGTATAATCAAGAAAGAACACCTTATGGAGGCTTTAATGAGCGAACGAAAAATCCGTGTGCTGGTTGCCAAGCCCGGTCTGGACGGTCACGATCGCGGCGCGAAAGTGGTTGCGCGCGCCCTGCGCGATGCCGGGATGGAGGTAATTTACACCGGCCTGCGTCAAACGCCTGAAATGATTGCCGAAGCCGCCTTGCAAGAGGATGTGGACGCAGTCGGTTTGTCGATTCTGTCCGGGGCGCACATGGCGCTTGTTCCGCGGGTGGTGGAATTGATGAACGCCAACGGCCAGACCAATGTCAAAATATTTGTCGGCGGCATCATCCCCGATGAAGATGTGCCGCGCCTGAAGGAAGCCGGCGTGATGGAAGTCTATGGCCCGGGCGCTTCGACTGAAAAAGTGATCAGCGATATTCGCGCGGCCATCCCGACGGACAGGTAATTCATGGAATTGGCTCAAGCCGTCTTAAATGGCGACCGGCTGGCGCTGGCGCGCCTGCTTTCGCGGGTGGAAAACGCCACGCCTGAGGGCCTTGCCGCGCTGGATGAAATTTTCCCGCAGACTGGCAAGGCTCATTTATTAGGCGTTACCGGCGCGCCCGGCACGGGCAAATCGTCGCTGGTGAATCAAATTGCGCTCCACTATCGCAAACAGGACAAAAAAGTTGCGATTGTGGCGGTCGACCCTTCCAGCCCGTTCACGGGCGGGGCGGTGCTCGGTGATCGGGTGCGGATGCGCGATCTGACGGGCGATCCGGGCGTTTTCATCCGCTCGATGGCTTCGCGCGGTTCGTTGGGCGGCCTGGCCCAGGCGACCGCCGGCGTGGTGCAGCTCTTCGATGCGGCCGGTTTCGACGTGATTATCATCGAGACGGTTGGTGCGGGCCAATCGGAAGTCGATATTGCCCGCCTGGCGCATACGACGCTGGTGGTGGAAGCCCCCGGCCTGGGTGACGATATCCAGGCCATCAAAGCCGGGATTTTGGAAATTGCCGACATCCTGGTCATCAACAAGGCCGACAACCCGGCCGTCGGTTCGACCGAGCGCGCCCTGATAACCATGCTCGAACTGGCCCACCCGGTTCGGCGCGTTTTTCAGCATCACGGCCAGGCCTTTGAAGTCCCGGCCCCCGAAAACAGCAGCCCGGACGAATCCCGCATCTGGATTCCGCTCATCCGGCGCACGGTTGCAACCGAGGCCAAAGGGCTGCCGGAACTGCTTGAGGCGATTGGGCTGCATGTTGCTTATTTACGCGAAAGCGGCGATTGGGCGCGCCGCGAAGAAGCCCGGCTCGAAGCGGAATTTGACCTGCTGCTGCGCGAAGGGCTGCGCGAACATTTCAGACAGCAAGTTGCAGACGAGGTCGTGGCTGGCTTTTTCGCTAAAATCCTGGCGCGCCAGATCGCCCCGCGTGAAGCCGTCAGCCAGGTCATTCAAAGAATGCAAGCCTGATTTGCGGGAAGCGCACCCGATTGCGGGCTGCGACTTGCCGAACTGTGCCGCATGAAGGCAGGAATCTGCGTCCGGGTAATTTCCAGGCCCGGAAAATAGGTTGATCTCCTTAGCCGGAATGTTCCACGTTCCGAATGGGGAGGAACCAAGGATAAATAAGTTATGGCTAATAATGCTCTCGATATGAAAGTTTATGGTGGAATAAAGTTGTATGCCGGAACTGGCTCTGCGGATCTTGCCCAGAAAGTGGCCGATTATCTTAAACAGCCGCTTTGCGGGCGCGATATTATCCAGTTTCCGAATGAGAATTTATTTGTCAAGCTCCATTCCAGCGTGCGCGGCCAGGATGTCTACGTCATCCAGACCACCTCCTCGCCGGTTCACCGCAACCTGATGGAACTGCTGATTATGATCCAGACCCTCAAGCTCGATTCCGCCGCGCGCATCACGGCGGTTATTCCCTATTTTGCCTATGGCCGCTCCGACAAAAAAGACCAGCCGCGCGTCCCGATTACGGCCCGCCTGATGGCCGACATCATCGAAGTGGCCGGGGCCGATCGTTACATTATCATCGAACCTCATGCCGGCCAGGTCCAGGGATTTTTCTCCGTTCCCGGTGATGTTTTAACCGCTTTTCACGAAATTATCGAGCATCTCATTCGGCTCAAGCCCAGCCTGCAAGACCCGGTCGTTGTCACGGTCGATTTAGGCTTTGCAAAAAAAGGCCGTAACGTGGCCGCCAGCATTGACGCGCCGATTGCCTTTATCGAAAAGCGACGGGTTGCCAACGATGCCAAAGCCCAGGCGTTAACCATCATTGGTGACGTAGCGAACCGCGATGTAATCCTGGTCGATGACGAAATCGATACGGGCGGTTCGATTGTCCAGGCGGTCAACCTGGTCAAGCAAAATGGCGCGCGGGATGTCTATGTCGTTTGTGTTCATCCGATTTTTTCATCGAGCGCCGCCGAACGACTGGCCGCCCTGCCGGTCAAAGAGTTTATCACCACCGATACGGTTCCCATCCCCCCCGAAAAAGCCAGCCTGCTCGGCGACCGGATCAAAGTCCTGTCTGTGGCGTCGCTTTTGGGCGAGGTCATCCTGCGGGCGCACGAGGGCCGTTCGGTGGGCGAAATGTTCAACGAGTAAACTGCCCCGATGCCTGAACTGCCCGAAGTAGAGACCATCACCCGCAGCCTGCGTCCGGCCCTGGTCGGCAGGCAGATCCTGTCGGTTGGGTTGTTCTGGCCGCGCAGCCTGGCCGCGCCCGGCATCGTAGAATTTCACGAGCGTATCCTGGGTCAGCGCATTCAGGAAGTGCGACGGCGCGCGAAATACATTCACCTGCTCCTTTCAGATGGACATTTGCTGATTCACCTGCGCATGAGCGGCGACCTGCTCCTGCGGCCTGCCGCTTGTGCGCCCGAACCGCACGACCGGCTGCATCTGGAGTTGGATTCTGGTCAAACGCTGGTTTTTAACGACCCGCGCAAGTTTGGGCGGGTCTGGCTGCTCGAACAGCCTGAGGCAGTCCTGGGCAAACTCGGCCCTGAACCGTTTTCAGACCATTTCAACCCGGGAGACTTTTACAAATCCCTGCAAACCCACAGCCGCCAACTCAAGCCGCTTCTGCTCGACCAGTCTTTCCTGGCCGGCCTGGGCAATATTTACAGTGACGAGGCCTTACATTTGGCGGGTTTGCATCCCTTGCGCCAATCCGATACAATATCCCTAAAAGAAACGCACAAATTGTTTGAGGCCATTCGGCTGGTGCTGCAAACTGGCATAGAAAATAACGGCGCAAGCATAGACTGGGTCTATCGCGGTGGCAGCTTCCAAAACCATTTTCGGGTCTATGGCCGCACCGGCCAGCCTTGCCCGGTTTGCGAAACAACCATTCAACGGATTGTCGTTGGGCAGCGCAGTACCCATGTTTGCCCTGTTTGTCAGCCACAGGAGTAAAAGATTATGACCCCAGCTTTGCTGAATATTATTTTTTTAATCGTAGCCGCAGCCGTTGGCTATGGCGTTGGCTTGCTGGATAGGCGCGTCACTGCCGGGGCGAAAGAAAAGAAGCAGGAAAAAGAAGAAATTCTGGCTTATGAAAAAGTGACCGCACAGCTGGCCGCCGAACAAAGCCGTGTCGAACAATTAACCAGGCAATTGAGCGAGCAGCAGCAAGCCCTGAGCGAACTCAGCGCGCTCCAAGAGGCTGCTCCCAAAAATGAGCATACCGCGCTGCAGGTGTTGGTTGGGCCAGACATGCGCTGGTTTGTCGAAGTGGACGGTCAACGGGTTAGCCCGGAGGCCCTCAGCGCCGAACAGCGCCAACGGCTGGTTGCGATCATTGTCCAGGTTCGCCCGTGGATTGACGCCAAAGCAGCCCCCCCGCCGGTTGCAGCCGCCCGGCCTGCGCCGCCCGTCCGGCCCGCTCCGCCCGCGCCGGCTGCCCCGCCTCAGCCGGGTGCGCCGCGCATCAACCCGCTGCGTGGATTCCGCAGCATGATGGAAAATGATGCTAAAAAGAAAGAAGTGGTTCCGGCCCTCAGTATTATCGCCCTGATTGATGAAATTTTGCAATATAAGCTGCTAAGCTCGCCCCTGGCGGGCAAAGCCATAAAACTGGAAGAAGGCCCCGCCGGAGAAGTTTTGGTGCATGTCGGGCCCGATCGCTACCCGGGCCTCGACAGCGTCCCTGATCCGCAAATTCAGGCAATCATTCGCGAGGCGATTGCCGAGTTCAATCAAAGACAATGAAAGTTTTGGGACAGGCCCGGCCCGCCAACGGGCAGAGTTTGTAGCCGCGGCCTCATAAAATATATTTCTTGCTCTCCGCGTAACGAAAAACAGGGCGCTTGGCCCTGTTTTTCGTTTTTGATTCTTGCTTTTTTCCATCAGGCGCGTGGCGCGCTCAATTGGGCCAGGTGAGCTTCCAGCTCCAATCGCCGCCTTTCTGCCGCCAGGCGGACTTCGTCGACCAGGCCTGTCGCCCGTCCGCGCAGCCGTCCGCGCAATTCGTCGCCAGATTCGGGAGCCAGTAAAATTGCAATCGTCGCGCCGAACAAGCCGCCGACGAAAGTGCCCATCAAAAAGCCAAACATACTTCTCATGGTTCTCTCCTTTTCAAGTTCTCTCTGTTTTAACCGTGCGCGGCCTGCTGGCGCGCATTTGTAACCGGCTGAGTGTATCATTCCTGTAAAATATTATAGGCCAAAAGGCATCTGAATGGAAGATTGACGTATAATCTGCCTGCCTGCGCATATCCTCGTGAACGTGACGGGCGCAAAAACTTTATCCACCTACGGCTATCCAATGGGGTTTGCCAGACGAAGCGCAAAATTTCTATCGCTCGCCCGGCAAACCGCAAACGAGGCCCCTACCATTCCCGGAGGGTACCCCCAATGTCCACTCCCAGCATTACTTTCAATCCCACGGCTACAGCGCGCAAGAAAATCACCACCTTGAGCCTGCGCCAAAAAAAAGAACGCGGTGAGCCAATCTCGATGCTGACCGCCTACGATTATCCCTCGGCCCTGGCCGTTGACCAGGCTGGGATCGACGCGATCCTGGTTGGCGATTCGCTGGCGATGGTTGTTCTGGGTTACGAAAACACCTTATCCGTCACCATGGACGACATGCTTCACCACAGCCGGGCCGTGGCGCGCGGCGCAAAATTTGCCCTTTTGATCGGCGATATGCCCTTTATGTCGTACCAGGTTTCAATCGAAGAGGCCGTCCGCAATGCGGGCCGTTTCCTGCAAGAGGGCGGCATGGATGCGATCAAGCTCGAGGGCGGCGCGGAGCGCGTCCCGGCAGTCCAGGCCATCGTCAGGGCCGGGATTCCGGTCATGGGACATCTTGGCCTGACGCCGCAGTCAGTCAATCAACTCGGCGGATTTCGTCCACAGGCCAAAAACGCTGTCGCGGCCCGCAAACTGCTGGCAGACGCCCTGGCCCTCGAGGCCGCCGGATGCTTTTCAATCGTGCTAGAATCTGTCCCGGCCCGGCTGGGGGAATATGTCTCGCAGCGATTGAACGTGCCAATCATCGGGATTGGGGCGGGCGTGGGCTGTGATGGACAGGTGCTGGTTATCCACGACATGCTTGGCTTCTTCGACCGTTTCACGCCCAAATTTGTTAAAAAATACGCCAACCTGCACACAGACATGCAGCGCGCGCTGGGCGCGTACATCGACGATGTCGAAACCCGGCGCTTCCCATCCCAGGAACACACCGTCAGCATGCCCGAAGCCGAGTGGGACGAGTTTATCGGTGGCCTGCCAGCCTGATTCAATTCTGATCTGTGGGACGGGCGCGCTCGCGACATTTTTTGCGGCGCGCCTTTCCGCGATTGGGCTGCGCGTCACGCTGCTCGGTTCGTGGCAGGCTGGCCTCGACGCGCTCAACCAGGATGGCGCAAAACTGGGGGATGCAGCCTACCCGGTGCGCGCGCTCAGCGATCCGCGCGAATGCCAGGGCGCAGAACTGGCCCTGGTGCTGGTCAAAGCCTGGCAGACGGAGCGCGCTGCCCGTCAGCTGGCGGAATGCCTGAGGCCGGACGGAATCGCCGTCAGCCTCCAAAATGGGCTTGGGAACCATGAAGCCCTCGCGGCAACCCTCGGCCTGAATCGCGTTAAAGCAGCTGTCACCAGCCTCGGCGCGACTCTGCTCGGCCCCGGCCACGTCCGCCCTGGCGGGGAAGGGACGACGACCCTCGTGGCCGACCCCGCCCTGGACGGGCTGGCCGCTCATTTAACGGAATCCGGGCTGCGGGTGGAGCGCTCCGAAACAGTGGAAAGCCTGGTTTGGGGCAAACTGGTGGTTAACTCGGCCATCAACCCTTTAACGGCGCTTTTCCAAATCCCGAATGGTAAATTGCTCGAAAGCCCGCCGGCGCGTGAGATTATGCGCAGCCTGGCGCGCGAAACCGCGCAGGTTGCCGGCCTGCAAGCCATCGCTTTGCCTTTTGACGATCCGTTTGCGGCGGTGGAAGAGGTCGTCCGGCGGACAGCCTCCAACTTTTCGTCGATGTACCAGGATGTTTTGCGGGGTGCGCCCACCGAAATTGACGCGATTAACGGCGCGGTGGCGCGCCTGGGCGGCGACCATGCGCCCCTCAACCGGGCGGTTTGGACGTTGGTGCGCGGGTTGGGTTCATGGTAAGATTCGGCCTATTATTTTTGTGTGTGGAGGCTTTGGAATGCGAAAATTGATCTTGCTGGCGGCCCTCTTCTTGCTGTTTGCCATCCCCGGCCTGGCCCAGGCCGAGCCACAACCCAAACTGGCTGAGTTAATTATCCAAATTTGGCCGGAATATGACCAGCCGGCGGCCCTCGTGATTTATGATTTCAGGCTTGCCGAAGAGAGCCGTGTCCCGGCCACGATCCGGGTCCGGGTTCCCAAAGAAGCCAATATTTTCGCCGTCGCCCAGGATACCAGCCAGGGCTTGATGAACGTGACCTACGAGCCGCCCGTCACGGAAGGGGATTATGATGTCCTGACGCTGACCCTCAACGATTATTCAGTCTATCGGGTTGAATTTTATGGGCCTTTGCAGAAAAACGGGATGCTGCGCCAGTATTCTTTGGTTTGGCCCGGCGATTATGCCATTGCGAAATTAACAGTTTCGGTCCAAAAACCTTTGGGCGCGCGTAACCTTGCGGCCCAGCCGGAACTGGTTGAATCTCTGCCTGCGGCGGATGGCTTTATTTACTCGCAGGGCATTTACACCGATTTGCAGGTTGGCCAGGCGTTTGAGATTGCAGTCCAATATGAGAAAGACGACGATGCTTTGAGTGTCGCCAACCAGCCGGTTTCCCTGACCGGCGCGCTGGAAACGGCCCAGGGCCGCGCATTTTCTCTGACGAACGCGCTGCCCTGGTTTTTGGGTGGTTTGGGTTTGATTTTGATTGTGGGCGGCGTCTTTTGGTTTTGGCAATCGGGCCGCGCGCGAGAGAATGGCCCATCTGCGGGGCGCAAGGAGCGGCGCGCCCGCGCAGAAGATGCGCCAGATGAGAGAGTGTATTGCTCCCAGTGCGGGAAACGGGCCGAAGGCGCGGACCGCTTTTGCCGGGCCTGCGGGGCGCGTTTACGGCGCGAGTAGGGCCGGCCCGCCGTTTATTTGACGAGTTTCCAGGCGGCGGGCAGGGCAATCGCAGCCAGGGCTATTTTGATGATGTCGCCGGCGATAAAGGGCAGCACGCCCAGTAAGAGGGCTTTTTCGAGACCCACTTGCAGGGCCAGCCAGCCCGCGCCGAGGACGTAAAGAATGACCGTCCCCGCCAGGAAGGGAACGATCGAGGTGCGCAGGCTGCGCTCGAGGCCGCGTTCGGCCAGCAGACCGGTCAGCCAGGCGGCCGCGATGAATCCGAGCAGGTAGCCGCCGGTTGGGCCGAAAACGTAGGCCGGGCCTGTTGCGCCGCCTGCGAAGACGGGCAGGCCCAACGTGCCAATCAGGCTGTAGAGTGAAAGCGAGGCCAGTCCGCGCCGGGAGCCGAGGGCAGCGCCCACCAGCAGAACCGCAAAAGTCTGCCCGGTCAGCGGGACGGGGGTGATGGGCAGCGCAATCCGGACTTGGGCGAAAATCGCTACCAGCAGCGCGCCAGCGGTTATCAGTAAAAGGTCGCGGATCTTCTGGTCAATGGCGGGCAGCAAGCGGGTGGTGAGAGTCGGGGCGAGGGTCGTCATACAAGGTTTTCCTTATTTTTCCGCTAAAGAATGGTTTATCAGAATCGTCCGCAGCTTGTAATTTGCAGGTTAAGAAACCCGCACGGGCTGTTTTCGATTTTCAAAAATAAAGGAGTCGGATGAATTCACCCGACTCCCAATTTACCAAATCCCACTTACCAGTTACTACTTTCCGAAACGCGCCTTGAGGATGCCTTCCAGGGTCGGCTGGCCGATTTCCTGGAGTTCGTAGCGCACGCGCTGGTAAGGCTTGTTGATTTTGATGACGCGCGTCAGGTCAATCGGAGTGCCGATGATGACCATATCGACATCCGCGGCTGCGATTGTGGCTTCGAGGTCTTTCATCTGCGCTTCGCCGTAACCCATCGCCGGCAGGATCGGCCCGGTCTTGGGGTACTTGACGTAGGTAGCGGCAATCGATTTGACCGCGAACGGGCGCGGATCGACAATTTCTTTGGCCCCGAAGCGGCGGGCGGCCACGTAACCAGCGCCGTAGGCCATTTCGCCGTGGGTCAGGGTGGGGCCGTCTTCGACGACCAAAACGCGCTTGCCCTGAATGGCTTCCGGGTGATCGACGAAGAGCGGGGAGGCGCCTTCGATGACGATTGCATTCGGGTTCATCTTGCGCAGGTTCTCGCGTACCGCGATGACGTTGTCGGCATCGGCGGTGTCCACCTTGTTAATCACGAAGACATCGGCGGCGCGCACGCTGGCTTCACCGGGGTAATAGCTGCTCTCGTGGCCGGGGCGGTGCGGGTCGGCGACCACAATTTGCAGGTCAGAGACGTAGAAGGAGAAGTCGTTGTTGCCGCCATCCCACAGGATGATGTCAACTTCTTTTTCAGCCGCGCGCAAAATTTTCTCATAATCAACGCCTGCGTAAACAATCACGCCGTTATCGATATGCGGTTCGTACTCTTCGCGCTCTTCGATCGTGCATTCGTGTTTGTCGAGGTCAGCGTAATTGGCGAAGCGCTGGACTTCCTGCTTGACCAGGTCGCCGTAGGGCATCGGGTGGCGGATGGCGGCGACTTTATAGCCCATTTCGCGCAGGATGGCCGCAACGCGGCGGGTGGTCTGGCTTTTGCCAGAGCCGGTGCGGACAGCGCAAACCGAGATGACCGGCTTGGTCGATTTGACCTGGGTGTATTTTGTGCCCATCAGGCGGAAATCGGCACCGAGCGCGTTGACAAGGCAAGCCTTGTGCATCACATATTCGTGCGGCACATCTGAATAGGCAAAAACCACCTGTTCGACATTGTGCTTCTGAATCAGCTCAGTCAGCTCTTCTTCAGGGTGAATCGGAATCCCAGCCGGATACAGCTCACCGGCCAATTCGGCGGGGTAACGGCGGTCATCAATATCGGGAATTTGGGTCGCAGTAAAAGCGACGACTTCGTAATCCTTGTTTCCACGGAAAAAGGTGTTGAAGTTGTGGAAGTCGCGTCCGGCGGCTCCCATGATTAAAACTTTGGTGGGGGTCATGCGTTTCTCCTTAACAGAAAAGATGAATTTTCAGCGGAAGATTTACGGCAATACAGGTCAGCAGGGCTTCAAAAATCCCCAGATTTTAAAAGTCTGGAAATAATACCTCCTGCGCTTCACGGGAGATTTGGGGAGTCTGTATCCTGTCAAACTTCGCTGATTTTTCGTTTCCGGCCTCGCCGGGTACGTCACATCACTTCTGGGGCTGTGATGCCCATAAGCGCCATAAATTAGGCTAAATTGCGTAACAAATTATAGCATTTCCTGCTCAAACATACGTCACGTTTCTTTAGTAACATTTTTCCATGAAATCAGCATGGATCAAACTAATCCTTTTGGGTTTCCGTGGTGTAACTTTGTACCCTTCGTGGTTAAAGGTTGAATCTTTGGCGAGGGCCAAGACCCTCCAAACTGCGGCGTAACGCTTTTAGAAGCCCCAAGCCGCAAACTGCGCCACGCTTTCTTTGAAGCCTCCCCAGATTCCGGTTTTCACCTGTTCGCGCGGAACTTTGCCCCCCCTGGAAGCGTTTATAATAAACAAACGAGGAGAATATCATGAACGCTTTATTCTTTGAAGATTTTCAAACCGGACTGAAAGTCACCTCCGCTGGGCGCACCGTCAGCGAGCACGAGGTCGCCACGTTTGCCGGCCTTTCGGGAGATTTCAACCAGATCCACACTGACGCCGAATTTGCCAAATCGACCCCCTTTGGGCAGCGGATTGCGCACGGCCTGCTTGGGCTTTCGATTGCCTCCGGCCTGGCTGTCCAGACCGGTATCCTAGGCCCAAATGTAATTGCCTTCCGCGAAGTCGGTGAGTGGAAATTCGTCAAGCCCATTTTTATCGGTGACACCATTCATGTCGAGATGGAAGTTTCCGAAACCAAAGCCTTTCCGCGCCTGGGCGGCGGCCTTGTCACCATTTTGGTGCATGTCAAAAACCAGGCGGATGAAACCACCATGAAAGGCTACTGGACGGTACTTGTTAAGTTTAAGGAAGATTAATTCCCAGACTGGAAAATCATGACTGACCCTCAAGAGAAAACGCCCCCCGAATTTGACCCCAACCGCTTCGCCGCCACCCGCCGCCTGAATCCCGAAGAATCGGGCCTGCTCCCACCGAATGACGAATCGGGCACCATCTTCCCAAACGGCGTGCGCTCTGAGCGCACCTCCCCGCCGCCGCTTTACCCCGAACCAGGACAACTGCCCCTCCCGGAGCGCGTCAACGAAATCGACCTGAACGCCACCCGCGTCACCCCGGCCGCCTGGCAGCCGACCGTCCAGCAGCGCCCGCCCTCTTCGACGCCTGCGCCCCCCGCAGACCTCCCGCCGGCTTCCTTCGATTTTCGGCGCGGATGGGGCTGTTTTACCCGCTTGCTGGTCATCGGCCTGTTCTCGACGGTGATCCTGGCCCTGGTTGGGGCGATTGCAGGCGTGCTGGCCTATGCCTCGATTGCTACAACCCTGCCGTCGGTCGAGGACTTGCGCGGACGCGCCTCCCAATTTGAGACCACGCGCATCCTGGATCGCAACGGCATTCCGCTCTACGAGATTCTCGACCCCAACGCCGGACGCCGCACTTATATCCCGCTTGAGCAAATCTCTCCCTATGTCCTGGCCGCCACCCTCGCCACCGAAGATAAAGAATTCTACAACCATCCCGGTTTCGATCTGGTCGCCATTTTTCGGGCCCTCTGGCAGAATTTGACCTCCGGTGAGATCGAATCGGGCGCATCCACCATCCCGCAGCAATTGGCGCGCGCATTGTTGCTTGGGCCGGAGGAACGTTTTGAACAATCTTACAACCGCAAGATTCGTGAAGTCATTCTGGCGGCAGAAATCAATCGGCGCTATTCCAAAAACGAAATTCTCGAACTTTATCTCAACGAAAATAACTACGGCAATCTGACGTATGGCATCGAAGCCGCTTCCGAGACCTATTTCAACACCAGCGCCGACCAATTGACCCTGGCCCAGGCCTCCTTTTTGGCCGGGCTGCCCCAGTCGCCTGCCGTTCACGATATTTACACCAACCGCGAGGCCACCTTAATTCGCCATCGCAGCGTGCTAGTGCTGATGTATACCCTCAGCCAGGAACGCGGCTGCATTACCGTCAGCAATAGCCCCCTCCCGATTTGTGTCGGTGTACCAGACGCCCTGAACGCCGCCAAAGAGATCGAAGATTACAACTTCCCGCGCCCGGATGTGACCATGCGTCATCCGCATTGGGTCCAGTTTGTGCGCGAGCAGCTCGAAGCCCAGTTCGGGGCCCAGACCATTTATCGCTCCGGTTTTACGGTGTACACCAGCCTGGACGTGCAATTGCAGGATAGCGCCCAGCGGATTGTCAGCGAGCAGGTGGCCGCCCTGGTTGATAAACGCGCCACCAATGGCGCGCTGGTCGCCATCCGCCCAGAGACGGGCGAAATTTTGGCGATGGTGGGTTCAGCCGACTATTATAACGAGGCCATCGATGGACAGGTCAACATGGCGACTACTCAAACCCGTCAGCCAGGCTCGTCGATCAAGCCGCTCACCTACCTGGCCGCCTTTGAAAAAGGTTGGACGCCCGCCACCCTGATTTGGGATGTTCCCTCTTATTTCACTCCCTCCGGCCTGCCCGATGACCCGGCTGAGCTTTATGTGCCGGTCAACTACGATGGCAAATTTCACGGCCCGGTCACGGTTCGCTCGGCGCTTGCCAATTCCTATAATATTCCGGCAGTCAAGACGCTCGCTTTTGTCGGTGTGTATGATGACCCCGCCACCGATTATGCCGATGGTCTGATTGGGATGGCCCAGCGCCTCGGCATCACCAGCCTGACCCGTAACGATTACGGCCTGGCTCTGACGCTCGGCGGCGGCGAAGTTTCGGTCTTGGAGATGACCGGCGCTTTTTCAGTGATTGCCAACAATGGAAAACGCATCCCGCCCGTGGCGATTTTGAAGATCACTGATTTTCGGGGCGACCTGGTTTACGAATATCAGCTTCCCGCCGGACAGCAGGCCATCCGCCCGGAACATGCCTTCCTGATGGCCTCGATTCTCTCGGATAATGAGGCCCGCGCCCCGATGTTTGGACGCAACTCGCTGCTTAATCTGCCCTTCCCCGCGGCGGCAAAAACCGGCACCTCCAATGATTTCCGCGATAACTGGACCATCGGTTTTACCCCCGACCTGGCGGTTGGCGTCTGGGTTGGCAACGCTGATTACACCCCCATGCAAAATACCACCGGCCTGAGCGGGGCCGCGCCGATCTGGTCGCAGTTTATGCAGGCCGCAATTCCGCAAATCACCGCTGGCAACCCGCGCCCGTTTGCCCGTCCGCAGGGCATTATCGACCGGGTGATCTGCGCTGTTTCCGGCACGGAACCCTCCAAATATTGCCCGCAGCAGCGCTCTGAAATCTTTGCCATCGACCAGCCTCCCAGGCCGGACAAGGAAGATCTCTGGCGCGAGGAAATTATCGACACCTGGAGCGGGCTGCGCGCCACCTCCGCCTGTGGCGATCAATTCGTCAAAGAAGAAATGACTCTCAATGTCTCCGAAGCGTTTGCCAGGCGCTGGCTGCGCCGCGAAGCCGAGGGACAGAATTGGGCCGAAGCCGCCGGTTTTAAAGCGCCGATCTTCTTTACGCCCGATGGCGAATGCAAGGCTAACTCGCCGCGCCCAAATCTCGATTTTGCCGGCCTGCGCGATGGGGATGTCATCACCGAAGAAGACCTTGATCTTAAAATTATTGCCTCAGGCGAAGATTTTACCCGGCTGCGGCTTGAGTTTGGCTACGGCGACGACCCGCAGGAATGGCAGGTTCTCTTCGAGAGCCAGGACGAAATCCGCCAGGCAGAGGTTATCTACAGATGGGCGGTCGACAATCTGGATGAAGACCGGGTCACCCTGCGCCTGCGCATGGAAAACAAGAATGAAGGCTACGCCGAACGCCTGATCCACCTCCGCATCGAAATCCCTGAGCCAACGCCGACCCCGACCCTCGAGCCGACTTTTACGCCGACCCTGCTCCCGCCGAGCGAGACCCCGCTCCTGCCGACCGCGACGCCCCCCCCTCCGACCGAGACGCCGCTGCCGCCCAGCCCGTCTGCAACCCCTACGCCTTAAGAGTTTGCCAGCCATGACCAAACCGATGATTCTAACGACCACCCTGGCTGAATTGCGCCAGGCGCGCTGCGCTTGCGGGCAGCCGTTTGGGCTTGTCCCGACCATGGGCTACCTCCATCGCGGCCACATCTCGCTCGTCGAGCGCGCCCGCGCCGAATGTGCCAGCGTCGGAGTCAGCATCTTTGTCAACCCGGCCCAGTTTGGGCCCACGGAAGACCTGGGCAACTATCCGCGCAATCTGGATGGGGATTTGAAGCTGCTCGAAGCCGCTGGGGTAGACCTGGTCTGGCTGCCGACCCAAGAAATTGTCTACCCGCCTGGCTTTCAAACCTGGGTCGAGGTCGCAGGGCTGGCCGCGCCGCTCGAAGGTTCCATGCGCCCCGGCCATTTTCGGGGAGTGGCGACCGTGGTTGCCAAACTTTTTAACGCTTTTCAGCCCCAGCGCGCCTACTTCGGACAGAAAGATGCCCAGCAGGCCGCCGTCATCCGCCGCATGACCCTCGACCTGGATTTCCCGGTCGAGGTGGTCATCTGCCCGATTGTGCGCGAAGCCGACGGGCTGGCGATGTCGAGCCGCAATGCCTATCTGAATCCCGCCCAACGCCAGGCCGCGCCGGTTTTGTTCCGCGCCCTGAGCGCCGCCAAAGCCGCCTACGATGCCGGCGAGCGCAATGCCGATTCACTGCGCGCGCTGATGACCGAAATCATCCAGGCTGAGCCGCTTGCCAGCCTGCAATATGTCTCTTGCGCGGATCACGATACCCTCGCCGAACTGACCAGCGTAACCGGCAAGGCCCTGCTCTCGATGGCGGTCTACATCGGCAAAACGCGCCTGATCGATAACTTTGTGCTGGAGGATTAGGTTTCGCCAGGACAATAAAAAATGGAGGCCGCCTGAAGCAGCCTCCATTTTTTTTATCAAAACCCAGAATATCTACAGCGCAATTAGCGGCACTGGTGTGACGAGCGTGGCCTGCATCGACCACGGGCCGGTCCAGGTGACGCGAACCGGCAGGATTTTACCGCGCAGGTCTGCTTCGCTTTCAACAAAGACCAGTTTATTGGTCGGTGTCCGGCCTTTCCAGCGCTCTTTGACCTTTTCCTCGAACAGAACCTCGACCGTTTCGCCCAAGTGCTTGGCGTTGATCTCGGCCACAATTTGTTCCTGTAATTCTTCCAATATGCGGAAGCGTCCCATTTTTTCTTCAGGGCTGAGATCGTCTTTCATGCGCCGGGCCGAGACGGTTCCCTCGCGCGGCGAGTAACGCGCCAGGTGGGCGACGTCCAGCCGCAGGTCGGCAATCGTTTTGTAGGTTTGCAGGAACTGTTCTTCGGTCTCACCGGGGAAGCCGACGATGATGTCGGTCGCAATCGAGCAACCCGGCACTTTTTCGCGGATTTTTTCCACCAGGCGGTAATAATCCGCCTGGCTGTAGCCGCGTTTCATATTTTCCAGGACGTTGTCATCACCGGCCTGGATCGGAACTTCAAAATGCGGCATGGCTTTGGGCAACTCGGCGACCGCGTCCATGATGTCTTCATCAAAATAGCTGGGATGCGAGGTCAGGAAACGGATGCGTTCGATGCCTTCCACGTCGTTGATGATGCGCAGCAAACCGGCCAGGTTGGGCCCATCTGGAATGTCTTTGCCGTAGCGGTCGACAATTTGGCCGAGCAGAGTCACTTCTTTGACGCCCTGGGCCGCCAGTGAGCGGATTTCGGCGACAATGTCGCCGACCGGGCGCGAGCGTTCGATTCCGCGCCGGTAGGGGATGATGCAGTAGGTACAGGCATGCGAACAGCCGTAGACGACCGGGACATGGGCCGAGACGAGCCTGCCGCGCTCGTGGATGGGTAGAATCAGCTCGTCGTCCATCGCCAAAAAGCGGCGGGTGGTTTCGGCGTCTTCCATCGAGCGGACTTCGCCCTGGGTCAGGTACGAGATCAGTGGGCCAGGGTCAGAGGGCGGTGAGAAGACATCCACAAAAGGCAGTTTGGCTTTTAGTTTTTCTGTGCCGCGCACGCCCACCAGGCAGCCCATCAGGTTAATGACCAGGTTGGGGTTCTTTTTCTTAAGCGGACGCAGGGATGTCAGCCGTCCCATCGCTTTGTCTTCGGCAGATTGGCGCACCACGCAGGTATTCAGGACGATCACGTCGGCTTCTTCCAGGGTGGCTGTGTTGCTGTAGCCCAAATGTTCCAGGGCTGACCCCATCCGCTGCGAATCGGCGACGTTCATTTGACAACCTTCAGTCCAGATGTGATATTTCATGCTTTTTCCTTGTCTCTCAAACAGTAAGGCGTGAATTATACCCGCCCCGGCCATTTTATACCAAATTTGTCGGGTTCGGAACAGGCTAAAAAAATACCCCTCCAACGGCGTATTGGAGGGGTCAGGGTTGGATGTGGGGTTACTTTTCAGGCGCTGTTTCTGCTTCAGGCCCGGCTTTGGGGGCCGCCTTGGCTTTGCCCTTGAAGAAAATCCGCCACAGCCAGCGCACCAGCCGCCAAAGCAGGAACAGGACTGACCCGACGCTCAGAATGGTCAGGACTGCGGCGGGCAGAAAGACAATGACCAGCCAGACGATGAACTCGAAGAAACCTTTCAGGAAATTGACCAGCGCCTGAACCGCATCCCGTACGACGCCTTCCGGCTTCCAGCCGCCAATTACAATCGGCTGGAGCGTTTCTTCCGCAATCAGGCGGATGCTGATGGCCGAAAGCGCCGCGGATTGTTCGTAGTATTGCATCTGGCCTTTGATGACCTCGATTTGCTCGCGGATTTGGGTCAACTGGTTAAAGACTTGCAAGACATCTTCAGTTTTGTTCGCCTGCTCCATGATGGCCGTCAATTGGCGTTCGGTGCTTTCGAGATTCTTCAAGCGCGAGGACAGGTCGGTGTATTCCTGGGTTACATCCTGGCCGGAGCGATTCTCAGATTTTAGTTCGACAATCGCTTCCTTGATTTCTGCCAGGGCATCGTTCAGCTTTTCGGCAGGCACGCGCACGGTCAGCGAACCTTCCGGGGCAGTCCCGCCGCCGGAAAGATTGGTCTCATACAGATTGGACGAGACGACAAAGCCGCCCATTCGTTCTGCCATGGCCGAAATAGCCTTCATTTTGGCTTCCGGGTCTGTCACGACGATGCTCATCTCGGCGTTTTCGATGACCATCCGTTTTTGGGCCGGAATTGCGCTCGGATTGCCCTCGTAAGACGGCTGCGCGGGTTTTTCCTGGGGGGCCGCCTCGTAAGCGTAGGATTCGTCCGAGGCGCCGGCTAGCCCGGCTAGCGGCGCATAGTTTTCGGGTGCGGCTGAGGTGCCGCAACCAGCCAACAAAAGTGAAGCCAAAAGCAATCCCAACAATATTCTTTTCATAACGCTCCTCCTTGAGAGCAAACAGGGAAATTCTCTTCAGCAGACGCTTTGCGCCGGGGTTTTGTTCCGTAAAAAAGCCCTAAAAGCCTTGACGCCTTTAGGGCCTGCCTTTTTTACCAGCCTTCAGCCAGCCGCGCGGCGTGTTTGTCGGGCAATCTGGCCGCGCGGATGCGTTCCTGGACGCTGAAGATATCGTAGGAAGCCCGGCGCGCTTCCCAAATTTCCGCCTGCGGGTCAAAAATCGCGTAGGCGGCGCGTGGGTCGCGGTCGCGCGGCTGGCCGACCGAGCCAGGATTGAGGATCGCGCGCCCTGTCAGCTTGAGCGACTGGCCCACTTTTGGGATCTCAAGCGAAACCCGATCCTTGATTAAATCCAACTGGAACATGCACTGGATGTGCGAGTGGCCGACAAAGCAGTACGGCGTATCAAACGCCTGAAAATTCAGACGCGCCACCAGTGTATTGAGGATATACTCCCAAACCGGGTCGCGCGGGCTGCCGTGGGCCATGGTTACATTCTCTCTGACCAGCGCGTTCTGGGGCAGGTTTTCAAGATAGCCTTTATTTTCATCTGAAAGCTGTTTTTTCTGCCAGAGCAGCGAACGGCGCGCCTCGGTATTGAAAACGGCGTCATCCATCTGGCCCAAAACAGCCACATCGTGGTTGCCCAAAATACAAGTCAGGTTGGGAAGGCTGCGCACCCGCTCAACCACCTCGTTCGGGTCCGGCCCATAGCCAATCACATCGCCCAGACACCAGGTTGCATCGACCGGGCCGGCATCGGCCAGAACAGCTTCAAGCGCAGTGATATTTGCATGAAGATCAGAAATCACCAAAATACGCATAAAAATTACTCCAAACTTTCAGCCACGCGGGCCAGGATGTATTCAGCAACCTCGTATTTGCTCAAAAGCGGCAATTGCTCTTGTCGTCCATCGCCATACAGCAGGCAGACCCGGTTTGTTTCTACGCCAAAACCGGCATCGCTGGCCGAAATATCGTTGGCAACGATCATATCCAGTTTTTTGGAAATTAATTTGGATTGTGCGTTCTCAAGCAGGTCGTGGCTTTCCGCAGCGAATCCTACCACAAATTTTAAGCGAGGCGCAGCCTCCCTTAGCCTGGCTACCGCTGCCAGGACATCCGGCGCAGCCTCCAGCTGGATCTGCGGAATCCCATCCCGTTTCTTGATCTTGCTTTCTGCGACCGTCCTGACCCGAAAGTCGGCTACCGCGGCTGCCATCACCAACCCGTCTGCGTCTTTTATCGCCGCGCTGACGGCCTCCAACATCTGCTGGGCCGTTTCAACCCGGACAACATCCGCCCCACTTGGGGCGCTCAAGGCGGTTGGATGGCTGATGAGTGTCACGGCTGCGCCCATCTCGAGGGCGGCCTGGGCCAGGGCATAACCCTGCCTGCCGCTCGAACGGTTGCTGATGACCCGCACCGGGTCGATTGGCTCCTGCGAGCCGCCGGCCGTGATCACCAGCCGTTTGCCGCGCAGCCGCCCAAGTTTGCGCCCGAGCGTGAGGCGCGCCATGCCCAAAATCTCAAGCGGCTCAGACATGCGGCCGACGCCGACCAGGCCTGAAGCCAGGTGTCCCGGGGCCGGGCCGACAAAGGTCACGCCCCGTTCGCTTAAGATGCGCACATTTTCCTGGGTGGCCGGGTGGGCATACATGCCGCCATCCATGGCCGGGGCGATCAAAATCGGGCATTCCGCCGCCAGCGCGGTGACGGTCAGCAGGTTGTCGGCCTGGCCGTGGGCCAGCTTTGCCAGCGTGTTGGCCGTACACGGCGCAATGATCAACAAGTCGGCAGCGTGTCCCAGCCCAACGTGCAGGACATGCGCTTCACCGCCCCACAACTCTGCATCGGTAAATGCTTTTCGGCCCGTTACCGATTGGAAGGTGAGCGGCGTGACGAATTTCTCCGCTCCCGAGCTGAAAACCGTCTCGACTTGCGCCCCGGCCTGAGTCAATTTAGAGGCTAGGTCTGCGCCCTTATAGGCCGCAATTGAGCCGGTGATTCCCAGAATAATTCGCTTCCCTGAAAAGATGGACATAATGACTTCATTATACCCTGCCGCCCAAGTGACGCGTCATCTTATTGACGCTCACCTGCCTGCATGTTATGATTAATTTTACCTTTAGCACTCAGAAACGATGAGTGCTAAAGATGTCGAGTCTGGATGCCATAAGATGCAAGAACTGACGGATCGCCAAAAAAAATTACTGATCCTGATTGTGCGTGATTATATCGATCTCGCCCAACCGGTCGGTTCACAGCGCCTGGTGGAGCAATATAAACTCGATCTGAGTTCCGCCACCATCCGCAACGAAATGGCAGCCCTGACCGAGATGGGATTTTTGCGTCAGCCGCACACTTCTGCCGGGCGCGTGCCAAGCGAGGACGGTTATCGCTATTTTGTGACCCAGTTGATGCACCAGGTTGAATTGCCTGCCGCGCTTCAGCACACCATCAGCCATCAGTTTTACCAGGCCCGGCCTGAGATCGAACAATGGATGACCCTGGCTGCCTCGGTGCTTTCGCAGCAGTCGCAGGCCATTTCCCTGGTCACGGCCCCACACGCAGACAAGGCGCGGTTTAAACATGTCGAACTGATTTCCACCCAGGGACGCCAGGTCTTGATGGTGCTGGTTACAATGGGCGGCGAGATCAGCCAGCAGGTATTCAGCCTGGCCGAGTCGGTTACGCAGGAAAGACTATCCACAGTGACGGCCCGCCTGAATCAGGCTTATAGCGGGCGCAACCTGGACGAGATTACCAGCCTGGGCGCGCGCACAGACTCGCTTGAGAACGATGTCTCGCTTCTGATCATTGAGGACATGCGCCGTATTAATGAGCGTCTGACCGGCCAGCTTTATTTCGATGGCCTGACCAATATCTTGACTGAGCCTGAATTTACAGATTCCGATGAGGCCCGCCGGGCCTTGCGCTTGCTCGAAGAGCGATCGATGCTTCCAGATTTGCTTGCCCACACAATCCTGCATCATAGCGCGGGGGGCGTCCAAGTTCTGATTGGCGGCGAGGGCGACTGGGACGAACTGCGCCAGTGCTCGATCATCCTGGCCCGTTATGGCGCGCCTGGCTCAGTCACCGGTATGCTCGGCGTGCTTGGCCCGATGCGCATGTCGTATGCTCGCACTATCCCGGCAGTCCGCTATGTCGCCGGAGTGTTGAGTGACCTGGTCGCAGATACTTTCGCCGACCAGATCACACCATAGCAAAATTCATATATTTAAAGGTGATAGAAAACCATGCCAAAAAAAACAAGTAAAACCATAAATCCTGAATCGAATGAAGAGCCGCAAGATTTGAGCGTGCTGCTGGCTGAGGCGCAGGCAAAGGCTCAGGAATATGTCGATGGCTTGCAACGCGAACGCGCTGATTTTACAAATTTTCGGCGGCGTGTCGAAGCCGAAAGATCACAAACGTGGGCCCAAGCCAGCGCCGAGACAATTAAAAAGATATTACCAGTCCTCGATGATCTGGAACGGGCCAGCGCCAACCGCCCCGCCGGCGATTCGTGGGCCGAAGGGATCGAAATCATCATCCGTAAGTTTGAATCGATCCTGGAGAAAGATGGCGTGATCCGGATTGAGGCCCTCGGCCAGCCTTTTGACCCCAATTTGCACGAAGCGATTATGCAGGAAGAATCCTCCGAGTATGAATCTGGCACAGTCACTGCTATTTTGCAGCAAGGATATTTGTATCGAGAACAAGTTCTACGCCCGGCAATGGTCAAAGTGGCTGCTTAAATGAGCAAGATCATTGGGGTAGATCTCGGCACGACCAACTGCGTCGTGGCCGTCATGTTTGGCGATGAGCCGGTTGTCATCCCCTCCGCGGAGGGCGAACGGCTGGTTCCATCGGTTGTTGCAATTAACAAAAACGGCGAGCGGCTGGTGGGGCGTGTTGCGCGCAACCAGGCCATCATCAATGCCAAAAATACGGTTTTCTCGGTTAAACGCTTTATGGGCAGCCGCTTTGACGATCAACTGGTTCAGCGCACTTTGACGCGCGTTCCCTACCAGGTGGTCTGCGCTGAAAATGGCGACATCCGCATTTTGATGGACGAGAAGGAATACGCCCCGCCTGAAATCTCGGCCATGATTCTGGCAAAAATCAAACGCGACGTTGAATCTTACCTGGGCGAGCCCGTCAGCCAGGCCGTTATTACCGTCCCGGCTTATTTCAACGATGCCCAGCGCAACGCTACCAAAGACGCTGGCAAGATCGCCGGGCTGGAGGTGCTCCGCATCATCAACGAGCCAACTGCCTCCTCGCTGGCCTATGGCCTGGACAAGAAAACCCACCAAACCATTCTGGTTTACGACCTGGGCGGCGGCACTTTTGATGTCTCGATTCTTGAAGTCGGCGATGGCGTTTTCGAGGTGAAATCCACCAGCGGCGATACTTTCCTGGGCGGCGACGATTTCGACGAACGAATTATGAACCACCTGGCGCGCGAATTTGAGCGCGAAAATGGATTTGATCTGCGAAAAGACTCGCAAGCCTTGCAACGGCTTAAAGATGCGGCTGAAAAAGCCAAAATCGAACTGACCACCATCTTGCAGGCCGATATTCATTTGCCCTATCTCACGGCGGATGCCTCTGGGCCCAAGCATTTGTCCGTTTCGCTAACCCGCGCCCGGCTCGATCAGCTCACTGCCGATTTGATGGAAAGAACCCTGACCCCCATCCGGCAAGCCCTTTCTGACGCCTCCCTGACGCCCCAGCAAATCGACGAAATCGTCCTGGTGGGCGGCATGACCCGCATGCCCGCCATTCAAAGCATGGTCTCGCATTTCTTCGGCAAACAGCCCCATAAAGGCGTCAACCCCGATGAAGTTGTGGCAATTGGGGCCGCTGTCCAGGCCGGAGTCCTGGCGGGCGACGTGACCGATACCCTGCTCCTGGACGTTACCCCGCTGACGCTCTCGATTGAGACCATGAACGGCGTTGCCACGCCCCTGATTGAGCGCAATACCACCATCCCCACCCGCAAGGTGGACATTTTCTCGACCGCCACCGACAACCAGCCGCAGGTCGAGGTGCATGTTGTCCAGGGTGAGCGTCCGCTGGCAGCCGACAACAAAAGCCTGGGGCGTTTCATTTTGGATGGAATTTCCCCTGCTCCGCGCGGAATCCCGCAAATCGAAGTGACCTTTGACATTGACGCCAACGGCATCCTGAAAGTTACTGCCCGCGATAAAAATACCGGGCGCATCCAGCATATTGCCCTTTCGGCTTCTTCTGGCCTGAATGGCGATGAAATCGAAACAATGCGCCAGGATGCAGAAATCCACGCCAACGAAGACCGCAAACAGCGAGAGCGCATTCAAGCCAATCATCAAGCCGATACGATCCTGGCTGCTGCCCAGGAAATCTTACAAAAGTCTGACGGGAGCCTGCCAGCCCAGGCGCGCTTCGAGTTTGAAAAAGCAATCGAATTTCTGAAACAGTCCCTCGCTGGGAGCGATCCGCTTGAGACCAAACGCCGGGCCGAATCGCTGCGTTTGATGGTCGTAAAAATCGGGGCTGATATGCCCATTTCATCCAAACTGCCGGGCAACTCAGACCCATCCAAAACCAGGATATTGGAATAATTATTTATGGCAAGCAATCGTGACTATTACGAAGTTTTAGGCGTTTCGCGCCAGGCCGCTCCCGACGAACTGAAGAGCGCTTTTCGCAAATTGGCGCGCCAGTATCATCCCGATGTAAGTAAAGAGCCAGATGCGGAAGAACGTTTCAAGGAAATTAACGAAGCCTATGGCGTCCTTTCAGATGTCGATAAACGCGCCCGCTATGATCGTTATGGACATGCCGGGCTGGGCGATATGGGCGGGAATCCGGATTTTACGGTCGACATCGGCGATATTTTCGAGCAGATGTTTGGTTTCGGCGGGGGCCGCGGGGCGGCTTCACGGCGCAACCAGCCCCGCCGCGGGCGCGACTTGCAAATGGCGGTCTCGTTAACTTTTGAAGAAGCGATTTTTGGGGTGGAAAAAGAAATTGAGTTTGAGCGCGAAGAATCTTGCGCAACTTGCGGCGGCAGTGGGGCCGAGCCAGGTTCAAGCGTAAGCACTTGCACCCAATGCGGCGGGCGCGGCGAAGTGCGCCAGGTGCGCCAGACTTTTATCGTCCAGATGGTCGAGACCGTCACCTGCCCCAAGTGCAACGGGCGTGGACAAATCATTGAGAAATTGTGCCATACCTGCGCGGGCCGCGGCCTGGAACGGAAACGAATCAAGAAGAAGGTTTCCATCCCTGCCGGCGTCGATAATGGTATGCAAATCCGCCTGCCTGGTGAAGGCCAGCCGGGCACGCATGGCGGCCCAAGCGGCAATTTGTTCCTGGTGGTAGATGTGCTTGCCCATGAATATTTCAAACGGCGCGGTGATGACGTGCTACTCGATCTGGATATTAATATCGCCCAGGCTGTGCTTGGCGCAGAAATCGAAGTTCCAACCGTCGATGGCATGACCAAGTTGTCGATCCCAGCCGGAACCCAGCCCGGAAAGGTCTTCCACATGCGCGGCAAGGGCGCTCCCCGCATTCGTCAGAGCGGGCGCGGCGACCAAAAAGTAATGGTCAATGTCGATATCCCGATCCGTTTGACTGCCGACCAACGCGAAATTTTTGAAAAACTGGCTGAAACGCTTGGCACTACGCCCCAGCCCAAACAAAAAGGTTTCTTCGACTGGCTAAACGAGGCTTTTAGCGGCTAAACCCTGGAAGATGATGTGAAAATACAGACGGGAATTGACCTGATTGAAATCGAACGGATTGCAGCGAGCGTTGCCCGGCATGGCGAACACTTCCTGAAACGCGTTTTTAGCGCGGCGGAGTTGGAAACCTGCGCAGGCCGGACCGAATCTTTGGCTGCCCGTTTCGCCGCCAAAGAAGCGGTTGCCAAAGCCCTCGGCAGCGGGCTGGACGGGTTCGGGTTTCGGGATATTGAGATTACCCGCGCTGAAAATGGCGCGCCCGGCCTGGTTTTATACGGGGCTGCCGCGCAAAAGGCTGAGGCGCAAGGCCTGTTACGTTGGAGCATCAGCCTCAGCCACAGCCAGAGCCACGCTACCGCAATTGCAATCGGATATACCGAATAGCCGAAAAGAGACATGGGCGGGAAAAACCCCGCCCATGTTTGCAGATGGCCCCAGGCAGGATGCCCACTCCCCCGCTCGCAGACTGCCGTTACATAACGCGCTCTGGCGCAAATCTGCCAGTATCAACAGGCCTGGAAGTTGTGATCTCCTTTCCGCTATGGCGGGGCCTGCGGTTCTTTCCGCCGCTTGCGCGCTGGCTTTTTCCTTGATTAATCTGCCCCAAGGGGCAGTTTTTCTTTCACACCAATCCACAAGTGGCCGGGGGTCACGGTTTTCCAGGCGCTGATCGTGACCGAGCCGCTGACGTGCTCGTTTTCTGCCAGCATCGACGGGTGTACCAGGCATAAGTTGGGCGTTTGTCCATATTTTTTGCGAAAGTAATCAGCGGCCTGCTGGACTTTTTGGTCAAGCGCCGTTTTGGGATCGTTATCGAACCATAACATGCCGGTCTTCATTGTTCCTCCATAAAAAGATAATCAAAAACTGGGCATCCAGAAACGCAGCCACTGCGATTGGTGGCGCATACAAAACTCTGCCCCAGGGAAGAGCGCTGCCAGCGGCGCGCCGGGCAGGTGGGTCAAGTCGGCGCTGAGTTCGGGGTTAACGATGCGCCCATAGATGCGGGTCTGAAAAAAAGCAAGCCAATCGGGCAATTGCGCCGCCCGGGCGGAGTTGACACTGACAATCGGCCAGACATGCGCGCCTGGGCCGTTTTCGAGCAGAAAGGCAAAGGCCTGTTGGGCGGCGTCGTCGAGATGCAGGATGCTGTCCAACCCATCGCATAGCAGCACGATCGCGCGCTGGGGCTGTTGGGCGCTGACCCACGCCGCGAGGCGTTGCAACAGGTCTGAGGCGATTTCCTCGTAAGCGGGGTAAACTCGCAGCGCGCGGGCCGGCAGATCGTCCAGCTGCCACTCTGCGGGGTAATCGGTCAGGGCCAGGATGGCGACCTCCTCCACCGGATTCAGGCGGCGGGTGGATTGGGCAAGGGTCTGCAAAAAAGCGGTTTTTCCACTGCCCTTGTCTGCTGCCAGTAAAATGGGGCCACTCGCGGGCCGATCCAGGCGCAGAATCAAAGGCAGGCCATCTCTTGCAATTCCAAAAACAACCGAATGGGCCGGGAGAGGCCCGCTCTGTTCGAGCAAGTTGACTGCTTTAGGCAAAATTTCTCCGCCGAGCGGGGGCGGGTTGCCTATTTCGGCCTGGACTTGTTGGTAAGCGCGCAGCGCTAAGGTAAATTCTTGAAGAGTTGGCATGTCAGCCTGTTATGAAATAGTACATTTGTTCTATTATACAGCCTTTGCCCGCTTTTTCAAGGATGAATTCTTGCAAATTCGTAACGAAAAACCGTATGATTTTTGTTAGAGTGACCGGCTTTGACTCTTGTCGGCTTTCTCAATGGGGGTATAATCAAAAATGTTCGTTTCAAAGGAGAGTTTGTATGCCCATTTATACGTATCGCTGTGAAACTTGCGGTGTCCAGTTTGACCGTTACCAGAGTTTCAATGACCAGCCGCTGACGACCTGCCCGGAATGCAATAAAAAAAGCCTGCGCAAAGTGATTGCCCCGGTTGGGATTGTGTTTAAAGGTTCTGGCTGGTATGCAACCGATCACAAATCGCCTTCAGGGGTACGAAATAGCACCCAAAAAAGTGAATCGAAAAGCGATTCTGCCAGTGAGTCTAAAAGCGAGCCGAAGGAATCCAGCCCGGCGGCTGCTGAGAGCAAAACGACCACCAGCACGAGCGAGTAGCGTTTCTTGTGAATAAAACAGGCTCCCAAATGGGAGCCTGTTTTTGTTTTAATTTTTATTTCGACCTGCTTTAGGGGCAGGCGGGCAGTTCAGGGAATATTTTTTCAGCATAAGCGCCCATCAGGCTGGCTTCGCTTTCTGGAAAGACCATCAGGAACGAGAAGACCCGTTTGTTGCCATCCGGTTTGGCCCACTGCGAGAGCAGGTAATCTTCGCCGTTAAATTGAGCGCGAAATTCGTACAAACGCAGGTCGTTGGCCTGGCAGGTCTTCATTTTCTGCGGATTTTCATAATCAATGAACATCAGTTGATAGAAATTTTGATCGCTAAAGTATTCGTCCAGGTCGGCCTGAACATATCCGCAGTTGAAGATCAGGTATTCGAGCGAGACCAACGCAGAAAGTTCTGGCGAATCCCAGACGACATTCACCCGATAAGGCAGCACGCTGTAGGAGTTATTCCATTGGCCGCTTTCAAAGACGCCCGCCGCGAAATTACGCGCTTTCAGCAAGTCCATATAGTTTGAATCGCCTGTGTTGCATGGGGTCGGCTGGTTAAGGACGAATATTCCCAGCCCAAATAGCAGGAACAAGATGAATATGCCTGCAATCAGGCCGAGCAGGGCAGCGTTATTTTTTTTGGGGGACAAGCGAGCCTCCTTATTTCAACAGGCTGCGGACAAAAGCCAGCAGCCGTTCAATATCCGCAAAGTTGCTGACCATGCCAACCGAGATGCGTACTGCGCCGCTCGATTTGCCGTCGATGCACAGGCGGAAGTCGTCAATCGTCAGGCGCTGCTCGTGGCCGGGGCCGTTAAAGCAGACATCCAACTCGACCCGCGAAATGCCGAGGGCCATCTCGCCCGCGCCGGGGTTGCAAAAACAACCGGTTCGCAGCGAGATGTTCTCGCGGTTGGCGGCTTCTTCAATCGAGCGATGGTCGATGGCGCGGCCCTCGGCGTCGAAAAAATTAACCGTAACCGCCCCGCCGCGCGCTTCCGTATTGGTTGGCCCGTAGATGCGCACCAGCGGAACGCCGGTCGAATGGCGCAGCTGGGCGATGTTGTCGAGCAGCCAGCCGGTCAGGCAGCGAACACGCTCGTTGATCTGGTCGATGCCAATCGATTCGATGTGCCGCAGCCCAATTTCGATGGCCGGGATGTTGAGATAGTCGACGGTCCCATCTTCAAAGGCGGCGTGACCTTCGGCCAGGTAATACTTGTCGCCCTGAACCGATGCGACCGTAATCGTCCCACCTGCGAACCAGGGCCGGTGCAATTTGTGCAGCTTGTCTTTGCGGATGATTAATGCGCCCAGGCCGGTTGGATAACCGAAAATTTTGTAAAACGAGAGCGGCACAAAATCTGGTTTGTGCTGCGAAAGGTCGAGGCGGTTGTTCGGGGCGAAAGCGGCGGCGTCGACCAGCACGTCCCAGCCAGCGGCGTGGGCTTTTTCTATCCAGTTTAGCGGATGTTTGACCGATGAGAAGTTCGATTGGGCCGGGAAGGCAAACAGGTTGTCCGCGCCCGGTTTGGCGAGGGCCAGGCTGCGGGTGAGCTGATCTTCGTCCACCCGCAGATCGGGCAGGCAGAGCGGCACATAAGTCACCTGGGCGCCTTTGGCGTGCGCAAATTCCCGAATCCCGTTGACCGAGTTGTGATTGTCGAAGGTCAGCAGGTAGTGCCCGCTGGGGCCAAATGGATAGGATTCGCCAACCAGTTTTAGGGCGGTGCTGGCATTCGAGGCAAAAACCAGATCGTATTCGGCGGGGTCGGCATTGAAAAACTGGAGCGCGTATTTGCGCGCGCTTTCGACCAGCTGGGTGGCGGCCATCGAAGACGGGTTCGACGAGTGCGGGTTGCCGAAGACGCCATGCAGCAAAATCTCTTGATGCTGCCGGACTTGCGAATCGGCATACAGCCCGCCGCCGGTGTAATCGAGATAAACCTGGCCGGCGCTGTCAAGGCGGCCGTAATCGCTGGCGCGAATCTCATCCAGGCGGCTGGTTTGAGTGTAGCTGGGGTAACTTGCCAGAAATTGAGTATATTGTTTGTCCATGTTTGCGCTCCTGGTCTTATTTAACCATATCTAAAGCTGCTTGCAAACTACCAAAAGTCATAATTTTTACAAAGCGTTTGTACGGCTATAATTGCGGGGCTATGTCGCGTTTTCGCCTTCCCAAAGTTCGCTGGCCGGGCCTGGCCGCCGCCCTGATTATCTTGCTGGGGTTCATTTTACGTTTGCGCCAGTATCTTTCTGGCCGCTCTTTGTGGCTGGATGAAGCCATGCTGGCCTTGAACCTTGTCCAACGGGATTTTGGGGGATTGTTAAAGCCGCTCGATTATGACCAGGGCGCGCCGATCGGCTTTTTACTGCTCGAAAAGCTGGGGATTAGCCTGTTGGGGAACGGCGAACTGACCCTGCGCCTACCTGCCGTTCTGGCGGGCTGCCTCACGCTGATTTTTTTCTACCTGCTCTTGCGGCGCTGCCTGTCTCCGGCGGGCTTGCTGCCGGCCCTGGCTTTCTTTGCGCTCTCTGAACGGCTGATTTACTATAGCTCGGAACTCAAACAATATATTTTTGACGTTTTTGGGATATTGGCCCTGCTGCTGGTCTTCCTGTATTTCGCTCCGAAACCCGCAGACGAATCCCCAAACCCGCGCGGCTGGGTTGCGCTGCTGGCGGCGGGGGTGGCCGTGGTCTGGTTCTCACATGCCTCGCTTTTTGTCCTGTTCGGGATTGGACTGGCCCTGCTCTGGCAAAACCGCCGCAATCGTCGCAAATTGATGGCGGCAAGCCTGGTGATCCTGGGCTGGCTGCTCAGTTTTGGCGCGGTTTTCCTGGTTAGCCTGAACTCTTTGGCTGCCAATCAGTTCCTGATGGCCTACTGGCAAGAGTACTTCATGCCGCTGCCGCTCTGGGGCAATTTCAGCTGGATTGCGAATACGCTGGCCGCCATGCTGACTTATTTTGTGCCGGGACTGCCTGTCTGGCTGGCGCTGCTTCTGCTCTTGGGCGGCCTGGTTGCCCTGTGGCGCTTGAATTCTTCGCTGGCGCTTGTTTTTGCGCTGACGCTTTTGGCCGCTTTTGGGGCTGCGGCCCTCGGCAAATATCCGCTTGGCGGGCGGATGCTGTTGTTCACAGCCCCGATCAGCCTCGGTCTGGCGGGCGCGGCTTTTGAGGAGCTTTCCCGGTCGCTTGGCCGTTTTCGCAAGCTGGCTGTTCTGACGGTTTTAATTTTGGCCGTAAGCCTCTTGAGCGATTCTGCTGTGCAGGGCTGGCAAAACTTTGCCCGGCCGCGCATGCAGGAAAATTTGCATCCGGCCCTGCGCCTGCTGCGCACCAAACACCGCCCGGATGATGTGATTTACATCTATCCCTGGGCAGAACCGGCTTTCCGCTACTACGCTCCCTTTTACGGGTTTGAGAGCGGACAATTCAGCGCAGGTCAGGCCGACCCGCCCCAGTCTCTGGCCGCAACCGAGATGGATATTAAATCTTTGCGCGGCCAGGCCCGCGTCTGGCTTTTGTTTTCGCACGTTTTTGAAGCGGGCGGGGTGGACGAACAGGAAGCCATCCTGGCGGCGATTGACCAGCAAAAGCTGGGAAAATGTCGGCTCGAATCGCGCGAGCCGGGCAGCTCGGTTTCGCTTTACTTGTGTAATTTTTCCCCGTAAAAACAATTCACTTTATGGCCGTCTTTCCCAAACCTGGTAGCGCTCGTCCGTGTAGAGCGGATTCCACTGGCGGGTTTCTTTAATTTGCAGAACCAACCAGCGTTGGTTGGGGCCAATCAGCAAATCTGGAGAGACGTTGTTGGCCCGCTGTAAATTTTCCAGGCAGTCCCAGTCTTTTTGGGCCTGGCAGGCTCTTAAATCAATCAGAATCTGTAACTGGCGGGCATAGTCGCCCTTCCATTCGCTGCCCCACAGCGCAAAGACCGGCGTGCGGTCGAGCAGGTAGGGAAACCATTCGGCTTCGTTGATTTTGCCGATGTACAGATAAGTTTGTGCGGGTCTGGTTTGCTCCTGGACAAACTTTGCCATTTTCAACGAATACACATCGATTTCAGGTTCAAAGCGCGCAATTTCGACGATACCGCTGGCGGTGGAAAGCAGCAGGATCGCCACGCAAACAGTCAACAGGGCGCTGCAGCTCCAGCGTTTGGACGCGGGCGCAGCGCTGAACCACGCAAAAACCTGTCCCAGGAACGCGCCCGCCATCATCGCGGCCGGGATGGGCAGAAAAATCGAGGCTTCGCCCATTAGCAAGGTCAGGATGAAAATCAGCGGCAGCTGGAATTTTCTTTGGGCAAGCAGTAGCGCCAAGCTTGAGAGTGCCAAAGCGCTCAGGAAGCCATTCCGCGTGACCTGCGACAGGTTATCGGCCAGGAAGCCGAGCGCAGCCGCGCCATCCTGAAAAAGCAGGGCGAAAAAATCCGCGTTGCGGTGCGAGGAGAAGGCTGCCAGCAGGCTGTTTAGCCCGTGGCGAGAGAGTACCACGCCCAGCCAGGGCGAGGCAACCAGCACGGCCAGCAGCAAAATTCCAAGCGAGATCAGCGCCCGGCGCGGGTTCCACTCCCCCAGCAGGCAGGCGATTCCGATCAGCGCGGCAAAGGCGACATACAACAAATGGGTGGTTAGCAGCAATCCGAGCAGCAGGCCGGCCAGCGCAAAATCGCGCCAGCAGAAATTTCGGATTGCGCGCAGGTAAAATAAAACCCCTCCAAAACACAGGCCGATTGCCAGTCCGCGCACCACCCCCGCCGACCAGACATGGGTGTAGTAGATCGCGGGGGCGCTGGCGGTCAGAATCATGGCAGCCAGCGCGCCAATTTTCGAGCCGGTTAGCTCACGCGTCAGAAAGTAAAACGGGATAAAAGCCAGCAGCGTAAAAACTGCCGGAACAAGCCGCAAATAGGCCCAAATCGGCAAGCCGAGCTTAATCGCAATTGCAAAGACATAGATTGCCAGCGGGGGGTAGACAAAGGGAATCCCGCCTGGCCCGTAATGTGGAATCTGCATCGGCAAGCCAAAATTAGCCTGCGCAACCTGTTCCGCCATCTGGGTGAACATTCCGGCGTAACCTAGCGGAAGCGAATAGCGAAAGGCCTGGAAAAAGAAAATCGGCGCAATCAGCAGCAAACCGACCAGCAGCAGGCCGCGGTTTTGATAACGCACAAACAGGAATTTGATGAAGGTCATGGCCTATATTCTAAAACGTTTTTTGCCACTTGCTCAAGGCCCAGCGACCGGTTTCAGGGTGGACGCGGCCTTCGAGGTCGCTGAACTCGTCAGATTTCAGGGCTGAAGCGAGCAGTTTGCGTAAATCTCCCACGCCATCCTCATGAAAAATCAGGTGATTTTTTTCGGCCAGGGCAGATAAAACCGCCAGATGCAGGCTGAGATAATCGGCTGGTTCGGCGCGTTTTGCGAGCGTCTGGCGCAGCGCCCGCCGCGTAAAATTCAGGTCGGGCGGGCTGGCTTTCTTGTTGGCGGTCTTTTTTTGAAGAAAGGTGATTGTCGCCAGTTCGCTATTTTTCTCATACTCGCAGGCTTGGACCTGCCAACCGCTGGCCGTGGCTCCCAGAAAGACCGCGCTCAGAAAATCCGGTTCGATTTCAGGAATCAGGACGTAAAAAGGGGTATTTTTTGGAACGGTTTGGGCGAGGGTCTTGAAGAGCGCGCGTAAGGCTTCGGCGTGCCACTGCCAATCGTAGCGTCTGCGGCGCAGAACCGCCTTAAAAGGCGCAACTGCCGCCCGGCCCCACAGCCAGCCGGCCCACAAGGCTGAAAGCGTCCAAAAAGCCTGGTTCGGGCGCGGAATGATCCCGACCAGGGCCGTGAAGGGAATTTCTGCCAATTGGGGGGCGGCCTCGCGCAGCGGCCCTTCGTAGATCGACAGGCCGCCGTTTTCGGGCAGTTCTTCAGGCCAAAGACTGTGCGCAATTTCGGTCTGTTCGACCGGCGAGAATCTTGTCCAAAAGGGAATCCCTTTTTCGAGGGCCAGCCAGACGTTGTGTTCGCGGAAGGTTCCTGAGAGCGACAATTGGCGCGGGCGCGGGCGTTCAGTTTCGTGCGGCCAGAGATTGTTGCATTGATCGAGCGCATACAGGGTCAGGGCTACCAGGCAGCGCCGGCGTTCATCGCTGGTTGAGATGCCGTCGAGGCGGTTGATCAGCGTTCCGAAGGCATAGACGGCGCGTGGCAGGTACAGCCGCAGCGCTTCCTCGGCGTGGACGCGATCGGGGTCGTCTAGCGCGGCGATTCGTTCGAGGGCGCGCGCGCGGTGCAAGCCTTCAGAATGCGACCACTGGGCAGCTCGTTTGAGGTCTTCTTCGCTGGCAGGGCGTTCGCCCATATCTCCACAGGCCGGGCAGGTGTAGGTTTTGGAGAGCAGTGCGCCGCTTTTGCTTTCCCAGGTGAAGAACTCAGCCGGGATTTTTTGATTACAGGCGGCGCAATCGGTTTGGTACAGGTTTTGCAGGTGCAGCTCAAGCCGCTCATCGTCTTTGCGCGCAATTGCCAGGTCTGAGAGCGCGGCCCGCAGATCTGATTCGGTCGGGGGGTGAGCGGCCAGATCAAGCAGGAAGCGCACGATCGGGTTGCCGGCCGTTACCAGCACCCGCATCCCGCCCCCAGCCAGTTGGACGGGGAAACGCGGAGAAGCGGCCAGCGGGTCGAGCAGCCAGGCTGAGGCGGGGGCGATCCGATTGGCCCAGGCCTGGGTCACCTCACCCGGCAGGGGCGGCAGGTAGCGGCTGAGGGGGGCTGAAAAGTCGAGTGTATTCACAGAAATTGGGCCTGGTTTAATCGGGGCAGGTGTAAATTCGGACCTGGTTGTCGGGGCTGGCAAAAAGCTGCCCGCCGCCGGGCCGGAAGTCCTGGTTCTGACCGTTGAAATCCAGGACGACGGTCAGTTTTTCGCTGGGATGGCTGCGGGTGTAGGCCAGGACGCCGCCAGGCGCGTTCAGAAAATCGAGCCTGCCGGCGCGCAGGGCGGGATGTTCGCGGCGCAGGCCAATCAGGCGGCGGGTGAAGTTGAAGAGCGAGTTTGGATCGGCTTGCTGCGCTTCGGCGTTGCGCCAGGTGTAATTGGGATGGACTTTGAGCCAGGGTTTGGCCTGCGAGAATCCGGCGTTGGGTGAGGCGTCCCATTGCATGGGGGCCCGGCAGCCGTCGCGGCCTTTGAAAAAGGGCCAGTAGTATTTGCCGGGCGGATCCAGAATTTCGTGGCGGGCGAGTGAAATATCGCGCAGACCGATTTCTTCGCCGTAATACAGGAAAGGCGTGCCGCGCAGGGTTAGCAGGAGCGCCATCACGACCTGGGCGCGGCGGTCATCCTCGCCGCGGGCATAGCGGGTGGCGGCCCGCGGCTGGTCGTGGTTGGAAAGAACGTAGTTCGGCCAAACCTGCTGCCCGGCAAAACCGTCCCAGTTTTGGATGGCTTCGCGGAACGCGGAGGGTCGGTAGGGGCGCAGGGTGAAATCGAAGTTGAAGGCGGCGTGCAGTTTGGCAGGGCCGCAATAGCTTGCAGCGCGCTCTGGCGAGGCCAAAAAGGTTTCGCCGACCGCGTATTTTTCAGGGCTGGCATCAAGAATGGCGCGCAATTCGGCCAGCAAAGGCATCATTTCGGGCTGGTCGATGTCATAAATATGCTTTTGGCGGTCGAAGCCGCGCAGTCCAAATTTGGGCGGGTTGTTGCGCAAGGCTTCGTCTTTGAAATAGGCGTTGAAGACATCCAACCGGAAGCCATCGGCCCCGCGCGCCAGCCAAAAGCGGACGACATCCAACTGCGCCTGGCGCAGCTGCGGGTTGCGCCAGTTGAGATCTGGCTGCTCTTTGACGAACATGTGAAAATAATATTCGCCGGTTTTTTCGTCATATTCCCAGCCGCCTCCGCCAAAGGCGGACTGCCAGTTGTTGGGGGCCTCCCGCATTCCGATCAGCTTTTTGAGAAAACGGGGCGAAGCCGAGGGCGGCTGCCAGATGTACCAATCGCGTTTGGGATTTTCGCGGCTGGAGCGGGATTCGGTGAACCAGTTGTGCTGGTCGGAGGTGTGATTCAGCACCAGATCGAGCACGACCCGTATCTTGCGCTGGTGCGCTTCGCGGATGAGTTCGTCAAAATCTGCGAGCGTCCCAAAACGCGGGTCCACCGCGCAATGGTCGCTCACGTCGTATCCAAAGTCGATGTCGGGGCTGGGGTAGAAGGGAGACAGCCAAATGGCGTCAACGCCGAGATGGGAGAGATAGCCCAGCCGGGAGGTAATCCCCGGCAGGTCGCCCAGGCCGTCGTTATTCGAGTCGCTAAACGAACGCGGGTAAATTTGATAAATAACGCCATCACGCCACCACAGGTAGGGGTCGTCCATCTCAGCCTCCGTAGATATGCCTTACAAATTCCCTGACTGTCTAACTGGTGTATTTGGTCAGACTTTCCGATATTGTCGGTGGCCATAAAAGGTCAATATCTGTGTCAAGCAGAAGATGGGCATTGTACTTATCAGCCAGAGCACGCATCGTTTTTA
>JAVEWN010000111.1:0-10331 GCA_034004515.1 Anaerolineales bacterium | reverse complement strand
TGAAGACATTGCGGCTCTCGGACGTTCAGACACGGTCGCCGTTTCGCTGCCTTGCACACCTTTTGGGCTGGCGGAGTGCCACTATACGCCTGCAAAGAAAATCATCGACGCAGGCGGGATTTTGGCCCTGGCTACCGATTGCAACCCCGGCACCACCTGGAACGAATCGATGCAATTTGTGATTGCCCTGGCCTGCCGCACCATGAAATTGACCCCGGCCCAGGCGATTGCCGCTTCGACGATCAATGCCGCCCATGCCATCCGCCGCGCAAACCGGGTTGGCTCGCTCGAAATCGGCAAACAGGCCGATGTCCTGATTTTGTCTGTGCCGGATTACCGTCATCTTGGCTACCGCTATGGGACGAATCTGGTCAAACAGGTCGTCAAACGTGGACGGGTCTACTCCGTCGATGTGGGCTACTACCGCACGGCTTAAAAACCGTAGGGCGGGATGCTATCCCGCCCTTTTTTATTTAATGCGCAAGGCCAGCCCGGGCCGGGCTGTTATTTAGGGTTTTACGGCTGAAATTCTTGCAGAAAAGCAAGGAATTTGCCACAACCCCACAAAATACGCGGGGCGCGAGGCAACGACGGAACACGAAGTAAGAGCATTTAAGATTTTCCGTAGAGTCCTGTTGTTGCCGTCGTGGTTAAAGGTTTTCTTTCCCGGCTTGTCCGGGTTAGGGTTTTTCAGCGAGTAACGACTGCATTTGACGGATTACCTTTTCGTGAATCTCTCCCGCGTTTGCCGCGTTGGTTTCAATCGGCTGCCCAAACTGGACCGTAACATGCAGCGGGCGCTGGTCGAACTGGATGTGCATCAGCAGCTGGAGGGCTGCGCCCAGTTTTTCACGCTCGAATTGTGTCTTTTTGAGCCTGGTGAGCGGGTGTCTGACAGCTTTTTCCCACAAGACACCCCGCACCAGGGTCGGGATGATCCTGGTTTCAGGCGCAAAACGGGAGAAAAGGCCGGCAGAGTTGCTCCATTCGTCCAGCATGGCGCACGCGCCCGAATAAACGTTTGGGTCTGGGTCAATTTTGCCATTGGGAAAGGTCAGCGCTGCGCCGCCGTTTTTCAGGTGGGCGGCGATCTGTTTAACGGTAGCCAGCCGCCGGGTGGGGTCGTCGTTCAGAAAGATTAATTGTCGGCTGGTATGGGTTAGGGAGGTCAGAAAAGGCCGTTCGATGGCAAGAATCCGCAAATCCGCCCGCTGAATGGCGATGAAAAGCGCGAGCGTGTCAACCATGCCGGGGTGGTTGGAGACAAAAAGGGCCGGGCCGTGCTGGGGAATGTGAGCCGCGCCGAAGACGCGCAGGTTTTGAGCGTAGCGCTCGAACAGGCTTTGGGCGGCCAGGGCCAAGCCGCGCTGATCGACATCTGCATCGAAAAGGAGCATTTGGCTGGCAAACTTTTTGGCTGGCCGCTGAAAAACCTTGCGCACGGCGGCCGCCAGGCGTGGCGAGTTTTGCCAACCGAACGAGCCGACCAGGTCATCCAGGTTGATTGCGGTCAGGGCGGTCAGGGAGTCCATGCAAGTTATTTCAGGCCGAGGATTTCATAGGCCGGCAGGGCCTGGCGTTTGCCTTTGAGGGTGATCGGCTCGAGCAGGCGCACTTCGACAAAATTGCTGACGCGTTCGTAGGCGGACTGGCTGATGACGATCTGGTTGCGGGCCGCGTTTTCTTGCAGGCGCTTGGTGGTGTTGACGCTGTCGCCGATGGCGGTGTAGTCGAGCCGTTTTTCGGTGCCGATCAGCCCAAGGATGGCATCGCCATAGTGGATGCCAACCCCGAAGCCGAGTTGAGCTTCGGGCGGCAAGACGGCGTGTAGTTCGGCAACCCGCTGGCGCAGTTTGAGGGCGGCCCGCACGGCGCGCAGGGTGTGATCTGCCTGCGGGATGGGGGCGTTGAACCAGGCCATGACGGCATCGCCCAGAAACTTGTCGATTGTGCCTTCTTCGTCCAGGACGGCTTCGGCACCGGCGGCCAGGTAACGGTTGAGGACCGAGACGAGCTGCTCCGGCGATTGTGTTTCGCTGTAGCTGGTAAAGCCGCGAATATCGGCAAATAGGATCGTGATGTCGCTCCGTTTGCCGCCCAAGGCCAGGCTGTTCGGGTCGAGTTGGTTGATGACTGCTGGGGAGACCATCCGCTCGAAGAGTTTGCGCTGCCCTTCCAGATGTTTGCGCTCGGTCAGGTCGTCGAGGACGATGGCGACGCCCTGCGTGGTCTGGTCGGCGTCTTTGAGCGGGGAAAGGTTCAGCCGCCAGTCCACCTGTCCGCGCTGGGGCAAGATGTGGCTAAATTCTAGGCCGGTAATTTGGGTATCCTGGGTGCGGACATTGCTGATTTGATTGAGGATCTCCACCCCAAGCGAGGGCATCACGTCGTATAGTTTCCGTCCGATGATTTCAACGGTACTTTGGCCGAGGATCGATTCGGCGGCATGGTTGCAGAGGGTGATCTGGTCTTCGATATCGGCGGTAATCACGCCGCTGGCGATGGATGCAAAGATGTTGTCCATCATGTTTTTAAGTTCTGTGACCTCCGCCAGGGTACGGCGGAGCGAGGCGAACAGGCGCGCGTTTTCGATGGCGATTGCGGCCTGGTTGGCAAAAACTGCCAGCAGATCCCGTTCTGATTCGCTGAAAATTCCCGAGCGGATGCGGTTATCGGCATAGATGACGCCGATGATCTTATTTTTGATCTTGAGCGCAACGCATAAGATCGAGCGCAGATTGAAGGCGATGATGCTTTCCTGCCCGCCGAAGCGCGGGTCTTCCTGAGCGTTGGTGGTCAGGATGGCTTCGCCGGTTTCGATCACTTTTTGGATGACAGTCTGGCTGACGGCGTGTTCCGATTCGTTGAGCGATTCCTGTTCCCAGTTGCGGGCGATGCGGGTGGTCATTTGTCCGCTCGCGTCGCGCAGCATCATAAATCCGCGCTCAGCGCCGGTCAGGCGGATGATGTTGTCCATCACGATCCGCAATACTTCGTCCAGCTCGAGCGAGGAGTTGACGACCTGGCTGATTTCTGTCAGGGCCAGCAGGTTGCTGCGTTCTTCGGCAAAAGCAGCCACCTCTTGCGCCAGGCGATAGAGTTGGCTTTCAAGTTGGGATAGATTTTCGACCGTGTTGGGCTGCAAACTGGCGCGGATGGGTAAGATGGAGGTTCGAACTTGCCCGGCCAGTTGGCTGAGGTTTTTTATTTGCTGTTCAACAGGCAGGGAAGGGTTTTTACTCATAAGGTTGCTCCTCAAAAAAACGTCCAAAAAGCGCGCGCGCCAGGCTTACTTTTATTTGCCAGGCGGCCTGCTGAGCGCGGACAGGGTTGCCAGGCTGGGGGCTGTACAGGTTTATCTCATGTTCGCGCGCCAGGGTCTCAATTTCTGGGGCGGCCTGCGGTAAAAGTTTTTTGAGCAGCGCAACCCGTTCGGCGGGCGTAAACGATTCGGGCTGGGCCTGATTCAGCCAGCGCAGCGATTGATTAATCGTATGGAAGGCGCGCTCAACTTCTGAAAGCTCGCTCCAGCGCTGCCAGCGTTTTAACCAGATCGGGATGCCGGCGTTCCGCCAGGCATAATAAACCAGGATAATTTTAAGGGCGCGCTTTTGGAAGGGGAATCTCTTGTGCAGCCGCCATAATCCATACAGGCTTAGGCCAATCACCGTTGTGATTATAATCCACTCGAAAACGGGCTGATATATGAATGAAGAGCGGGGTGTTTGGGGCAGGTTGGCGGGCGGTTCTGAAAGAAAGTCTTCCTCGTTATATTCCAGAAGATCCGCGTCAGGGTCGAGCTTGTCCATATTTGGGCGCGGCTCGGGCGCGAGTCCGCTGGGGCGCTGCAAGGAGGGCTGATTGCCCGTCGGCTCGAATTCGATCCAGCCGATTTTCGGGAAATAGACTTCGGGCCAGGCATGGGCATCTTTTGAGCGGACAACGTACAGCCCGTTGGCGCGTTCTCCCTGGGCATAGCCGACGGCCAGCCGGGCGGGTACGCCGACAGCCCGCAGCATCAATACTTCGGCGCTGGCATAGTAGGTACAGTAGCCGCGTTTCCAATCAAAAAGGAAACGCTCAAGCGCATCTGCCCCCGGTAACAGGAACGGCACATTTTCGTTGTAAGTAATGTTTTGGCGCAGGTAGTTCGTGATCTGCTGGGCTTTATCGTAGGGGCTGGGCGCATCCTGGGTGATCTCAGCCGCCAGGGTGACGATCCGCTCGGAAAAGTTTTCAGGCAAGTTTAGGTAGCGCTTGCGCACCCATTCCGGGTAGTCTTCGCCGGCCTGGCGCAATTCCAGGACGGTCGGCTGGGCGACGATTGAGCGGGCCTGGTAGCGTTCACCGGGCGCGAGTACGACGCTGGCTCGCAAACGTTCAACATCCAGCCGGCCTTCGGGCAGCGGGACATAGCGCAGTTCGGCCGCCCGGCTGACCCAAACTGGCTGGGGCTGGCTGAGCAAGGTGGCTTGTCCCGCAAACAGCCACTCAAATTCAAATTCTACAATCTGCCCGTTGGCGGTTGGGCTGGGCAAATCTTCTTTTTCCGGCAGGAAAGGCCGGACTGCCAGGCCCGCGCTTTCCCATCTCTGGTTTTCATAGCGATCATAGACGCGCGCCCGCCAGTAGTAGCGCGTCAGGGCCGGCCCCTGCGTCCGAACCCGGAACAGGATGCCCTGGCCCTGATCGGCTTTGCTGCCGAGCGTCAGCAGATCGCCGTAGCGTTCCACGGCGGGCGGCTGTTCTGCGGTCAGGGCGGCCAGAGCCTTGCCGATTCTATCTTTTACTTTTTCTAACGGACGGCTGTTTTCGCGCCACCAGCGCGCGGCGGCTGGCAATGCGCTGGCGGGAGTGGGCAGTGTCCACGCCAGAAACACGATTAAGATGACCACCAGCACAACGCTCCGGTTCAGGTCAAATTCTGGTTCAGGCCCCGTAAAAACCCCTTTTTCACGCCATTCTTTTTCGTTTTTGAGATAATTTTTTCGCCCAATTACTAACAAAATGACTCCCAGATACACCGCCACCATCCAGATGCGGCTGGCGGGGTAGCCGTCATAATATTGGATCAGAAAGATGAGCAGCGTCGGCGGCAGCAGCCCGGCCAGCAGCCGCCCAGGTTGCTGGATGGCTTGCCCGCTCACGAGGCCTATCAGCCACAGGATCAGGCTCGCAAAAGCGACGAAGAGCAATGGGTCGGCCACTTCTTCAGCGTTGACCAGTTGACCGATCCCATATCCAACTCTTCCGCCCAGGCTGGCCAGGCGAGTTGACAGGTCTTCTGCCCCCGGAACCATGCCGAGCAATATCCAGGTTAGGAGAAGCGGGGTATAGGCTGCCGCCAGCCAGCCGCGTATTTTTACGCTAAACTGGCTGGCTCCCAGGGCCAGGCCCAACATCCCGCC
This sequence comes from Anaerolineales bacterium, assembly GCA_034004515.1. GTDB lineage: Bacteria > Chloroflexota > Anaerolineae > Anaerolineales > Villigracilaceae > UBA8950. The sequence continues at coordinate 4,923 of JAVEWN010000111.1, read as the reverse complement.
CAGGATGGCGGCCCCCTGCGCCAGAATCAGGTCGTCGGTCCAGCGCGTCATCACCAGCCGGCCAGAAACCAGTGTGATCACAAAGAGGAAAAGGAGGGCGATTTGCCAATCGCGAGACTGCTCTTTCATAACATTGAGTGTACAATATCCAGACTGCTCTCGTCAAATAAAATAAATGGAGGAATTTTATGGAATGGCTCTGGGACTTGGGGATTGCTGTTGGGGTTGCGCTGCAAGCGATGGGCGGCTGGCTGGCCCTTCCGATGCAGTTTTTCTCTTTTTTAGGTTCTGAAGACTTTTTCCTGCTGGTCTTGCCGGTCCTTTATTGGTCCGTCAATGCCGATCTTGGGCTGCGGATCGGCGTCATTTTGCTCTTCAGCGGCGCAATTAATGACGTTTTTAAGCTGGCCTTGCGTGGGCCGCGGCCCTATTGGTACAGCCCGGCAATCAAGGCCCTCTCTGCCGAAACCTCGTTTGGCGCGCCTTCCGGCCATGCCCAGATTGCCGCCGGGGTTTGGGGCATGTTGGCAGCCCGCATCAACCGGGCCTGGGTCTGGGTTGTGGCTATTTTTATTGTTTTGATGATCGGTCTTTCGCGCCTCTACCTGGGCGTACACTTTTTGCATGATGTTCTGCTGGGTTGGCTGTTGGGCGGGTTGCTGCTGTGGGGTCTGCTGCGCGTCTGGGATTCGGTTGCCGCCTGGGTCAAGGGCCAATCTTTGGGACGTCAGATTGGGCTGGCCTTTGGCTTTTCGATGCTGCTTTTGCTTTGCGCTGCAATCCCTTACCTGACTCTCCAAAATTGGACTTTGCCCGCCGCCTGGATGTCGAATGCAGCCGCTGCCGGCGTGGACGAGATGCCGCACCCGGTCACATTAAACGGCATCCTGACCACTTCCGGGACGCTTTTTGGGCTTTTCTCCGGTCTGGCCTGGATGAACACCCAGGGCGGATTCAGCACCCGCGGAACGGCCACCCAACGCAGCTTGCGCTATATCCTCGGGCTGTTGGGCGTCGCGCTGCTTTGGTTTGGGCTGGGGGCTATTTTCCCGCGCGGCGAAGAACTGCTTCCCTATTTGCTGCGCTTTGTCCGCTACAGCTTGGTCGGCCTCTGGATTTCGGCGGGCGCACCCTGGTTGTTTATTCGGCTGCGCCTGGCGGGTGGTTCACAAGAGTAGACAGTTTTGTATGATTACAAGAAAAGCCCTCTTTTACGATGGCGGCGCGCTTTTGTTTTGATATAATCCTGATGTTATCAGACCAAAATTGGATTGTGAAGAATAAATGACCCTTGAACAAGGCACATTGTTAAACGGGCGTTACCGGATTTTAGATATTCTCGGCCAGGGCGGCATGGGATCGGTTTATCGCGCCATGGACGAGAATCTGGGCGTGGAAGTTGCTGTTAAAGAAAACTTGTTTACCACGGATGAATATTCGCGCCAGTTTCGGCTGGAGGCCGTCATTCTGGCGAGTTTGCGTCATCCCAATCTGCCGCGTGTTACCGATCATTATGTGATTGAGAGCGTCGGGCAGTATTTGGTGATGGACTACATCGAGGGCGAAGACTTGCGTCAGCGCATGGAGCGCCAGGGTACCATCTCTGAAGAAGACGCCATCCTGGTCGGCGCGGCCATGGCCGATGCCCTGGGCTATCTGCATTCGCGCAAACCCCCGGTTCTGCACCGCGATATCAAACCGGGCAATGTCAAAATCACCCCTGAAGGACACGTTTACCTGGTCGACTTTGGGCTTGCCAAGTTGGTACAGGGCAGCCAGACGACCACCACCGGGGCGCGCGCCATGACCCCCGGCTACTCGCCGCCCGAACAATATGGCACCGCCCGCACCGACCCGCGCTCAGACATTTATTCGCTTGGAGCCACCTTGTACGCCGCCCTGACGGGCGTCATTCCCGAAGACGGCCTGGCGCGGGTCATGGACAATGTTCAGCTAACCCCCCTGCGCAAACACACCCCGAATGTTTCACGGCGGTTGGCCGCTGCAATTGAAAAAGCGATGGAAGCCTACCCGGATGATCGTTTTCAGCAGGCCGATGATTTCCGGCGCGCTTTGCTCAATGCCAGCTCAAAGACTCAACGCCTGCTGGATTTAGACCTCAATATCAGCGTCGAGCCTCCGCCGCCTTCAGAAAACGGAATCTCTAACGACAACGCTGATTCGCCGACCGCCGCGCCCCGTTCCGCCCTCACCAACTCTCTCACCTCCGTGACGGCCCGTATGCGCAGACGTTTCCGTAAATTTGCTTCATCAGGCGCATGGGTCGGGCTGGGACTGCTGGTTCTTTTGGTTATTTTTCTGATGAGCCAGGGCAGCTTGTCCTCTGCCCTGGTGGCAATTTTGCCTCCCCAGGTTGTCCAGACCTATATGCCCGGCGCAGCTGAATCGGCGACCGCAGAACCGATCCAGATTTTTGAGCCGGACGCAACCTCCACGCCTACCAACGAACCCACGCTGACACCTACTCCCGAGCCGCCAACAGCCACCTTTGCGCCTTCGCCCACATCCACGCCATTTGGCGGAACCGGGCTGATTGCGTTTGCCTCCAGCCGGGCGGGCATCCCCCAAATTTATCTGATGAATGCGGACGGCACCGGCGCCCGCCCGATAACCAACGAACCAGACGGCGCCTGCCAGCCCGACTGGTCGCCGGATGGCATGAGACTTGTTTTTGTCTCGCCTTGCAAATCGCGCGAGGATACTTACACTGGCTCTAGCCTATACATTATTAATGTCGATGGTACTGGCAAAACCCCGCTGCCGACCACCCTCGGAGGCGATTTTGAACCGGCCTGGTCGCCGGATGGTTCAAGAATTGCTTTTACATCTTTTCGAGATGGTTATTTTGAGATTTATTCCCTAAACCTTGAAAATAATAAAGTTGAACGCCTGACCGATGCCCGCACGGTGAGCGGGTCTTCGTATGCCCGCCAGCCAGCCTGGAATCCATTTGGGAATCAAATGGCCTACGTTTTGCGGCGGGTGGGCGTCACCCAGATCTGGCTTTCGCGCGGCCAACCGCTCACGGTTCAGCCCCAGAGCAAACATGAACAGTTGATTAGCACCGATAATACGGTCAATGTTTTCTTGCCGGCCTGGTCGCCAGACGGTGAGGTGGTTGTTTTCAATCAGACCAACCTCGATAGCTCTGCGCCCGCGCTGCTGATGCGCTTGCGCTACGAAGATCGTCTTGCGCGGACTGCATCCCTGGTGGACATTGCCTCTCCGATTGTCGATGTCAGCTTTTCGCCGGACGGGTTTTGGATTGTGTTTGAATCAAAACCCACTGGCAGCGCTTCTCACGATATTTATATCGCCCGTGTGACGGGATCAAGCGTCGAGCGTCTCACGACAGACCCCGCCTCTGATTTTGATCCGGTCTGGCGGCCCTTGCCGGGCATCAAATTGCCTTAGTTCGGTTTGTGGTTTTATCACAAACAAAAGGCCGGGAATTCTCCCGGCCTTTTGTTTGTTTCGCTTTTAGGCGTTGACGAGCGTCTGGCGATTCTTTCGCCATTCGTCTGCCAGCAACCAGATCGCTCCAAGCCCCAGCAGGACTGCCGCAATCTGAGTCAGGATGCCCAAAACGGGTATGGCCTGTAAGATCGCGTAAATCGTCACCCCCAGCAAAAGCGGCCAAAATTTATGCTCTGCCAGGCGGGGATTGATTTTTTCCAGAATTAGCTTGCCCGCCAGCAGGCTGACAACCAGTTTGGTAATAAAAGATGTCAGCAGCATAAACGCCGCGCTGGTGCCAAAGAGTGTCAGCAAACCGCCGATAATCATGGTTGCAGAAAGCCCGCCCAGCGTTAGCATCCCGAAAATTATCCCACCCAGTACCATCACAAACAGAATGACCAGCAGGCTGAAGAAGAAGCCTATATAGGTAAGGATGCCCCATCCCAGGCTTGGCAAAGGTTTTTGTCGAAGTTGCAGGCCCAGGCTGCTTAGAAAGCCCGGAAAGAGCCAGGCCAGCACTAATCCCATCAGCACCAGGCTGATGATATTGCGGATGATGTCGAAGCCGGCATCTATCGCTTTCTCCAGGGGCGTGCGATTGAGGCGTCTGATCTCGCGCAGTTCGGCTTGATCGTAGAGCGGCTCGCTGCGGGTAATGCCGCCGCTGGCTATCGCGGCAGGGATGTTCAAATCCCGATCTGCAACATATTCCAGCTTACCGTCAATTTTGGCATCCTGGCCGAAGGTCAGGCCAATCTTCAGGTTGGGGGTTGTGATTTCATCCTCCGCACTAAAAACGATCGGGTTCATTTCCTGGCCTTCGTTTTCGACCCGCCCGAGGGCAAAAACGGTGTCGCCGCCGATTCTGCCGCGCAGTTCGATTGCCGGGGCGGCAATTCTGACATTGCCTGCCACATCCCCGGCCAGCAGGTTTTGAGCGCTGCCCATCAATAAATCGCCGCCAATCTTCGAGCCGGGACGGGTTTCGAAGCTGCCGCCGCCGCCGATCAGATCGTCGCCGATGACGCCATTTTCCCCGATCAGGAAAACCGCCCCAAAGATGCGCGCGTCATCTTGTACCGTTCCGTTGATGGTGATGTCGCGCGCACCCACGAGCAGGTCGCCTTCGACTGTGCCGTTGATAATCACGGTCTGGGCCCCGGCGATCAAGTCGCCTTGGATAACGCCATCCACAATGATCGTGTCACCGGCAACATATAGATCATCTGCGATGACTTCATTGGCAGCGATGATGATTGTATCGCCGGTCCGATCTTCAAAAGCGAGGGCCGGCAGGGCCAGCCCCAGGGCCAGGAAAGCGACCAGCGTGGTCGAAAACAAAATTCGGGTTGTCCGAGACATAAAATGCTCCTTAAAATAGGCAGACATACAACAAACTAAGCCGATATACGCAAGCTGTCCGGCCGGGTTGCGAAGAAAAAG
>JAVEWN010000110.1:0-10384 GCA_034004515.1 Anaerolineales bacterium | reverse complement strand
CAAATCTCTAGTACAATAGCATCACAAGGACTTAAAAGCATGACCGATCGCATTTACGTTACCGGACACATCAACCCCGATACCGACTCCATCGCGGCCGCAATGACCTACGCCTGGCTCTTGCGCCAGCGGGACGGCCTGGACACGGTTGCCTCGCGCGCCGGGGCCATCAACCAGCAAACGGCCTGGGTCCTGAAACGGCTCGAGCTTGACCCGCCCCTCCTGCTGACCGACGCCTCGCCGCGTTTTGAGTTGGTCACGCGCCAGTTGGATACAATTCACCCAGACAGCCCGCTCGGGGAAGCCTGGTCATTGGCTACCCGCACCGGAGGCATTGCGCCAGTCGTCAGCGAAGATGGAATCCCATTTGGGACAATCGATGGCTTCAGCCTTTTTAATTTTTTCCAACAAGTGATCGGGCCGCGCCTCGATATGAGCGACCAACGCATCACGGACATCATGTCTACCCCTTGCCGGGATGTGGCCGATACCAGCGTGCCCTGCTTTCCTTCCAGCGGCCATATCCGGGATGCCCTCAACCGCATCCTGCGCGAAGAGCATAATGATTTCTTTGTGGTGGACGAGAACGGGCATTATATTGGCATCTGCCACCAAAGAGGCGTGCTCAACCCGCCCCGCCTGAAAATTGTTCTGGTCGACCACAACGAGCCGCGCCAGGCGATTGGGTCGCTCAACGAGGCCGAATTAATAGAAATTCTCGATCATCACCGTCTCGGCAATCCGCACACCCACCAGCCGATTCGTTTTACGGTCGATATCGTCGGCTCGACCAGCACCCTGGTTGCCGAGTTGACCTCCAAAGCCGGGCTTTCGATGCCGCCCTCCCTGGCCGGGCTGGCCCTGGCCGGGCTGCTGGCCGATACGCTCATTCTGACCTCGCCCACCACCACCGAACGGGACAAACAGGCAGCCGAAAAATTGGCGCGTTGGGCTTTTATCGGCAACGGGTCGCTCAGGGGTGAAACGATCCAATCGTTTGGCGAACAAGTCGTCTCAGCCGGGGCCGGGCTGGCAAACCGCACTCCGCAGGAAATTGTCAACACCGATATCAAGCCTTATGAAGCCGGCGGATTTAAATTTGCGGTGGCCCAGGCCGAAGTGACCGATTTGCTGCAAATTAAAGAGCATCTGGAGGGCTTGCGCGGCGCAATTAACGAACTCAATGAAAAACGCGGCCTGGATTTTGTGATGCTGCTAATTACGGATGTCGTTCGCGGCTCAAGCCGGCTTTTGGTCTCGACCAACTTTCCACCGATCCTGGCAGAACTGCCCTACCCGCCTCTGCCCGATGGCACCCTCGAGGCAACCGGCATTGTTTCACGCAAAAAACAACTTCTGCCGGTGGTGCTGGGATTACTCGAAAATTAAATTTTGCAACTTCTTGATAATGCTCCCCGCTCAAATTTCGTTTAAGATTGAACCGGGAGTATTTTTTTATGATAACTGACAACCAATATCCTGAAGAACGCCGTCTGGCAAGCGTCTTGTTTGCAGATGTGAAGGGCTTCACCCAGTTGGCAGAAAAGTTGGACTTTGAAACCGTCAGCGACCTGATCAAGGGCATTTGGAAAAAGCTCGACAAAGTGATCGAAGCGCATGGCGGTTATATCGACAAGCACCTCGGCGATGGCGTCATGGCTGTTTGGGGCGCGCCCTTTGCGAGCGATAACGACGCTGAACAAGCCATCGCGGCGGGGCTGGAACTGATCAAGGCCCTCGATGATTTTTGCCTGATCAGCAATATTCCGGGGGCGGAACTGCTCAAATTAAGGGTGGGCATCAATAGCGGGGCGGTCTTTGCAGGCTATATTGGCTCTCGCAACGAGTATACCGTCCTGGGCGACACGGTTAACGTGGCGGCCCGCCTGGAACAGATTGCCGAGCCGGGCGCGGTGGTCATCGGTGAAAACACCTTCCGAATGGTGCGATCCAGCTTTCGGGTTAAGCGGCTTGAACCCGCCTTGGTAAAAGGGAAAGTCGAACCCGTCCAGCCTTATACGATTGAGGGCTATCTCAACGCCTCCAATCGTCCGCGCTATCAAAGCGCAGACAGCCTGATGACCAATATGGTGGCGCGGGAGGCCGAAATTGTGCGCCTGGAGGAGATGTTTCAGCTGAGCTGCGCTTCAAAACACCCCCAAATGGCGTTGATTTATGGCGAGGTCGGGATTGGCAAATCGCGCTTGATGCTCGAATTCAACAACCGTTTGCAAGAGCAGGCCGAAAATGCGCACATCTTCTCGACCCGTGCCCTGGCCCAAACCTCGCGCATTCCCTATTATTTGTGGCGGGTGATGCTCAGGAATCATTTTGGGATGCGTGACGACGACAGACCCGAAGAGGCCGCCGAAAAATGGAATAAGGGTTTGCGCAACCTGTGGGAAGATGCCCCAGAAAATACGCGCTCTGATGCAACCCGCGTCTTAGGCGAGATTATCGGGCTTTCGTCCAATACGAATAAGCCGTCGAACGAAAAACAGCACCGCATTTTCTTTATGGTGACAGATATGCTCCACCGCATCAGCCAGAGCAAACCCCTCGTAATTTTTATAGATGATTTGCAATGGGCTGACCACGAAAGCCTGCAATTGCTTTCATTTTTACTAAGCCTGAACGAACCCCAAATCCCGCTGCTGGTGGTTGGCGCGGCCCGCCCGGAATTTCTCAAAACACAGCCCCAATGGCACAATCTGGCCCGCTCGATTCAAATTAATCCGATTGCCTTTGATGCAGAATTGGTCTCTTTGGCCTACCCGGATCTGCAAAATTTACCGGATGAAATTCTAAGTGTGATTGCAGCCAAAGCCGAGGGCAACCCTTATTTTATGGAGGAGATCGTTAAAAGCCTGATTAAATCTGGGACACTTAACCAGGCCGCCTCGATTGAAGATATTCAAGAACGATTGCTGGCTGAAATCCCCGAATCGCTCAGCGCCACCCTGCAAGCCCGCTTGGACAATCTCTCGCGCGAAGCGCGGGCCGTTGTGCTGATGGCCTCAGTGGTAGGGCGGGTTTTCTGGGTGGGCAGTATTATTGCGCAAACCAGGTCTGCCGGCCTGCCGGGCATTATGCCGATGCACAACGTTCCAGATTCAGTGGTGGCACGCTTCATCCAAGACGGCCTGCGGCAACTGGTGCGGGCAGAGCTGGCATTTCCCCGCAAAAACTCACAGTTTTCTGAAGACCAGGAATATATCTTTAAGAATACCTTCCTGCGTGATGTAGCCTACAGCCTCATCCCGAATCGCAACCGGGCCCAAATGCACGAGATCGTTGCAGAATGGCTTGAAAAGCATGCCGATAGCGCCTTTCAAGGCATGGCGCAAGAACACAAAAAAAGTGCCGAGTACTCAAAGAAACTTTCGACCGGCAACCTGCCGGGCCTGCAGCCGATACCCGTGAATACATCCGAAAAAAAGACGAAATAGAGCGCCGAAAAGGCCAGCTTTCACAAATTCGGGTTCATAGGCTGATAAAAAGCGCAGTTTGAAGCCGGGGCGGGTATAATCAATGTATGAAACAAAACTTTTATAGCCTCATCAATCAGGTTCTTGAACGCAACGAAGCGGCAGCGCTCTGCACCATCGTTCAGTCCAAGGGTTCAACCCCGCGCCGGGCCGGCAGTAAGATGCTGGTTTTTGAAAACGGCGAATTTCAAGGCACGGTCGGCGGCGGCGACTTGGAACACCGCGTGCTGGATGAAGCCATGATCGTGATCCACGAAGGCAAGCCAACCCTGCTTAAATACAGTATGTCAGACCCGGCCCGCGGCGACCCCGGCATCTGCGGCGGACAGGTGGAGGTGTATGTGGAACCAATCTTACCGCCAGAAAAAGTCGTTGTAATTGGCGGCGGGCACGTCGGCAAGGCTGTTGCCCATCTCGCAAAATGGCTTGGCTACCGCGTGGCAGTCAGCGACGACCGAACCGAATTCTGCACCCCTGAGGCCAACCCGGACGCCGATGAATTTTATCCCGTCCCGATGCAAGACCTGCCCGGCCACCTGAAACTCAACCGCCAAAGTTATTTAATTCTGACCACGCGCGGTTCCCAGGTGGATATAGACGGCTTGCCTGCGCTTTTAGAAGGCAAATCCGCTTATATCGGCGTGATCGGCTCGAGGCGGCGCTGGACGGAGACGGTCAAAGGCTTGCAAGCAAAAGGCCTCAGCCCGGAAAACATTCAACGCATCCGCTCCCCGATCGGGCTGGAGCTGAACGCCGAAACCCCTGAAGAAATCGCCGTCAGCATTCTGGCCGAAATCATCATGCTCAGCAGCGGCGGCGACGGCAAGTCAATGTCAAAATAATGTCCCTGGCGGGGTTGCCCGGCGCATGTCCTGAATGCGAGCGGGCGCAGCCCTCCCACCCGTTATTTTGCCAGGTTTGCGACGCGTACCTGCCCGCGGCCTGAAACGTTCTCCCGAGACAGACGTATATCCTGCTTGAAACATCGTCTTGGATGGACTACAATTAACCTATTGATGACCTGAACTTAAAAAGGAGAGAAGCATGGCTCGTATTTTTGATGTTATTGAATATCGCAATGAAATGGCAGACGAGATTGTTCATCGTTTCCCCGATGACAGCGCAATTGGCGATTATCGGATCGGTTCGCAAGTGATCGTCCGCGATGGACAGGCCGCAGTCTTCTTCCGCAATGGGCAAGCTCTGGATGTCTTTGGCCCGGGTATGCACACGATTGCCACGGCCAACGTGCCGATGTTAATTGACCTGCTGGGCAAAGCCTTCAATGATCGCACACCCTTCCCCGCGGAAGTGTATTTTGTCTCGCTTAAAGAATTTGCCAACCAGAAATGGGGCACGCCCCAGCCGATCATCGTTCGCAACCCCGGCATGGGGTTGGGCGTGGCCCTTTTGCAGGGCTTCGGCACTTATTCCTTTCAGGTCAGCGATCCGCAATTATTTGTCACCAACATCGTCGGCAAGCAGGCCATCTACCGCACCAGCGAAATTGAAGAGCGCATGCGCACCATGCTGCTTTCCAAATTTCAGGATTTGCTGGGCGAGACCGGCGCAAAGAAAAGCGTTCCCGAACTGATTGGCCTGACCGAAGAACTGGGCGCAGGCGTCCGCGCCAAAGCTCAGGACGATTTCAGCGCCCTCGGCCTGACTCTAAAAACCTTCTACATCGGCAACCTGAAGCCTTCGCAGAAATCGGCCCAGGAGCTGCGCGATATGGGCATGCTGGATATGGCAACCTACACCCAACTTCAGGCAGCCGATGCGATGCGCGACGCCGCCCAGAACGAAGGCGGCGGGGCTGGCCTGACGGCCGGCATCGGCGCGGGGATGGGGATTGGCAATATCATGGGACAGGCTTTGCAGAGTGGCTATCAGCAGCCGCAGGCGCAGCAGTCCAGCCCCAGCGGTGCAGCCGCCGGGGCCGCAGCCAGCGGAAACCCGGATGTGATGACCCCCTCTGAGGCCGCCGCAATCCTGCGCGTCTCAGAAGAAGATATAATTGCCGCCATCCAGGCTGGTGATCTGAAAGCCAAGAAACTGGGCAGCGCCTACCGCATCAGCAAAGCCGCGCTGGACGAGTTCCTGGCAAGCTAAAGCGATACAACAAGCAAAGACAAAAAGCCCTCCGTTTTGCGGAGGGCTTTTCTTATCTGGCAAGTTGGAGCGTATTGCAGGCGATTAACGAATTTTGAACATCTGGGTCAGTTTCATAGCCAGGTTCAAATCGCCGGTCAGCTTAAGTTTGCCTTCCATGAAGGCCTTCATTCCGTCCAGTTCGCCGGTGAAAATTCTGACGTAATCGCCTGAGTCGGCGGTCAGAGTCATCTTGGGGGTGGGGTGAACGCCCTTTTGGACATCCACTTTGCCGTCTTTGATGTCCGCGTACCAGTCGCCGGGTTCTTCGCCGGTAAATTTAAACTGGATGACCGCATTCAAGCCAGGGGCTTTCTCAGGCTGGAACGCGCCGGGCATTTTAGACATGAGGGTTTCGATTGTTAAAGCCATTGGTTCGTCTCCTTGTTGTTGGTTGGTGATGCTTGTTATTCGATATTCGTTTGTCAATACTGCGCTGCGACCAGGCCGCCAGAAAGAGCGGCTGCGCTCAGGGCTGAAGGTTTTCAAAAATCGCCGCCGCGCCCATGCCGCCGCCGATGCACATCGTCACCATGCCATAGCGCGATTTGCGGCGTTCCATTTCGTACAACAATTGCACCGTAAGTTTACCACCGGTGCAGCCCAGCGGATGACCGAGCGCAATCGCGCCGCCGTTAACGTTGACCTTGCTCTCGTCCAGCCCCAGCTCGCGGATGATGGCCAGGCTTTGCGACGCAAAAGCCTCATTGAGTTCGATCAAGTCGATCTCCGCCAGCGTCATCTTCGCGATTTTGAGCACTTTGGGGATGGCCGCAAGCGGGCCGATGCCCATCAAATCGGCGGGGACGCCGCCGGTGGCGAACGCCACAAAGCGGGCCAGCGGCCTCAGCCCCAGGCTGGATGCCCTTTCAGCGGACATCAGCATGACTGCCGCCGCCCCGTCTGAGGTTTGGGACGAGTTACCAGCCGTGACAGAGCCGCCTTCCTTGAAAGCAGGCCGCAGCTTGGTAAGCGCTTCAAGGGTCGTATCGGCGCGTGGGCCTTCGTCGCGCCGGACGGTGAATCTCTTCGTGACCGGCACGCCCTCCACAACATCGACCGTTTCCACCTCAATCGGCACAATTTCAGGGTCAAATACTCCGCCCGTCACTGCCGCAACCGCTTTTTGGTGCGAGCGCAAGGCAAAAGCGTCCTGATCTGCGCGCGAAATGCCATATTTCTCAGCCACATTTTCAGCAGTCAGGCCCATATTGGTATAAACAGACGGGTCTTCAGCCGCAAAATAGGCATTCGGCGCGAATTTGTTGCCGGTCATCGGGACCATCGACATCGACTCGGCCCCGCCCGCGATGGCGATTTCCATCTGCCCGGTCATAATTGCGTAGGCCGCGTGGGCAATCGACTGGACCCCGGAGGAGCAGTAGCGGTTGATGGTCTCCCCGCTGACGGTATCCGGCAGCCCGGCCCGCAGGGCGACCGTCCGGGCCAGGTTGAGACCCTGCTCTCCTTCCGGGAAGGCGCAGCCGAGGATGACATCCTCCACATCGGCGGGGTCGAGGCCCGGCGTGCGGCGCAGCAACTCTCGGATGACTTCCGCGGCCATTTCATCGGGACGAACCGTCGCCAGCCCGCCCCGTTTCGATTTTCCAACAGCCGTTCGCGCGGCTGAAACGATTACAGCATCTTTTAGGTTCATAAATTCTCCTTTTTTGGGGACACGGAGAGGACGGATTTTACGGAGCAATCTTATTTTTGCACCCAGGAACGGGAGCCTTTGCGCTCGTTGTCATAAACTTTGCGGCGAAATTCGGCGGTTTGACCAAAATTCAGGAGCAGGCCAACTTCGTAATCGGTCGCCTTCAAGTAGTTCAAGGGTTGAGCGGCGTGGTCTTCGTTGAGTTTACTTACAGCCTTTAATTCGACCACAACAACATGACTGACAAGCGCATCCGCGATATATTCGCCAACCACCTTGCCATGAAAATAGACATGGATTGGCATTTGCTGCTGAATCTTCAGACCACGCTCCTGCATCAAAAGCGACAGGCTGTTCTCATAGACTTTTTCAGAAAAACCATAGCCCAATTCCGTGTGCAAGTCGAAAAACGCGCGCAAGACCTTGTCAGCAATCTCAGAATGTTTTCCTTCAAACTTCACCTGTGACACTGGTCTTTTTACATCCATAAAAAATTTCCGTGTAACTCCGTAAACTCCGCGTCCAAAAAAACTTAATTTCTTAGCGGCTTGCCCGTCTGTAACAAATTCCACATGCGGGCCTGGGTTTTTTCCTGGCCGCACAGGCTCAGGAAAGCCTCGCGCTCCAAATCCAGGATGTATTGCTCGCTGACCCACTGCGGCTTGCTCAACTCGCCGCCGGTCATGACATAGGCCAGTTTACCAGCGATGACCTGCTCGTACTCGCTGATGTACTTGCCCTCGCCCATCATGTGGATTCCGACTCGCAGCGCGGCCAGCGCGTCGCGCCCGGCGGCATAGATCTGCTCTGGCGCAGGCGGGCGGTAGCCGCTCGCCAAAAGGTGGAGCGCTTCGCGTTTGGCTTCGGTCAGCAAATGGTCACGGTTCAGGATGATTCTGTCCGCAGCGGTCAGGAAACCGGCCTGGCGGGCTTCCTCCGCGCTGGTGGCAACTTTTGCCAGCCCAATCTGCTCGAAAACGCGCTGGAGATAGGGAAAAGCGTCTGCGTTTTGGGTGCGCATCGGCGGGTTGAGAACGCGCCGCAGCATTTCCTTCGTCCCGCCCCCCGCCGGGATGACGCCCGCGCCCAATTCGACCAGCCCGATATACAACTCGCCGGCCGCCACAACCCGCGAGGCGTGCATGGTAACTTCCGCGCCGCCGCCCAGGGCCAGGCCCGCCGGGGCAACCACGACCGGCTTGGGAAAGTAGCGCAGGCGCATGTTCAGGTTTTGCAGTTTACGAATCGCGCCGTCGAGCGTTTCCCACATGGCCTGCTGGGCGGCCACAACCACCATAAACAGATTTGCCCCGGCGCTGAAATTGTCGGCTTCCGAGCCAATCACCAGCCCATCAAATTCCGTTTCGGCCTTGTCGAGGGCCAGCGAGGTAATCTCGAAAATATCGTCGTCGAGCGCGTTCATTTTGGTGTGAAACTCGACCAACCCGACGCCATCGCCAATGTCATAGAGCGTCGCACCGGCATTTTCGGCCACCTTTTTCGAGCCGGAAATCGTCACAAAACCGGCCGGGCGCGTCAGCGGCACATATTTTTTTTGCGCCACGTCATACACGCCGGTTTTGGCTTTGCCTTCATATTCATAAAATGTGGACATTCCACCGGCCAACATCTCGGAGACCCATGCTGGGGCCGGGAAGCCGGCCTCGGCCATTCTCTGCGCAGATCGTTCCACCCCGAGCCTGTCCCAGATTTCGAAAGGCCCGGCCTCGTGCCCAAAGCCCCAGCGGATGGCGTCGTCAATCGGCTTGGGCGTATCGGCCACTTCGGGGATGATCGCCGCCGCGTACTGGAATCCCTGCCAGGTGAAGGCTTGCACCAGCCTGGCGGCCTTGTCGTCGGCTGCCAGGAGAACCGTCAGCCGCTCCGCCAGGTCTTCGATGTCTTTGGCCTGTTTAACGGAATCAAACCTGGGCTTGGTCGGGGCTTCATGTTCCAGCGTGGAAAGGTTCAAGGACCAGAATTCCTTTTTCCCGGCCTCGTTCCTGACTTCCTTGTAAAATCCGACCTTGCTTTTGTTGCCGAGCCAGCCCCGTTCCAACAGCGACTGGATCAGCGCGTTCGGTTTCTCCGCTCGCAAATAGGGCTGGGCGTAGCGGTCGTACGGGATAGCCGGGGCCAGGTTGCGCCCGACGTGATCCCAAACATCGACGCCCACCAAATCGATCAGGCGGAAGGTGGCCGTCTTGGGGCGGCCGATCAGCGGGCCGGTGATGACATCGACTTCATCGACGGTATACCCATTTTTGAGAATGAAATCGAGCGCGAAAGCCCCGCTCCCAAAGGCGATGCGGTTGCCGATAAAGTTAGGCGTATCTTTGCACAAGACAATCCCTTTGCCGAGGCGGTATTCGCCAAAATGGGCAATAAATTCGACCACATCCGGCAGGGTCTCGGCAGTTGGGATGACTTCAAGCAGTTTCAGGTAACGCGGCGGGTTGAAAAAGTGCATCCCCAGAAAGTGCTGTTTGAAGCCCTGGCTGCGCCCGGCAGCGATGTCCTTGAGCGGAATGCCGGAGGTGTTCGAGGCGATAATGCTGTCCGGCTTGCGGGCCGCGTCGATGCGCTCCATCAGCGTTTGCTTAATTCTGAGATTTTCGACGATGACTTCCAGCACCAGGTCTGCCGCGCCAACCGCAGACTCAAAATCGTCTTCCAGGTTGCCCGTTTTGACGAGGGCATAGCCGTCTGACGAGAAAAACGCCGCCGGTTTGGCCTTTTTGACGTTCTCCAGGCCGCTGCTGACGATTTTATTACGGGCGGCCTTGCCGGCCTCCGCATCGCGAGGCACGATATCTAATAACGTAACCGACACACCCGCGTTTGCAAAATGGGCCGCAATTGCCGCGCCCATCGTCCCGGCGCCGATGATGACGGCATGGTTGATTTTATATTTGTACATAGGTTCTCCTTTTGGGTAATTGGTAACTGGAGATTGGTAATCATGGATCGAGGAAGCGCAGGTCTTCTTCGGCGAAAAGCAAACCGGTTTCTGCGCCGAAGCCATACGCTGGAGGAGACTCTCGAACCGACTTCTTTGCAGGTTGTTCAGAGCGGACAGTTTTTAGGC
>JAVEWN010000109.1:0-10517 GCA_034004515.1 Anaerolineales bacterium | reverse complement strand
CAGTGCAATAATCTATTTTAATAAGTGGGCAATATAACTTGGTAAAGAGGCTAGGTGAATGTTATTTTCTTGGAAAGAAGAGCGCTGAATAGCCGATGCGCCAATCAACAGGTGTAATTGGGCGGCGCTCAATATAAATAAACCGACTCCCCACAGAAATGAAATAGTTTGCAACCGCCTTTTCAATATGCACGATATATTTTAAAATCTTCTCCCGATTTTCGGGAGTTGCAAATTGATACTTTTGGTTGATAACGTAATCTGTGTAATCGTAAGTCGGTTCGGTTTGTTGCATTAGCCCCTTCACAAGGGGTTTTTTATTTTTTCGCGAGAAGAGTTTTTCCCATAACTGCATTGGTACTTTCTCCGGCAGGCTGGATGTCCCCTGCTTCCAGACTATTGATAAAAGCTAAAACTGCCCTCTTTTGAGCAGGGGTCATTTGTGATGTGCGCTCAAGTATTTCAGCGTCTTGCAGATCTTTGTTGGGTAATGGTGGCAGTATCCCTGCACGACGAAAAACTTCTTCTGGGGGCAGACGCAAAGCGCGGGCAATCGCAGTTAAAGTATCAGTTCCAAGACCACGCGATCCACCTATTGCGCGTGATATTTGAGCAGGCGTAACACCAGAAATGTCAGCCAGTTCTTTTTGGCTGATATTTCTAATATTTATTTCTGACTTAAGCCACTCTCCAAAAGTTCCCATAGGTAATCAAATAATACCTTTTTGGCAATTACTTTGGGGAAACTTTAGTTTCCTTATTGACAATTTATTGCAAGTGTGTATAATTTCCCTTGAGGTAACTTGTGTTTCCGCTTTATCAATTAACTCTCGCGAAAACGAGAGTTTGAGTTCAGAGAAGGAAAAAGGCATGGAAGAGCAAAAGAACACTACCTATAAATACCGTACCGTTCCGGTTGATTTCGAAACGCACAGGATGATACTGGTTCTGTGCAATTTTTATGAGATGGGCAAACGCGCTCAGGGGGCGCTGATCAGAAGGCTAGTTAAGGCCGAATATCGCAAAATCTCTGAGAGCCTGTTGCCCGATGACCAAGTTTGTAATCCAGTCTCCGTAAGTCAGACTCCAGAGTAGAGCATGGGATGTCGGGAGCCAATAGTCACCTCGGTGGCTATCCAGTTTTACGAGATGACAGACGAGGAAGCTCACGTCTGGCGACTCGGCTTGTCTGTGCTCCTGGACGAGATCATGACCGAGTTAAAAACTAAAAATAACCCCACTATCGAGTCGCCGATTGAGGTTGATTGGCCGGCTCCTGTTTATGTGGCGTGTGAGTAATTTCGGAGGTGCCCGCCATGAAGGTAATCGTATCCACTACACGCTCCGGTAATCACTTTTTACAACTGAGATATTTGTGTGTTTCATTTCAGATTGTACCAGAAGGAATATGCAGTTCCTGGAGCAGCAAACGGAGGTCGCAATGAGTCTTACTACCCTATCCCCTACCTTACCCACCCAACGCCACTGCTCGCTTAGCAAGCTATTAACACTGAAGGAATCCCTGGCTGCCCAGACACAGCCCCCCAACTCGTACCTTCTCGGACTGGCCGCAGACGGCTTGCCGGTTATCGCCAACATCACCAGAAGCCCGGCCATGTTGGCCACCAGCGACCACGCCGTCAGCCTGCAAGCCCTGTTGGGAACGATTGCGGCAACCGCCAAATTTCCTGGCAGGCAAACATCGATTGGCGCGGTCATCGTCTCCAGAACGCCAGAGCGCTGGCACGGCATCAACCCGATGATCGCCGCCGTCAGTCCAAAACGGATGGGCGACATCCTTCAATATCACATACGGAAACCTTCTACGCCCAGACTGCCTATCCTGCTGGATAACCTGGGCGCAGGCTGGAACATCGAATACCGCTCGCTGTCCTTGTTGGCAAACGCCCCGCAGTTCCACCTGGTTGTCAGCGCTTCGCCAGATTACGCCTGCCGCATCCGTTCCATCTTCACCAAAATCCTGATCGGTGAAATCCATGACTTCCCTACCCTGTTCGACCTTACTGCCCCAACCACCCTCAGCACCCCACTCACCAACGGACAATTTGCCTTTCGTCATCAGTCCCGCTGGCTGACATTCACACCCGCCACCCAATAGGAGGTATCCATCATGAACACAACCGCTCGTTACACAACACCCGTCGCCAACCCGTTTGCTCCCCAGCAAGGCACCGAACTCGAAGTTGAACATGAACCACTCTTTGAATCCGCAGTCACCCAGGTCGGGGTCTTCGACTGGATCAAAGACAAATCCCCCACTCTGGCGTTTATTGCAGGCAACCTGCTGCTCGCAATCGGCGAATACCGCGTGTATGACTTTGCCATGCAAAACACTGGCGAAGTCTGGAAGGCCTGGTTTTCCGTGTCCGCCACCTTCTTTCCGTTCATTTTGTGGGAGGTCGCGGTCCAACACGCGAAAGCGTCCGGAATTATGCGCGGACTGGCCTGGCTGGGTATCTCACTATCTCTGTTCTTGGGGGTGCTGGTCGGTACGGCTGATTTTATGGTGATCAATGGCCAGGCAGCCAACGCCGAAGGACTGTTGGGCTTGCTGGCAGTCAGTCTCTCCGTTCACGCGATCCTGTTCCTGGCTTATTTTTACAGCCATCCGGACATCAAGGCCCACCGCCTGACCGCCCAGGCTATTGCCCGCCAGCAATTGGCCGAAGCCAGCGCGTCTGTTGCTGAAAGCATCCTGAAAAGCGCGCGCACCCGGCTGGAACTGGAGCGGCGCATCGCTGAGGAATACGGTTATGAGAACCTGCGCCGGGCGATTGCTGAGATCGAAGGCCGCCCCTACCACGCACCCAAGCAAGCCTACGTCCCTGGCAAACAATCCCAGGTTATGGCTTCGGTGCTGAACATCCCCGAAAAACCCGTCCAGGCCTTCAGTGGCAACGGCCACAAGCCAAATGATGCCCCGGATTTTTCCTAGGCCAGTCGCCCGCCCTGCACCTGGAAGCGGCCCAGCCCATCCGGGCAAAGCCCTTCCAGGTGCAGGGAACACGCAGAGCAGGCAGCGGAAAACGCGATCCGCTGCCGCAGGAAGCCCGCCACATCCTGCTCTCTGCACTGGCGGCGGCTGGCGCAAAATGGTTGAACCTGCGCGAGAAAAACGGCAATCCGCTGGCGGTGGCGGTCATCCCGAATGCTCAATTCTCTGATGAAGGAAAAAATCTCATATGAACAAGTTGCTCTTGTTTTTGTTACTTGTCCTGCTCCCAGCTTGCGTCCCCGCGCCTGAACTGGATAACGCGCCAGCCGGGGCTGTAACATCCGCTCCCAGCCCAACCCAAACCGGCGTACCTGTCTCCCCCACACCCCAGGTCGCCAGGATCTGCGCAGACTGGCTGAATGTCCGCCAGAATGCCGGGATAACCCACCCGATCATCGCCAGCCTGACGCGCGGGGAGACGATCACCGTTCACGCCTACACCACCACGGTCGATGGCGCCACCTAGGCCGAGACTACAAGTGGCTGGGTCAATTCAAAATATTTCTGCAAGGAGAATCCGTAATCCATGAAAATCATCACTGTTGCAAATCAAAAGGGCGGTACGGGTAAGACCACCACCGCCGTAAATCTGGCCGCAGCCCTGGCCCTGGCCGGGAAGAAAGTTCTCCTGGTGGACCTGGACCCGCAGGGCAACCTGGCTACTTTCCTCGGCCACCAGCCCAGGCCGGGCGCTTATAACCTGCTGGCCGCTTACATCCCCGGCCTGGCGAGTCTGATGGGCAATGACAAGTCCGCCCAAATCCGCAGCTTTATCGTCAGCGCTGAGCACAGCCAGATTTCGATCTTGCCCGGCAGCTCAGACACGGCCAACGCCCAGGCGATCATGCTAACCGGCGAACGCGATCTGAACCTGATCCGCCAGGCTGTTTCCGAGCAGTTCGCCCGCTACGACCTGGTCATTCTGGATACAGCCCCGTCCCTGGGCGGTATTCTCGAACTGGCACTCTGGGCGGCGGATGAAGTGCTGGTGCCGGTTGCCAGTGAGACCGCAGCCATCCAGGGCGCATACCAGACCGTCGCTACTCTCAAAGCACTCACCCAGCGCGGCTGGCAGGGCTGCCTGGCCGGGATCCTTCCCACTTTCTACGATGAGCGCACCGTGGAACGCCGCGAAGGCCTGCAGCATCTCAGGCAGGCCTTTGGCGCTCTGACCCTCTCCCCCATCCACGAATGCACGGCCATCCGCGAACTGCCCGCCAACCAGATGACGATCTTCGAGAAGGCCGAGGCCGAGAAGACCAACAGCTATGTCCGCCGCGCCGCGCAGGAGTATTCGGCGCTGGGCAAAACCATCCTGAAAGGCTAATCATGTCCAAGGCTGAGCGCAAACTCCCCAATCCAGATGCCATCCAGGTCGCCCCGAGTTCGCTCCTGGATGGGCTGACCCTGAAATCCCCCCAATCCCAAAAGCCGCGCAAGACGAAGAAGGATGGCTCTCCCACCTGGGATCAGGTCAATTCTCCCTTCCGCTATGACCTGACCGACCCCGAGGTTTACTACGCTGTGGCCGGGATTGCCACCCAGTTGGAGATCAACAATATTTCCACCGTCGCAGTTCAACTGATTGACTTTGCCTTGGCGATGTACGACCAGGGCAAGATCTGGATGGAGTCACATCCCAACCCAAACCCGAAAAGCACCCAGATGGTGCTGACGTGGGAAAAGATCCAGACCTGGTCGCAGCCGATCAAGCCAGACCGGACCCGCAAACAGCGCCAAAAGAAATTGATTGCGCCACCCCGCAAGCGTACTCCGTTTGGGTTTCGTTGGGGACGCGAAGTTCACAACCGTTTGAAGTCGCTGGCCGCTGAATATAACGTTGCGCTGGGGGCGATGGTTACCCGCCTGCTGGCCTATGCGGTCGAGGAATACCGCTGCGGACGGCTGAAGCTCTCCCTGCAAGCAATCGCCTCCCAGGAAGTTTCCGGCTGGAGCACGACATGAACCCACCTGGTTTCCGCCAAAAGCGCACTCATTTTTTTATCGGAATATCTGCGGTACACGATACGTTTACCCGCGCCGTGTACGTCCGTGTAGCGGCGTGTACCCGCAGCGTGTACCCAGGCGTGTATATCATGCCTGCGAAATGGAGCAGCAAGGCGGCTGATTTTCCCCACGCGACCCGCGCATCGTCTCCAAAACATCGCCCCGCAGCGGCCTTCCTGTTGCGTTTCTCGCTGAGGTAATCGCTCTATGACAGACCGTCCCCAAACCATCTTCCGTGTGATTAAAAATCCCGAAAATCCTTTTGTGATGATGGATAAACGCGCATTGGCGCTTCCATCCCTATCGTACAAAGCAAAAGGGATTCTGGCATATCTACTCAGTCGCCCAGACAATTGGATCATCAACATAGCCGATGTGGTCAACCATTCGCCGGACGGGGACTATGCGGTTCGGTCGGGGATCAAGGAACTCATCAAAGCGGGATATGTGCGACGCAAGGTAGAGCGTAACGAGAAGCAGCAGATCATCCGCTGGGTGATGGAGGTTTACGAGCAGCCTGTTCCGGCTGAAGAACAAGATCAGAACCCTGAACCAGAGCCAGATCGAGGAAACCTCCATCTAGGTTTTCCAGATGTAGGAAACCGCGACGTTAATAATACAGAGTTAACCAAGAAAGAAAACATGGCCGCTGACGCGCCCGCGCGCGCCGCTGCGCCAGAACCTGCCAAACCCGACACCGGATCACATCCGGGCCGCATCTCGGACTTTCCAGAAGACTGCCAGCCTGGCGCAAAACTGATTTGTGAGATTTTCAACCTGCGGCCACCCAAAAAGCCCGCGCCAGGCCAGAAGCGCAGCGACTTCGGCCTGTGGATCAAGGGCATCCAAGAACTCAACAGCATCGCCGCCGAATATAACACGCCACTTGAAACCGCCATCCGCCTGACCTGGAAACGCTGGAAGAACAGCCCCTTCACGGTGGCCCACCCCGGCGCGCTCGCAAAAACTATGATCAGCATCCTGGCCGCTCACGCCACACCCCAAAGAGATTATCCCGTGCCCATCGAAAGCGCGTTAGAAAACGTTATCAAAGACTTTCAGCCAAGGAGCTAATCAACCATGTCCACCGAAACCAATCTCATCCCGCACAGCCGCCAGGCCGAAGAAGCCGTAATCGGCGCGGTCCTGATCAACCCGGATGTCTACATCGAACTGTCCGAATTTCTGGCCGCCGAAGATTTTTACATCCACCGCTTGCGTTTCATCTGGCAGGCCTTCGCCCGCCTCGTGGAGCGGCGCATCCCGATTGACATCCTAACCGTCTCCGAAAGCCTGTCCCAGTCCGGGCAGCTTGAAGAAATCGGCGGGGATGCCGCCCTGACCGGCCTGCTGAACGCAACCCCAACCAGCCTGCACGCCGATGCATACGGCCAACTCGTGCGCGAAGCTGCCGTCCGGCGCCAAATGCTGACCGCCGCCAACAGGATCGCCAGCCTGGCCCACGACCAGGCCATCGAACTGCCCTGCGCGACTGAACAATCTGTGGCCGCGCTCGAAGGGGCGATCCTGCGCGAAAGCGGCGGGCAACTGCTCGCGCTGTCTGATGCCCTCAGCCAGGCCTACGACCAGATCGACGCCCTCAGCCGGATCAGCGAACTGCCCGGCACGCCCAGCGGCCTGATCGATCTCGACCGTCGCCTGGGCAACTTCCAGCCGGGCGCGCTCTATGTTCTGGCGGCCCGCCCCGGCCTGGGCAAAACGTCCCTGGCCTTAACCATCGCCTGCAATGCCGCCCAGGCAGGCAAACGGACAGCCGTCTTCTCGCTCGAAATGCCCACCCTGCGCATCACCAACCGCCTGCTGGCCCAGGAGAGCGGGCTGGATGTGCAGCTGCTCGACACCGGCAAGGTCGGCGAGGCGGACTGGCCCAGGCTGACTGCGGCGATTGAAGCCCTCGAGCATCTGCCGCTTTTCATCGACGATACCCCGGCCATCACGCCCTTGCAGCTCAAGTCCAAGCTGCGCCGCCTGCATCTCTCGGCGGGCAAGCCCGACCTGGTCATCGTCGATTATTTGCAGCTGATGCGGGCCGGGGCAAAGACCGAGAACCGCACCCAGGAAGTGGGCTATATCTCGCGTTCGCTCAAGGCTTTGTCCAAGGAGTTGAGTGTCGCGATCATCGCCGCCGCCCAGCTCAACCGCGAAGTCGAGAAGCGCGCTTCATCCCGCCCGCAGCTCTCCGACCTGCGCGAGAGCGGCGATATCGAGGCCGATGCGGACGTGGTCATGTTCCTGCACAAGCCGGATGAGACCGCCATGAACGGCCTGCAGCCGATGGAACTTTCAATCGCCAAGCATCGCAACGGCCCAACCGGCAACATTCCCTGTCTGTTCCGCAAGACCACCACCAAATTCGAAAGCGCGCTGACGCGCACTGTGGAGTTGAATTAACCATGACCCTGCTGACCCAATTTTCCGAATACCTGATTTCCCTGGATCGTTCGCCCGCCACCGTGCGTGGCTATCTGACCGATTTATCCGTTTTCTCGCGCTGGTTGGACCGTGACCTGACCACCCTTGGGCCTGCGGATGTGCGCGAGTATCGTTCATCTCTGCTGAAAGCGGGTGCCGCCGCCCAGACCGTGAACCGCAAGCTGGCCGCGATCGCCGCTTTTGGCAACTGGGCCGTTCACAACAAAATCCTGCCAGGCAATCCGGCCCTAAACATAAAAAGCGTCGAGACCGTCTCGCTTGCGCCAAAGTGGCTCGATAAGAAGCAGCGCAATGCGCTTGTCCAGGCCATGAAGGATGATCTGCAAAAAGCGCGCATCCGCTATCCGCGTTTGTGGCTGCTGCGCCTGCGCGACGCGGTCGTGGTGACCCTGCTTGTGAATACCGGTTTAAGGGTTTCCGAAGTTTCCAATTTGCGCGTTTCAGATATTTTGATGACCGAGCGCAAGGCGGCCCTGACCGTCCGGGCGGGGAAGGGCGGCAAGCAAAGACAGGTGCCGATCAACTCCGAAGCCCGCCGTCTGCTGGATGAGTGGATTTCCGTCCGCCCGGACAGCGGCAGCGAAATGCTCTTCCTCGGCCAGCGCGGCGAGCCGATGCAGGTTCGCTCGGTGCAGTTGGCGGTATCCAGGCTGGCCGACCTGGCCGGGTTGAAAGGTGTCACCCCGCACATCTGCCGGCATACCTTTGCCAAGTCGCTGCTCGATAACGGTGTGACCTTGGAGAAGGTGGCGGCCCTGCTCGGCCATGAAAGCCTGGACACAACCCGACTGTATGTCACCCCCGGAGAGCGCGATCTGGAAGAAGCGGTGGCCGGGTTGGTGGGCTAGGGCATGCAAAAACCGGACTGGAATCCATTCAGTCCGGTTTTTGAAAACTCGATTCGAAATCGTTTGACAAACTCATCTTCTTCGCATTAGAATGCAAACGTAACCTGGCGAATGAAAACGCCAAACCCACACACACGTTTGTAACGCACAATCCCCGTTTTTGACACACATTTCCCGATTGCTGCACAACACAAGGAGCCCCGGCGCGACATGTGACGTTTTGCTTTAAGTCCGTTGCGCCCACCCGGCAGCCTATAATCCCATATCCTGGGAGGCTGCCATTCCGCTGGCGATCGGATTGGCCCAAGGGGGCCATCGCGGGCGCACATACCCCTTTTTCCGTCCCTTTCAGCGGGGACGACCGGCTCAACAATCATTTTTTTTCAAAGCAAGTTAAATACAAACATTCAAAGAAGGGCTTCGGGCCCAGGAGAGAGGTGCGTCTATGTCCAAGAAGACCAAGAAAGTCAGGCCGTCCATTGCTTACCAGGTGCAGCAAGCGCTGGATGGCATCTTTATGGAGAAGCAAGAGATCGATGAGTACAAAGCCCAAACCGGGGTGGCTTCGGTCAGCAAGGCCATGCGGCCCAACGGCAACCCGACCGGCCAGCGCAAACGGATCACCGGCATCGGCTCACGTAATGGCTACTACCAGGCCTGCACCCGTTTCTTCAAGCTGGCGCGTGATTTGACCGGCCACAAGTTGTTGCGCGACCTGATCAACCCCGAAGTCATCCAGCTGACGATGGATACCTTCGAGCGTGACAAGGCGCCCAAGACCAATAGCACCCTGATGTCGGCCATCAACAAGCTCTACCTGGCCTGCCTGAAGGTGGGCTACATCCGGGGCGAACCGAAGGACCTGCCGGTCACGCCCGAACTGCGCGCGCATATCAAGAGCTATAACGTTCATGGCGTTCCGCATCAGCCGCGCTTCGGCTACCAGCCCCAGGATGCGCCCCTGATCATTGGTTGGCTGCAAGCCCAGGAGTCCCCGTTTGCGCTGGCGGCAGAAGTTGCCCTGAGGGCTGGCCTGCGGCTGTCTGAGATTGCCGGGCTGCGCGGCGACCAGGTCGACCCGGCGGGAGTGCTGAACATCAAGGGGAAGGGCGGGCGCCCGCGCACGGTTCGCATCGACCAGGATCTGGCCGAAAAGCTGAAAACGTCCAGGCCGTTTATTTTCACTCCCACCCGCGAATGGAAGCGCAAGTTCTGGCAGGAAGTCCGCAAGGCCACCCGCGCGTTGGGCATCGAGGTTAGCGGCATCCATCGCCTGCGCGCCAACTTCGCCGAGAACCTGTACGATAGTCTGCTGGCTGCCGGCGCGTCCGAGGACAGTGCGCGCAAAACCCTGTCTGAGGCGCTCGGCCACAATCGCACCAGCGTGAGCGGCAGCTACGTTTCGTATTTGTAGGGTGGGGGTAAGCTGCGGGGCGTGTTCAAATCTTTGAACACGCCCCGCAGAAGATTTCGAGCAAACCGGTAAACCAGGATTACTTCACGCCCGTCAGCCCTTTGGCATAGCCTTCAGCGCTGGCTTTGATGAAGGATTCGCCGCCGGTTTTGAGCAGGCCGCTCAGGGAAGTGAGCGCTTTCTTGAGTTGGGCTTTTTCTTCGCCCTTGATGATACCGTCCCATTCCTGCTTGCGCAGCCACTCGCCCAGATCTTCGCCGTCCTGCGGACGAGTGATGCGGATCAGTTCCGAGGCCAGCCACCAGAGCATGACCTGGGCTTGCAGCCGGTAGCCGGTGCGGGTTTCAGCATCAGTCACGAGAAAGCCCCGTTTTTTGAGTTCGTCTACTTCGGGAATGTAGTCGCTGAAGGGTTTGAGCAAGTGGTCGATGTCGAATTCCTTGCCAGCCACCAGGCGCGGAAGTGTATCCAGCGCGATGACGGTCACGGCTTTGCGCGTTTCCGGCGTCCAGACCCGCCAGGTATCCGCCAGCACCGGGCGGGCGGAATCAAGTAATTCGCGGGCGGTGTTTTCCCAGCGGGTTTGGCGCTCAGTTTCACCATCCAGATAGGCTTCCCACAAGGCGTAGCCCCCGGCTTGCAGCAAAAAAGGATTGAAGTGGTAAACTAAATTTAGACAAAAAAAAGGGTCGATTTAAGGTGTAAATTAAGACCATGAAAAAACATTACACCGCCGAACAAAAAGCAAAAATTGCCCTCGAAATCCTGAAAGAAGAGC